>JBOGGU010000105.1:0-20810 GCA_050744085.1 Acidimicrobiales bacterium
GCCGGGCGGGGGGCGGCTCGGCGGGGGGCGGCCCGGCTCTGGCCTACGCCAGCCCGGCGCTGGTCGAGCGGGCCTGCGGGGCGCTGGGGCGGGGGGGAATGCGCACCCACCGGGGGACCACAGTGACCACCTCGGCCCTGCTCACCCAGGGCCCCGCCCAGGTAGCTGAATGGGCCAGGGCAGGGGTCGTCGGGGTGGACATGGAGGCCTCCGCGGTCTACTCTGCCGCCGCCCACTTCGACATGGGTGCCGTGGCCCTGCTGTTCTGCTGGGACGAGCTAGCCCGGGGACGCTCCTGGCTCGACACCTTCACCCGGGAAGAAGTGGCAGCCCAGCGGGCAGCCGACCTAGCCACCTACGACAGCGCCCTAGAAATCGGGTGCTCAACCATAAAAAGGGAGAATTGATCGTGGAACTGACGCTCGGCCAGCGCCTGGACCGCCTTCGTTGGAGCCGCCGGCACACGACCATCCTGATAGCCCTCGGGGTGGGGTGGCTGTTCGACTCCCTCGAGATCAACATGGTGAGCAACTTCATCAACCCGCTCGACGCCCACTTCCACGCCTCGCCGCTGGCAGGCCAGTTCGTGACCTTCTCGTGGCTGATCGGCATATTCTTCGGGGCCGCGATCGGGGGCCAGCTGGCCGACCGCTTCGGGAGGCGCAGGCTGTTCGTGGCCACCCTGGTCTGGTATGCCAGCTTCACCATCATCACCGGCCTGAGCCCCACACTGTGGTTCCTGATCGGGCTGCGCTTCATCACCGGGCTGGGCGTGGGGGCCGAGTACCCGGTCATCAACGCGGCCATCTCGGAGTTCATGCCTGCACGGGTGCGCGGGGTGGCCAGCGCGGCCGTGATGAACTTCTGGTCGATCGGGGCTATTGGAGCGGGGGTGCTGGCCTTCCTGCTTCTCAACACCCTGGCCCTGGGCGACGCCACCTCCTGGCGCTACGGGTTCGCCCTGGGAGGGGTGGTGGCGGTGATCGTGCTCTTCTTCCGCCGCCGGCTCCCCGAGTCACCCCGGTGGCTTGCCAGCCAGGGCCGGGCTGACGAAGCCGAGGCCATCGTCGCCCAGCTGGAGGCCCAGGCCGGGATCGGCGGGGACAAGGTGGGCGACGCGTATGCCGCCCAGCAGGCCCAGCCCCGCTTCGGTGCCGCGCTTTCCGAGCTGGTCCACCGCTACCCCGGCCGCCTGGCCCTGGGAGCAACGCTGGACCTGTCGGAGGCCTTCGGCTACTACGGCATCTTTGCCTTCATGCCGCTCGTGGTCTTCCCGGCCATAGGGATACCCAACAACCAGATACCAATCTTCTACATCCTGGGGAGCGTCGGGGCCCTGGTGGGAGGGGGCTTGATGACCCTGGTCTTCGACAAGCTGGGCCGCATCCGAACGGTGCTGCTGTGCTACTTCCTAGCCGCGCTGGGCGTCGGCTTCCTGGCCATCGCCACCCAGACCAAGGGCTACGCCCTGGTGCTGATCGCCTTCATGGTCTCCAACGGCTTCGGCACCGCAGCGTGGACCGCCGCCTACCCCACCTTCACCGAATTGTTCCCGACCCACCTGCGGGGCGCCGGGGTGGGCACGTCGGTGGCCATCGGGCGGATCGGGGCCGCTTTCGGGGTGGTGCTGGTCACCACCATCTCCATCCACACCAACCCGACCGTCGGCTACGTGATCGTTATCTTCTTCTGGCTCGTCGGCCTGGCGGCCATGAGCGTCTACGCCCTGCGCCACGGCAAGGAGGGCGCCTACCAACCCCTGGAGGCGATGGTCCTACCCAGGCTGGCGCCTTCAGCCTGAGGCCTCCGAGCCCTGGAGCACCCCTGGCTCTTATTTTCTGTGGGCTTGGCCGAGGAGATCAGCTCGCGCTGAGTGAGGCGCTGACTCCCTGGGTGATCGCACCCAGGTTCACCGACACCGTGGCGCCCAGCTTCGGCCCGGTGGCGGGTTCCGGTGCCGTCAACCCCAAAGGGACCCTGGCGGCGGTCGCCAACGCGCGGGCCGAAATCCAGCTGATCGATGTCAGCGACCCCAGCCATCCCCACCCAATTGGCCCTCCGCTGCTCGGCAACAAGCCGCTGGTGGAGCAAATCGGCTTCAGCCCCAATGGCCAGGTCATGGCCGCCAGCGACGACAGCGGCCAGGTGCGGCTCTGGAACGTCGCGGACCCAGCGCAGCCTGTTCCCCTGCTGCCTCTCAACGCCACGTTGGGCGAGGTGCTGGGACTGTAATTCAGCCCCGACGGGAACCTGCTCGCCGCGGCGGGCACAAACGGCAAAGTGGCCCTGTACAACGTCGCCAAGCCCCGAGCACCCCGGCTACTGAAAAGCCCGGGAGGGTTCACCAACTACGCCTATGACACCGCCTTCACGCCAAACGGGCGGACCCTCGTCGCCGGGAGCGCCGACGGTACCGTGAGGTTGTGGGACCTCAGCGACCCGAGCCACCCGCGCATCCTGGCCGACCTGCAAGCGGCAGAGGACTCGGTGTTCGCGGTCGGCTTCGACCCCGCCCGGCCGGGCCCCTACTTGCCGCCAGCGGCAGCGACCGGGCTCTGCACTTGTGGAGCTACCAGCCCGCCGCGGCAGCCAGCCAGATCTGCGCCGCCGCTGGCGACGGCATCACCAGGGACGAATGGTCTGAGTACGTCCAGGGGGACCCGTACCGCCCACCGTGCGGGACGTAGGAGGCAGGTCCCAGCCGATCTTGGGGCCCGAGCTAGGCTAGAGCAATGCCGAAGGCAGGTGATACACCCCATTGCTATTATCTGATGCGGTGACCCTTACCTCCGACGAGCGAGCCAGGTTCCTGGCCTCTCTGCGCCAGGACGCGGGGTTCCGCGCCGAGGTACGCCGGGAGGTGCTAACGCCGGAGCTGCTCAGCCTGCCCGAGCGCTTCGCCGCCTTCGTGGAGGAGATGCACGCCTTCGTGGAGGAGATGCGGGCGTTCGTGGCCACCACCAACCGACGGCTCGACGCGGTGGATCGCGACCTGGCCCGCCTGAGGGACGACTCAGGCAAGCTGAAGGGCGAGGTCCTGGAGACCAAGATCCGCTTCAACCCGGGCTACTACCTCCGCCGGCACGCCAAGAAGGTCAAGCTACTGCAACTGGACGAGTTGCTCGAGTACGTCGGCAAGGAGGACATGAGCGACGACGACTACGACACGCTCAACGGAGCGGACGTGCTGGCCCGGGGGATCAGCCGTCCAGGTGGGGAGCCAGTGGTCCTGGTGGCCGAGACGACCTGGAGGGTACATCGGGGCGACGTCGAGCGCTCTGTCGTCAGGAGGGATGTCCTGCGCAGGCACGACATCACGGGCATCGTGGCCATCGTCTCAGTGGAGCCGCCGAACGAGGACATCGAGCGCTACGCGGCGCTCAACGGCGTGTTCATCGAGCCGGACCCGCGCCAGAGCGACGCCGCCTGAGCAACTGCCAGCGGGCGCTACCCGCCAGCTGCCGCCCGGATCGCCCAGGCGTAGTCGGCCTTGCCGGCTGCGCTGCGCTGGATCGCCTCGACCACCACGAAGCGCTTGGGCACCTTGTAGGCGGCCAGCCTCGGCCTCAGCCAAGCGTGGAGGTCCGCCCCCGCCGAGCGCAGTGCCACCAGCGCGACCACGGCCTCGCCCCAACGATCGTCGGCCACCCCCACCACCACGCAATCGCCCACCGATGGATGCGCCAGGAGGACCGTTTCCACCTCGTCGGGCCACACCTTCTCGCCCCCGGTGTTGACGCAGGTCGATCCCCGGCCGAGCAGACGGATGGTCCCGTCGGCATCCAGGGTGGCGAAGTCGCCCGGCAACGACCAACGCCGCCCTGCGTAGACGGGGAAGGTGGCGGCGCTTCGCTCGGCGTCCTTGTGGTATCCCAGCGGAATCGGGTCGGTGATCCCAAGTCTGCCGACCTCTCCCGACCCGCGCTCGACAAGAGTCCCGTCGGCGCGTAGCACAGCCGCCCGGTCGGTGATCGAGAACCTGGCGGTCGTGGGCACATCGCCTGGCGCGACCAGGTCGATCCCAAAGGGGCCCCCTTCGCTGGAACCCAGCATGTCGACCATGGTTGCCTTCGTGTGGCGGAGGAGCCCCGCCTTGGCCTCTGCGCTCCAGCACATCCCCGAGCTGAACACCCTCCGCAGGCTGGAGGTGTCGTACGGCCGGCCGGCGTGCAAGGCCCGGTCGAGGGCCTCGACGGCAGGGCGAGCCTGGGCGTCCCCGACGATCACCATCTGGGTCACCGACTCGGACTCGACCGTCCTCCACATCTCGTCCACGTCGAGGGACCTGCCTTCCAGCATGATCACCAACCCCCCCAGCTCCAGCGCGCACAGGGCAAAGAAGAACGCTGTCCCGTGCACCAAAGGACACGCCAGCAGCGTGACCGGGGTGTCCCCGTCCAGGGCCGCGACCTCGGCCACCCGGGCGGCGTCGGCCGCGTCGGTCGGGAACGGCAGGCCGGCGGCCTCGTAGGCAGGATAGCTGAGCCAGCCAGCGAGGTCCTCGTGGCGCCACTCGACTCCCTTGGGCCGGCCGGTGGTCCCGCCGGTGTAGATCATGTAGAGGTCGTCGCCGCTGGGGCAGTGAGCGCGCCGTGCCGTGTGGGGCCCGGGCGGCTCGAGCGGTGGCGGCGGGTGCGCTATCAGCTGCTCGTACGCGGCGCCCACCTCGACCAGCCGGACCCCGGCCTGGCGGGCAGCCTGGCTCACGACCCCAGCGGCTGCGCCGTCGCAGATTGCCACCGCAGCATCCCCGTCGGCCAGGACGTAGGCGAGCTCTTCGGCCGTGTAGCGGTAGTTGAGGTTGAGCGGGGTCGCTCCCAGGCTGAACGCCGCCCAGGTGGCCTCCATGTACTCCGGGCGGTTGCGCATGCACAGGCCCACATTCGCCCCCGGTCCCACAGCCCAGGCCCCGAGCGCCGCGGCCAGCCGGGCGGAGCGCTCCCTGAACACCTCCCAGCTCAGGCGCCGCGGCCCCTGGACCAGCGCCGGCGCCTCGGTCCTGACCTGGGCCACCGCACCCCAGATATCGCCAAAGCTCTCGTTCACGACCGCCTAGGCGCTTCTAGTGCTGCTGAGCGCAGCACTAGGCCAGGATGCGGGGCACCCGGAACTGGCCGGCTTCTGCCTCCGGCGCCTGGCTCAGGACCTCCTCGCGTGAGAGGCAGGGCTGAGGGACATCCTCCCGCAGCACGTTGCGCAGCGCGAGGGGGTGGGAGGTGGGCTCCACACCGGTCGTGTCCAGGGCTGCCACCTCGGCCGCGTGCTCCAGCACGCCAGCCAGCTGCCCGGCGAACAGCTCCACCTCGGCGGGGGTGAGGTCCAGGCGGGCCAAACGGGCCACGTGGGCGACGTCCGAGGCGGAGATGGGGGCGGCCACGGGGGCCCAGCATAGGCCGCGGCGTGCCCCAGGGGCGGGCGGCGCATGAACTGTGTCAAGTTTGTATGCCTATGGCATACAAACTTGACACAGTTCGGGTTCCAGGGCACGGCGGTGCGGCTCAACCGAGCATATTCCTCGCAAATGCGACGGTGCGGGACTCGATCTCGGTGTGGTCGTAGTCGAGGGTGGCGACGTGGTAGCTGCGCTCCAGCCAGACCCGCTCGACTGGCCCTCCCGTGGCCCGGACCAACAGGTCGCCCGACGGCGGGGGCACCACGTGGTCCTGGCGGCTTTGGAACAGGAGCACCGGGCAGGCGATAGGGGCGAGGTCGAGGCTCGCCGTGGCCTCGAACAGCGACATTGCCGCCCGGATCGGTGTCCCCTCGTAAGTGAGCTCGCTGGCCTCGGGGTCGGCTATGTCCGAGCCGATGCCGGTTGGCGCCACCTCGAAGCCGGCATCAGCCAGCCCGCTGAGGAGGTCCAAGAAGCTGGGCGCCGGCGACTCGACGAAGGGGTTGACAGCCACCACCCCTGCCACCTCGGGATGCCGGGCGGCCAGCCAGCATGCCAGGGTCCCGCCCATCGAGAGCCCGACCACGATCACGCCCCGGCAGCGAGCCGCCAGCCCGGTGTACGCCTCCTCGGCGACCTCAGCCCAGTGCTCCCAGCGCGTCGGGACCATGTCGTCCAGCGAGGTGCCATGGCCCGGCAGCCGGGGGAGCTCCACCGCCAGGCCCACCCCCGCCAGGGCCTGGGCCAGTGACCTCATCGACTGGGGGCTGCCGGTGAAGCCGTGGAGCACCAGGGCGCCACCGGGCCCGCCCGGCCAGGACTGGGGCTCGGCACCGGGCAGGATAGGGTTCCCCACCGCCACAGCTTTGCACAGCCGACCCGCATGGGAGCCCCAAAGTGACTAGTTACGCCTTCCTCACCGACGAGTGGGTCGAGCAGGTGAGGCTGCTGCGCGAGGAGTACCGGGTACGGATGCGGCCGGTACGCCAAGCGGTGCGGATGAACCTGGTGATCACCGAGGTGCCTTTCGGGGCCGGGAACATCGACGCCAGCTTCGACACCACCTCCGGTGACATCGAGATGGATGTCGGCCACCTGGAGAAAGTGGACCTCAGCGTGACCCTGGACTACCTCACGGCGAGGGCTTTGTTCGTGGAGGGCAACCAGGGAACGGTGATGCAGGCGTGGATGGCGGGCAAGATCAAGGTGGAGGGGGACATGCAGAAGCTTCTCATCGCCATGCAGACGACCTCTGTAGACGTGGCCACCGTGGCGCTCGCCGCCCGGATCAAGGAGGTCACCAGCTGACGCCGGTAACTAGCCTCAAATGACTATTCGCACAATAGCCCTGTTCACCGGCATGGGGCTCGCGTAGAATAGCCGTAGACACAGGATCCGCGAGAGGGCGGTGCTGCTGAGGTGACGATCCCCAGCCGTCGCCGGTGCCGCTGCCCCCTCGGGTCCTGTGGGCCAGCCCGGCGGGGCCAGCTGATTGAAGCCGGCCCGCTCGCCAAACGGCTCAGCAGACCAGCAGCCATTTTCTCCTAGGCCTAGGTGAGGAGCCCTAGAATCGGTCCTCCGCGGGGAACGGTGAGCTACGGCACGACAGCCTGGTTGGGGGCCAACTGTTCCGCCTTCTGCTGATCTGACTGCTGGGGAATGGTGATCTCCACGGGTCCCGTTGCAGCGACCCTCTGAGCCGCGCTCAGTGGCTTCTGGTGCGAGTGGATGGCTTTGAACCTAGCCGAGCCCGGCTGGGGGAGAGCGGGGGGAGGACCCCCGACGGTCACCATGATCGGCCGGCCGCTCTTCCCGATGATTGGTTTGCCGTTTCTCCCGACCAACATCATCTTGTGGGCAGCGTTGAGACGAGGAGGGGCTGGCGGTATGGGTTGCCCGGGCAAGGCAGGGCGGGTGTGCCCGGGGGGGTGTGTGGAGGAGGCTGACGCGCCAAGCCCCGTCGCAGCGATGCTCCCGCCAACGGCGACCAGTGCGATGGCCCCGATGCCGAGCCGATGGATTAGCTTCATTGGACTCTCCTCATTGGATGTAGATCCAGGTGCCGGCGTTGGTCAGATAGGGCTCGTAGCCCTGCCAATGCCCGTTCTGCAACACTCGCCCTGTGCCGTCCGAGTAGTACCAGCCCGCACCACACAGAACCCCAGAGCCGTAGACCCTGAGGCCCCATGTGACGGCACTTGTTGAGGCCCAGTACGGCCCGTAGACCGAACCTTGGTTGGTTGAGCACAGGCCCCACGCGCTACCATTCCACTTGTACAGATCGCCATGGACCACCAAATCGTAGCTGTTGACGTTGTAAGCATCCTGACAGTCGCCGGAGGGTGTGTAGCTGATACCCACCCAGCCTTCGATGCTTGCGTTCCACGACAACGTTCCACCATCGTGGGACGACCCCACGGCTGCTTGCCAGGCACCAATCAAATAAGACGGAATGCTCCACGTGTCTTCCCCGATCGACACACACGCAGCGCTACTGTAGTAATTATACAGCGACGTGTGCTGATGATACTGGGACCCGTAACTGTCGGCCATCGCTGCAGGAGCAAACAGCAACAGGGCTACGAACGTTGTGAGCACTGGCATCAACAACAGCAGGCGCACCACTCCCTTGCGCCTCGTTTTCATGCGGGGACCCCCTGTCATGAGACAACTCTTGACGAGGGACCCTCCTTGACGAGGGACCCTCCTTGACGAGGGACCCTCATTCAGGATACCCCATCGGTTGGCCTAAGTCAAGGCCGAGTTTCGAGCCTCCCTGCCCTAGGGCTAGAGTGGCAATCGAGCGGTCGTCGGAGGTCGCCTCATCTCCTCGGAGACGGGTAGCCACGGCAGCAGCAGCACTCGCTGTTGTGGCCAGGTTGGCCACGGCCCGTGGCAGCTCACCGAGTCCCCTGCCACCCCCGCAGGGGATGGGGTCCTTTGCGGCTACGCCCAGCCCGAGGCTGTTCCCCTCGATGACCACTACGACCATGCCGACCAACCTCTGCCCCAGCCGGACACCCCGGTGACGCGATGGAGCAGTACACCTACGCTACTCGTACGAGCTCGTGCATGCTGCCCGGCGTGGCCCCGCCCCCTCAGGCGCTCAGAGGACGAACACGTCGACGGTGGACCCGTAGTGCACGCTCTCGCCCGGGGAAGGGTTGGTTAGGACCACCGAGCCGCCCTGGAGGTCCGGGCCGAAAACCTGGGCCTTGAAGCCGTCATTGTTCAGCTGCTGGGAGGCCGCCGCGCCGGTCTGGCCGTACACGTAGGGAACAGTGGCCATGTGTGGGCCGAGGGAGACAGTGAGGGTCACTTCGGAGCCCCTGGGCACGCTGGCCCCCGCCGCTGGGCTGGAGCCGATCACGTCTCCCGCGTTCACCGAGTCGCTGTAGGCGGTGGTCCTCTTAGCCTTCAGCTGCATCCCTTGGAGGGCCGACACGGCCTGCCCGTAAGTGGTGCCCGAAGCGAAGCTGGGCACGACGCGGGGCTTCGGCCCAGCCGACACGGTCACGTCCACAGTTGTCCCCGGTAGGTGGGCGCCTGTGCTTGGCGAGTAGGAGATGACGTCGCCGCTGTCGACCGACTCGCTGTAGGAGTTGGCCACCTTGGGGACCAGGCCGTTGGACTTCAGTCGTGCCAGCGCCAACGCCTTGGTCAAGCCGGTGATCCTGGGGACTGCGACCGGTTGGGGCCCCTTGGACACACGGACGTGGACCGTCGAGCCCCGCTTGAGCAGGGCGCCTGTGCCGGGCGACTGGGAGACGACCTCGCCCGGCGGTACAGAGGGGCTGTAGGCGGGCGCGCCCTCGGCCAGGTGGAAGCCGTCGGGCTTGAGCTTCACCAGAGCCTGGGCGGGGGACAGCTTGCTCAGGTCCGGGGTGTGGTAGCTGGGGACGTAGAGGAGCACCCTCGCTCCGAGGACCGCTCCCGCAGCCACGAGCAGCGCCACCAACAACGCAAGCAACCAGGGCCAGAGGCGGCGGCGCCTGCCCGGCTCGGCGGCGCGAGGGCGGCCGGCCGGGTCGGCGGCGCGAGGGCGGGCGGCCGGGCCGGCGGCGGGGCGGCGGGCCGCGTCGGCGGGAGAGGGGCCGCCCGGCTCGGCGGGGGCCGCCAGGCCAGCCGTGGCGGGAGGGGCGGGCGGCGGGCCAGGCAAGCCGCCGGCGGAGGCGGGCGGCGGGCCAGCCAGGCCCCCGGCGGGCACTAGCAGGGGAGCCGTCGTATCGTCGTCGACGCCGCGCCGGACCAGCGGCAACGGGGCGGGGCGGGGCAGTTCGCCCGCAAGCGACTCCAGAGCGCTGAGGACCGACTGCGAATCGAAGCGCTCGTCGGGGCTCACCTGGGTCATCTCCGCCAGTACCGGGCGCAGGGGCCCGGCTGAGGGCGGGATCGCTGGTGGCGCTGCCACGCGCGCCATCAGAGTCGACAGCGGAGTGTCGGAACCGAACGGCACTGTCCCGCTCAGCGCCTCGATGAGCACCAGGCCCAGCGCGTACACGTCTGCACGCCCGTCCACGACGTTGCCCTGGGCGGCCTCGGGTGAGGAGTACCGGACCGTGCCGATGAGCGCCCCCATCGGCTCAGTCCAGGCGGCCTCGGCCAACGCTCGAGCCAGCCCGAAGTCCGCTATCGACAACCGCCCGTCTTCGTCGAATAAAAGGTTGGCCGGCTTGACGTCGCGGTGCACCACCCCACGCCGGTGAGCGTAAGCCAGGCCGCCGGCGGCCTCGAGCCCCACCCTCACCGTTTGCTCGACGCTCAGGCGGCGCCCGCTGTCCAGCAGGTCCCGGAGGCTTCCCCCTCCCAGGTGCTCGAGCACCAGGTAAGGCCCGTCGGCCTCTTCCCCCCAGTCCAGCACCCCCATGATGTGGGGGTGGCTCAGGGCCGCGGCCCCCCTGGCCTCCGCGCGGAACCTGCGAAGGAACGCATCGTCGCTCGCCAGGCCGGTGTGGAGCAGCTTGACCGCTACCTGGCGCTCCAAGCGGTCATCGGTTGCCAGGAACACATATCCCGAGCCCCCGCTGCCGATGAGGCCGACCAGGCGGTAGCGGTCGCCGAAGACCCGCCCCACCTGATCCTCGACACGGGACTGCGCCACACCACGAGGCTACAAGCGCCAGGGGGGCGAGGGGCGGACGGTCCCACGCCGCCGCAGGGCGCCCGGGCCGCAGGGCGCCCGGGCCGCGGTCGCCGGGCCGCGGTCGCCGGGCCGCGGTCGCCCCTAGTCCGAGCCTCCCGCCACCGCAGGCCTGGGCGCCCGGCGACGTTGGCGGGCGGGCGGGGAGAGGGATGTGTCCTCGCTGATCAGCCCCGTCCCGGTGGCGGTGATGGCGCCAATCTCCTCGGTGGCATACCCGCTGTGGACCGCCCAGACGTAGACGATCAACCCGAAGACCAGCGCCCAGATGGTGTCGAAGGGAAAGCTCAGCAGGTGAAGCGGGTGGGCGTGCGCGTTGGGCCCGAAGCTCGAGTAGCGGTCCAGGGCGAGCTCCCCGAACACGAGGCACAGCAGCCACCACGAGCTGTTGATCACCTTCTTCCCCTCCGGCTTGGCGAACACCCACATCAGCGCCGAGAAGCCGAACACCGCGACGACGCAAAGGACGATCCACAGCGGGAAAGGCGCGTGCAGGCTGGCGTCGCCAGCCGGGCGCAACGACAACACCCAGTGGCCCCACCACTGCAGGATGATCCACGCCGCCAGGAACACTGCCCCGAGGATGTACGCAGGCGCCTTGGGCATCCAGCCCTTCTGCACCATGAAGAACCAGCTGAACAGCGGCAGCGCTATGAAGATCGCCGCGGTCAACGCGGCGTCGGTGGTGAAGCCGGACCAGAACAGGATCACAACCGCGGCCAGGAACCCGACGGGCCCCCAGAGGTTGACCAGGCCCAGGCGGAACGGCCGGTGAAGCTCGGGGGCGGTGCGCCTGAGCACCTTGATCCCCACGCCGCCCATGATGTAGGTGAACACCGTGGCGCTGGTGACGAAGCCCACCAGCCCGTACCAGCTCTTGGTTGGGATGGTGAACAGGATGCCTATGATCACGGCCGCCACAAGCGATACCCAGGGGACCCGGGTCCGACTGATGGCCAGGCTCTGCTTGGGGAAGTAGCCCGACACGCCCATGCCGAAGACCGTGCGCCCAGCGGTGCCCTCGTAGACCACTCCGGTCCCGGCGGGAGAGACCACTGCGTCTGCGAGGAGGAAGGCAGCGAACGCTCCGAGGAACCCGATGCCCGACGACTTGAGGATCGCGTAGAACGGGCTGCTGATAGCTGTCGTGATGTGGCCCAGGCCGGCCCAGTCCCCCACCTTCAGGTGTAGTGCTCCCCAGTTGATGCCTCCGGTGAACGCAAGCTGGAGGAGCACGTAGATGACCGTCCCGATGATGACCGAGAGGATGGTCGCGAAGGGGATGTCACGCTGGGGGTTGCGGGCCTCGCCGCCGTAGTCCAACGCCTGGCGGAAGCCCAGGAACGAGAAGACGATCCCCGCCCCGGGGATGATCGCGAAGATCGCCTTGGTCCCGAGGGGCGTGAAGCTCCCCCCGGCTGTGAGGTTCGCCGAGTGGAAAGACAGGGCAAAGATGAACACGAAGGTGAGCACGGGGATGCCCACTTTCCAGATCATCACGCCGCTGTTGAAGCGGCCGAGGAACCTGGCCCCCACGACATTGACGAAGAAGAAGAACAGCAGCAGGACGAGGGTGAACAGGAAGCCCTCCGGGAAGTGGAGCAGGGTCTTCTCGTTGGTGTGGCTCACCAGGAGGTGCCAGCTCGCAGGCACGTGCGGGGCCAGGTACTGCACGGTGGCAATCGCCTCGATGGCGGGCACCGAGGAGGCGGCGAGTGTGTATGCCCACCCCAGGATGAACCCGGTGTAGCCGCCGTGGGTGAGGTGCGGGTAGCGCACGACGGCGCCCGAGCGGGGCAGCATCGCCGATACCTCCGAGTACGTAAGGGCAATGAACAGCACCAGGATGCCCCCCACCACCCACGAGACGATCGACGCACCCCCCGCGGTCGAGTCCGCCGCAAGCGCTGCGAACAGCCACCCTGAGCCGATGATCGCCCCCAAGGAGAGCAGCAGCAACTGGATGGGGCCCAGAGAGTGCCTGAGCTTTTGGTCGTTGGACTCGAACTCTGCCACCTTTGCCATAGCGGGCATCCCTCCCTTCCGACTGACAGCGCTTACCGGAACCCCCTGGTCCCAGGGTGACCTGCCAGCAAGCGCGAATAGTACGCCACCGTGAGACGCTGTGCTGGGATTGCTCAGGGCTCAGGACTCAGGGCCTCGCCCGTCGCCCGCCCGCTCGCCCGCCCGCTCGCCCGCCCGCTCGCCGCCCGCCCGGGCACCGCCCGCCTCAGCCAGCCAGGTCGCCGGTCTCCAGCAGCCTGGCGAAGGCCTCCTCGTCCAGCACTGGCACACCGTGGCGCTCTGCGGCCGCCAGCTTGGCCGAACCAGGACCCTCCCCCACAACCACCGCGGTGGTCCGAGCCGACACCGAGCCGGGCGAGCGGCCCCCCCTGGCCTTGACGGCGGCCTCGGCTCCCTCCCGGGACCATCCCGCCAGCGTGCCGGTCACCACCACCGAGCACCCGGCCAGCGTCTGGGCCACCGACGGCGCCTCGGGGCCGAGCGGGTCCAGTCCCGCCGCCCTGAGCTTGGCGATCACCTCCCGGTTGCGCTCGGAGGCGAAGAAGCCCGCCACGCTCGCCGCGATCTTCGCGCCCACACCCTCCACCGCCGCCAGCTCTGGCTCCGAAGCCGCCATGAGCCGCTCCAGGCTCCCGAAGGCCTGGGCCAGAGCCACCGAGCCGGTGCCCCCCAGGTGGCGGACCGACAGGCCGACCAGCAGCCGGTCCAGGGACGCCGACTTGGACGCCTCGATGGCGCCGAGCAGGTTCTCCACGGAGAGCGACCCCCAGCCCGGCAGGGCGAGCAGCGCCTCGCGCCGCCCGGCCAGCGAGTAGACATCCCCCACGTCCGCGAGCAACCCCAGGGAGGCGAGGAGCGCCACCCGGGTCTCGCCCAGTCCCTCGATGTCCATCGCAGCTCTGGACGCAAAATGCGCTATGCGCTGGTCCCGCTGGGCGGGACACTCCAGGTTGGTGCAGAACGTGTCGGCCTCCCCCTCGAGCCGGCTGAGCGGCTCCCCACACGACGGGCAGGTGCTCGGGAAGCGCCACACGGCCAGCCCCGCCGGGCGCAGGGAGAGCACCGGCGCCACCACCTCGGGGATCACGTCGCCAGCCTTGTGGACCACCACCGTGTCGCCGGGGCGCAGGTCCTTGAGCCTCACCTGGTCCTCGTTGTGCAAGCTGGCCAGGCGCACGGTGGAGCCGGACACGACCACCGGCTCCAGCATGGCGAACGGGGTGGCTTTGCCGCTCTTGCCTATCGACACCATGATGTCGGACAGCTTCGTGTTGCGCTCCTCCGGGGCGAACTTGTAAGCGATGGCCCAGCGGGGGTGGTGGCTGGTTGCCCCGATCTCCGCCCGTGTGGGGAGGTCGTCGACCTTGACCACCACGCCGTCGATCTCGTAGTCCAGGTCGTGGCGGTGCTCTGCCCACCTTTCGCAAAATTTTGCCGCCTCCGCCAGGCCCCCGACCCCCACTATCTCGCCGTTCACCGGAAGCCCGGCTCGGCGCAGGTGCTCCAGCGTCTGAAGGTGGCTGGTAAGGGCCGGCCAACCCTCGACCTCAGCCAGATGGTACGCCCAGTAGTGGAGCTCCCGGGTGGCCGTGACCGCCGGGTCCTTCTGGCGCAGCGAGCCCGCCGCGGAGTTGCGGGGGTTGGCGAACAGGGCGAGCCCCCCTGCCGCTCGCTCGGCGTTCAGCCTGGCGAACGCAGGCCGGGACATGTACAGCTCGCCCCGGACCTCCGCCACGGTGGGCACCAGGCCGTCGACGGCCGTGAGGACGGCCGGGATGGCGGCGACCGTGGCGATGTTGGCAGTGACGTCTTCGCCCACCAGGCCGTTCCCGCGGGTGGCGGCCCGCACGAGACGCCCATCCTCGTAGCGCAGGGACACGGCCAGCCCGTCGATCTTGAGCTCGCAGGCGAGCTTGCTTGCGGAGGCGCCGGGCGCCAGTCGCTCCAGGCGCTCCCCCCACGCAGCCAGCTCCTCCCCGGAGAAGGCGTTGTCGAGGCTCATCATGGGGACCGCGTGGCGGACCTGGGCAAAGACGGCAGATGGCGGGGCACCGACGGCCGGGGCACCGACGACCGGGGCACCGGCGGCGGGGGCACCGACCGCCGGCCCAGGCGCCACCGCTCCAGACCCCGGCTCAGGGTTGGCCAGCTCGGGGTGCGCGGCCTCCAGCGCTCTCAACTCTGTCACCAGGGAGTCGAACTCGGCGTCGGAGATCTCGGGGGAATCCTCGCCGTGGTAAGCGGCGTTGTGGTGGGCGATGAGCGCGCGTAGCTGGCCTGCCCGCTCTCCGGCTTCGGTCACCCGCCAAAGAATAGGTGCAACCTGACGACGCCGTCAGGGGTCTGTAGGGGTACACTCCAGGTCCGCGGCTCGAGGAAGGTCCCGGTGGGAAAGCACCTCCAAAACAACCCGTTTCATCCGAGAAGGGTCCTGGCCCTCTTGAAGGGTGGGTCCTCGACCCCCGCGTGGGTCGTCGGTGCTGCTGTCGCGGGGCTCGTGCTGGCCATCGGTGGGGTGACAGTCGGCGTCCTGGCGTCCCAGGGTGGCGGCGGCTCCACGCTGGCCGCCGACCCGACGGGCTCTGGCCACCGCCCAGGGTCTGCGAAGGACCCGAGCACGGCCACCACCGCCCCGCCCCCACCCATCGACGTCGTGTCTGTCACCCCCGCCAACAAGGCAACCGGGGTTGGGGGAGCTGCGACGGTGACTGTGTCCTTCTCGGGCGCCCTGTCGCCATCCAGTCCCAAGCCGAGCCTGACGCCGGCGGTGGCCGGGACTTGGGCGCTCGCCACGCCGAGCACCTTCACCTTCACCCCCAGCGGCGGGTACGTCCCGATGACCACCGAGAAGCTGGTCATCCCGGGGGGCTCGAGCGGGGTCCTCTCCAACGCCGGCGCGAGGCTCACCCAGGGCGTGGTCGACCACTTCACGGTGACCAACGGCTCGGTGCTGCGCCTCCAGCAGCTCATGTCGATGCTCGACTACTCCCCCCTGACCTGGACGCCATCCGGCAGCTCGATCTCGGCCACCGACACCGCTGCGCAGGCTGCGGCCGCTTTTTCGCCTCCTTCGGGCACCTTCGCCTGGCGTGACCACGGCTGGCCCACCAACCTCACCTCGCTGTGGCAGGCAGGCTCGGACAACCAGCTCACCAAGGGCCTGGTCATGGCATTCGAAGCCGACCACGGACTGTCCCTCGACGGGGTGGCCGGCCCAGCCGTGTGGGGGGCCCTGCTGCACGCGGTGGCCAACGACCAGACCAACTCCGGCGGCTACAACTTTGCCCTGGTGAGCGAAACCCACCCTGAGAGCCTCACGATCTGGCACAACGGCAGCCAGGTCTTCAAAAACGCGGCCAACACCGGAGTCACCGGGGCCCCGACGGCGCTCGGGACCTTCAACGTGTACGAGCGGCTGCGCACCCAGGTGATGAGCGGGCACAACCTGGACGGGTCCAGCTACCACGACCCGGTGCAGTACGTGGCGTACTTCAACGGCGGGGACGCGGTGCACTACCTGTATCGGGGCGACTACGGGATCCCCCAGAGCCTCGGCTGCGTCGAGCTCCCGCTCGCCCCCGCAGCAGCGGCATGGCCCTACCTGAGCTACGGCACGGTCGTCCAGGTAATCGGCTGACCCTCGCGTAGCCCATTCGGGCTAGGTGCTCTTGACTAGTCAGTGACATTGGGCATACGATGCCGTCTCAATAGTGCTAGCTAGTTGGACAAGGCCACGCCCGGGGGGTTCCCATTGGGCCGTAGAGCATAACGAGAGAGAGGGGCCCATGCGCCGATTCCCGTTCAAGGTGGCCGCGAGCTTCATCGCGGCCCTGACCGTGGGTGGGGTGCTGGCCACGGCTGCACCCGCCTTCGCCGCCAGCACGCCCCAGGCGGCGGCCACGGGCACCGGCGTGTCCTACAGCGGTGACGCCTACGCCATAGGCCTGCAGAACGTCAAGATCCTCGGCTCGGCGATCAACAACGGGAACCTGTTGGGCGACACCGGCCAGCTCCCCTCGACGGGCGGCACGGTCCAGGCCCCCCTCGGCCAGATCACCCTGCCCGGCAACCTGGGCACCGTCGACGTTACCAGTGGGATTGTCACCGGTGCCGCTGGCCAGGCCGTCGCCTCGGAGAAGGTGGCGGGGTTGAGCCTGCTGGACAACCTCACCGGGTCACTCCTGTGCACGGCGGTGGGCAACCTCCCGCTGCTCGGCAACACCCTGGGGGCCCTGCTCAACAACGGTACCATCACCTCGATCGGCGGCGGCTCCAGCAGCGGCTTGGGCATCCTCGGCGGCCTCCTGGGTGGCGGCGGCTCCGGCTGCCCCACGTCGGGCAGCGGCTCGGGTTCGGGCAGCGGCTCTGGCTCGGGGTCGAGTTGCACCGGCCTGCTCTGCAACCTTGGGCTTTCCCGCACCGCCAACACCAACGCAGCTCGCACCACCTCGACCAACTCCTCCTTGCTGGGCGGCTCGGGCGGGCTGGGAGGCATCCTCAGCGGCCTCCTGGGCGGCGGCTCCAGCAGCGGCAACCTCAGCGGGCTGCTCAGCGACCCGCTCGGCGCCCTCTTGGATGTCGGGCTCGTCCAGAGCGAGGCCGGGGCGGCAGCCCCAGGCGTGTCGCCAGTCACCTCGACGGTGAACGGCCAGACAGTGACCACCACCTACCCCTACCACGACGCCAACGTCGGCACCGTCTCCCTGCTGGGAGGTGCGGTCAACATCCCGATCAACCCGGCTCCCAACACCCACATCGACCTGGGCATCTTGAACATCACCCTCAACCAGCAGTCCTACGACGCGACCACCAACACCTCCTCCGCTCAGGCCCTGGTCCTGGACTTCCCGGCCAACGGCCTGCTGTCCATCGTCATCAGCGGCACCATCACCGTGTCCAGCTCGACGGCCGACACCAGCGGCACCCTGTCCTGCCCATCGGGCATCACGGTGGACAGCGTCACCCCCACCTCGGGCCCGCTCGGCGGGGGCACGCCGGTGACCATCACCGGGACCAACTTCGCCGCCGGGGCCACGGTGGCCTTCGGCGCCACCCCGGCCAGCGACGTGAGCGTGGTCTCTCCCACCTCCATCACCGCCAAGTCCCCGGCCCACGCCAAGGGGACCGTGACGGTGTCGGTGGACAACTGCCCCAACTCGCCCGCAACCTTCACCTATACCTCCTCCTCGTCCCCCGTCCAGCGATTCAGCGGGAGCAACCGGATCCTCACCGCAATCGCGGTCTCCAAGGCCACCTTCCCCGGAGCAGGCTCGGCTGACGCCGTGGTACTGAGCACCGACCTGGCCTTCCCCGATGCTCTCGCCGGGGTCCCCTTGGCAAACCACGTCCACGGGCCGCTGCTGCTCACCGAGCCGCCCAATGAGCGCAACGGGCTCAACCCAGCGGTCCAGACAGAGATCGAACGGGTGCTGACCCCACACGCCAACAAGCCGGTGTACCTCCTGGGAGGCTCAGCAGCCCTGGCGCCGTCCATAGCCACCGCGCTGTCAGGCCTCGGCTACAACCCGGTCCACCTGGCCGGCCCCAACCGCTTCGCCACGGCGATCGCCATAGCCAACCAGGTGGGCAACCCCTCCAACGTGTTCCTGGTGACCGGGCTCACATTCGCGGATGCCCTGTCGGCTGGCCCTGGAGCCGTTCGCCAACACGGGGTGGTGCTGCTCACCAACGGCTCTGCCATGGCGCCCGAGACCGAGACTTACCTGGACAACCACCCCGGTGGCACGGTGTTCGCAGTGGGCGGCCCGGCCGCGGCGGCTGACCCGTCCGCACATCCGATAGTGGGGAGCGACCAGTTCTACACCGACACCAAGGTGGCGAACTTCTTCGGCAACCCGGCGGTCATCGGGATAGCCAGAGGGGACCTGTTCCCCGACGCCCTTGACGGGGGCGCCCAGACCGCCGCGGACGGTGGGCCGATCATCCTGGTCCACCCGAACGTGCCCCTCCCCGCGGCATCCGACGCCTACTTCAAGGCCAAGGCGCCCTACATCCAGACCGCCAACGTCTACGGCGGCACCGCAGCCGTCTCGAACGGCGTGGTCGCCGCCATCAACGCCGACCTGGGCACCTAGCCCGTCTTGCAACGCTGCTGAGCCAACCACCGGCACCGTGGGCTCCCGCCAAACGGTGCCGGTGGTTGCGTCTCGGGGATCGCCAGCCAGGCAAGGGTCAGCGTGGCGCCTTCGCCTCGTAACGGTCGGGCTCGCCGCCGCCTTTGCAGCAGCAGCGGGCACCCTCGTGGCCCCCGCCAGGGCGCAGCTCACCGCGGCGCAGGCGTCCCCGGCGCAGACGTCCCCGGCGCAGGCGTCCCCGGCACAGGCGTCCCCGGCGCAGGCGTCCCCGGCGCAGGCGTCGGCCGCACAGACGGCCGCGCAGGCTTCGACCGGCCGGCCCACTCCGGCCACCCTGGCGGCGGCAAGCGCTGGCGTCTCCTATGGCGGTGACGCCTACGCCATCGGCCTGTCGGGTGTCACCGTGGCTGGCCGGCCGGTCGCCGACCAGACCCTGGGCGACACCGGGGCACTGCCCGCAAGCGGAGGGGGGCGCAGCGAGGCACCCGCCCACATCACCCTTCCCAGCGGGCTGGGGACCCTGACGGTCACGGGCGGCAGCGTCACCGGCGCTGCCGGTACCACCAGAGCCAGCTTCAAGGTGGCCGGGGTGAGCATCCTGCCCAAGCTCAGCCTGGGAAGCGGTGGCGACCTCTGCCTGCCCCTCCTCGGGTGTGTCGTGGGCGGGGGGGCCGCCGACCTCGTCGACATCGGCCTGGCCCAGAGCGCCGCCTCGGCGTCAGCCAGCAACCCCGACTCCCATGCCGGCAGCGCCGCGTTCGGCACCATCACCCTCCTTGGGGGCGTAGTCAAGGTGCCCATCGGAACCACGGCGAACACCACGGTGGACCTGGGCCTCGTGAGCATCACTGCCAACCAGTCCGCCTACGACGCCTCCACCAACACTGCCTCTGCCCGAGCCGTCGTGCTGGACTTCCCCAAGACCGGCCAGCTCGCCGGGACCATCACCGGGACGATCACTGTGGCCAGCGCCACCGCCACGGTCAAAGGGTCGCTCAGCTGCACCTCAGGTGCCGCCGTCAGCTGCGCTACCTCGGGGACGACCTTGGGCCATGGCAGCGCCCGGCCGCAGCGAGTGGGAGGAGCCAACCGGATCCGCACGGCGATCGACGTCTCCCGGGCCACCTTCCCGAAGGCCGGCTCGGCCAGCTCGGTGGTGTTGAGCACCGCCCTGGACTTCCCCGACGGCCTGGCCGGCATCCCCCTGGCAGCCCACGCCCACGGGCCACTGCTGCTAACCGAGCCAGCGAGCGAGCGAGCTGGGATCAACCCGTTGGTGCTCGCCGAGATCAGCCGGGCCCTCACGCCCCACGCCGGCAAGCCCATCTACTTGCTGGGCGGCTCGTCAGCGCTGTCCCCCACCATCGGCCCTACCCTGGCACGGCTGGGCTACGACCCGATCTCTCTGTCGGGCCCCAACCGCTTCGCGACAGCTGTTGGCATCGCCAACGCCCTGGGCAACCCCTCGACTGTGTTCCTGGTGACCGGGCGCGGCTTCGCCGACGCCCTATCCGCCGGCCCCGCCGCTGTGCACCAGGGCGGGGTGGTGCTGCTCACCGACGGGTCGTCGATGCGTCCAGAGACGGCCGCCTACCTCGCTGCGCATCCTGGCGACTCCGTGTTCGCGGTCGGTGGCCCGGCAGCGGCTGCCGACCCGGCAGCCACCCCCATCGTGGGAGCCGACGAGTTCGAGACCAATGCCCTGGTGGCGGCGTTCTTCGGCAACCCGGCGGTAATCGGGGTTGCGCGGGGGGACCAGTTCCCCGACGCCCTCGATGGGGGCGCCCAGGTTGCCTCCGACGGGGGCCCGATCATCCTGGTGCACTCCGGCCTCCCCGTGCCCAAGGCCACTGGCGCCTTCGTCAAGGCCAACGCATCTCGCATACAGACCGCCAACGTCTACGGCGGCGGCGGGGCTATCGCGCCCTCCGTGGTGTCCGCCATCGCCACCTACCTGAGCGGTTGAGCGCGTCCATCACGCGAAGCTCGCATTGAAACGGCGGCGATACTCGGCGACGGCCCGCCGCAGGGCCCCTTCGGGGTCGACCCCGAGCTGGCGGGCCACCCTCACAACGGCCAGCAGCACCTCGCCCACAAGGGCCTCGGGCGCTGGCAGCTCTGAACTGGGGTAGTTGAACCGCGTATAACGCGGTTCAAC
>JBOGGU010000106.1:0-11249 GCA_050744085.1 Acidimicrobiales bacterium
CAGCGTTGCCATCACAAGCGAACCCCAAGGCCCTCCTTAGGTAATACACAACGATAACCCAAACACCAGCTCTGAGCTGCCAACATGGCACTGCCACGGCACGTAGCCCGGAAACTCACGCTAGGGCCTGTCCGAAAACAACCTGGACGGCGGTGTACGCGTTTGACCTGGTGGGAGGCCTCGAGGTTCGGCTTCGCCGTCCAGGTTGTTTTCTTACAGGCCCTAACGCCAGGTAGCGCCGCGCTCAGCAGGCACCAGTGCTGCTGAGCGCGGCCCTAGGGCCCGTAAGAGCTCAGATGAGCAGGACCTGGCCGGTCCTGATCAGGTTGGGGTTGGCCAGGTGGTTCTTGGCGGCGAGCGCGGCAACGGTGGTGTCGTGGCTGGCGGCGATGGCGCCGAGGGTGTCGCCGGAGCGGACCGTGTAGCTGCCCCCGGATGTGGTCGCCGCCGCTTGGGGTGACGTAGCTGCCTCAACCGCCTGGGCTGACAGGCTGTACGAGCCCAGCCCGAGCTGGGCAGAGCACGCAGGCCACGGCGCCCACCCGCGCTGTTGCCACAGCTCGAGGACGGCGTGGTCCTGGGTCGCTGGGGTAGCCTGGCTCGGCAACCCGCCAAAGCCCAGCCTGTGCCAGGTGGCCAGGGAGAACTGGTAGGCCCCGTAGTAGCCGTTACCGGTGTCGGCGGCGTAGTTGCCGCTCGACTCGCACTGCGCCAGCGCCTGCAACGGCGCCGGGGGGTCTGTGGATGCCCCGGCGGCGCCCACGAGGGACCCGACCGTGGTCATTGTGGCGACGGCGACGGCGGAGGCCGCCAGGGCTCGGACGGACCTCCACGCCAGGCGGGCCCCGGACCTGGGCCTGGGGCCCGTGGGAGGGCTGTCCGACTTTGGGGCGAGCTGATTCAAGGTCAGGGGTGGCGTCGTCACGACGGATCGTCCTTCCATGAGCCTTGCCGGCAAGGAGCCCAGCGAAGACTCTGTCTGCGGCGTTCGTTAGTCAGGGCCACTTTTCGGGTCCTGCAACTCGAACTGGGGCCGCGTCACTCACGCCCCAACTCCGCTTGCGCACTGTCTACCCCACGCGGGCGCCCGCCGTCAAGTCGCGCACGGAGGGAACCGCCCCGCCCTCTCCGGTGTCCTACCTCCAGAGAGACAGGAGCGCAGGATGCGAAAAGCACGGGTCGTGGCGCCAGCGCTGGCGACGCTGGCAGCACTGAGTGGGTGCGGCGCTGGTGTGGGGGCGAGATCGGTGCGCGTGGGCGGGACGGGCGCGCCGCCGGCGTCGATCCGGCAGGTGAACGAGCAGGGAACCGTGCCCTGGGTGGACACCCCTGGCCACATGTTCGTCCCCGTGCGCCTCCCCGGCCCGCCCCCTCCTCCAACCAACGCGCGGCCCTGCACCGCAACCGACCTGAGCGTCAGCAAGGCGTACAACAACGGCGGAGGCGGCCATCTCGACCAGTACTTCGAGCTTCGCAACACCAGCGCCAGCACCTGCATCCTGTCGGGCTTCCCCGGAGTCGTGGCCACCCAGGCTGGCCGGCCGGACGCGGTCGGGACCGACGGCGGCTTCTTCGTCGGGCACGGCGACACCCCCGCCGACATGGCCCCCGGTGGGAGGACCCGGCTGGGAATAGAGACCAACTCGGACTGCTCGGCTTTCCCCGGCGGCCGAGCTGGGGTGCCCCCCTACCACTCGGTGGTGGTGACCATCCCCGGTGGGGGCAAGGTCACCCTGCATGGCAGCTTCGCCGTCGTCTGCGGGCTCTTCGTCGGCGCCTTCGACGTGCCCCAGGCGCCCCCGCGATACTCCCAGCCGCCGCTGGAGGGCGCCACCGCCAGGCTCGAGCTGCCGAGCTCCGTTGCGGCGGGCACCACGTTGGACTACGTGGTCGACCTCACCAACCCGACTGGCCGGGCAATGGAGCTCAATCCCTGCCCGAGCTACCAACAGGGCAAGGCGCTCTTCCAGCTCGACTGCGCCAACGTGCACTCCCTGGCACCGGATCACACGGTTCGCTACGCCATGCAGCAAGCCATACCGGCGGGCACGCCCACAGGGCCGACGGACGTCTACTGGTCACTGGCGGGTGCGCTCGACATTGCCGCCAGCGGCTCGGTGGAGGTCCACGGCCGCGACACCCCCTGTACGTCGGCCCAGCTCACGAGCGCCATTGCCGGCCCGGGGCGGGTGCCCGGGCCGCCCAACATGCTGGGCGAGAAAGGGCTGGCGACAACTGTCGCCCTGCGAGTCACCAACCGATCAGGGACTGCATGCTCGGTCTTTGGTGCTCCGAGCGTGAAGGTCACTTCCGCCGGAGGCACTGACCTGGGCCTGAAGCAGGTCGACGAACGCTATAACGACCCCATCGCGCCCCCCAGCAAGCTGGTGACCCTGGCCCCGCGGACCGGGAGCGCCACCGCCAACCTCTACTGGTACCTCGGCAGGTGCGGCCCCAACCCCAACCCGGTCACCGTCGAGGTCACCCTGCCTGCGAACGGCGCCACGAGCACTGTCAAGCCCGCGGGGGGCTGGCGCCCGCCACCATGCCGGGCCGGCGAGCCTGGGCCAGGGCAGCTCAGCGCGGACGCCTTCGTGGCTGCAAGTACTCTGGCGGGGTGACAGTTCGGAGCATCAGGCTGGTGGGAGACCCGGTCCTGCGCACGCCGGCGACCGAAGTGACCGACTTCGACAAGGCGCTGGGGCGCCTGGTGGGTGACCTCACCGAGACCCTCCACGACGCTGGCGGGGCTGGCCTGGCGGCTCCCCAGATCGGGGTGGGCCTGCGGGTCTTTGCCTACGCGCTGGTGGACCCAGACGATCCCGAGCGCCTGCGCTACGGACACCTCGTCAACCCGGTGCTCGAGGCCAGCGAGGACAGCCTCGAAGACGAGGAGGGCTGCCTGTCCATCCCGGGCCTCGTCTGTACCCTGGCCCGACCGCGCCGAATCGTGGCTCGGGGCTTCGACACCCACGGCGAGCCCCTGGAGATCGTGGGCACCGAGCGCCTTGCCCGTTGCCTGGCGCACGAGACCGACCACCTGGACGGGGTCTTGTTCATCGACCGCCTGGAGGGGTTTGCCCGCAAGCGGGCCCTGCGGGCGGTCAGGGAGATGCTCGAGTCGGGCATCGACGTCACTGTCAAGGTCTCGCCGCACGTGCCTCTCGGTTGAGCAGCCAAAGGCCCGACCCGTGCCGTCCTGCGCGCAGGGTAGCCTTGCCCGATGGCCGACCGGGCAGACTTCTCCGACCTGGCGATGGGCTTCCTGCCCGCCCTCTACAGCGCCGCCATGCGCATGACCCGCAACACCGCTGACGCCGAGGACCTGGTGCAAGAGACGTACCTCAAGGCCTACCGCGCGTTTGGCACCTTTCAGGACGGCACCAACCTCAAGGCTTGGCTGTACCGGATCCTCACCAACACCTACATCAACGCCTACCGGGCGCGCCAGCGTCATCCCGAGGAGTCCGACATCGAAGACGTCGAGGAGCTGTACATGTACCGCCGCCTGGGGGGCCTCGAGGCGGCGGCGGCCGGGCGAAGCGCTGAGGACGAGGTGCTGGAGCGGCTCACCGACGAGACAGTGAAGGGCGCTGTCGAGTCGCTGCCCGAGCAGTTCCGCATCGCGGTGCTGCTCGCCGACGTAGAGGGGTTCTCCTACAAGGAGATAGCCGAGATCACCGACGTGCCGATCGGCACCGTCATGAGCCGGCTTCACCGGGGAAGAAGGGCGCTGCAAAAGGCGTTGCTGGAGTACGGCGAAGAGCGTGGCCTGGTGGGGGCAGGTGGTCGATGAGCAGCGACGAGAGGGACCAGATGGCGCAAGACCCGGTGGCACAAGACCCGTTGGCCCACGAACCAGGGCCCGAAGGTGAGGAAGACTGCAGCGAGGTGGTGCATCGCCTGTACCACTTCCTCGACGGCGAGCTCACCGAGGAGCGCCGTTCGGTGATCCGCCACCACTTGGACGACTGCGGCCCTTGCCTGGAGGCCTTCGACTTCGAGGCCGAGCTGCGCCAGGTAGTCGCGTCGCGATGCAGGGACCGGGTCCCGGATCGCCTGCTCGACCGGGTGGCTGCCGCGATCCAACACGAGCAGGCGTCACCTGGGCCCGAGATGGTCGAGTCCGAGTGACGGACGCCGTTTCGTGGGAGCTGGCTGAGAGGGTGGCGATAAGGGTGGCCGGAGGTGGGCCGCTCGAGCGCTCTTCCCGGCACTCGTCGCTCCTTCACGACTTCGAGGAGCTGACCGCCAAGGCGGAGTCGCTCGTGGAGCGAGAGACTGGGCTGGTCTCGCTGGCCGGCGTGGCAAGGGCGAAGGTGACCGACCGTGCGGGCTGGATCAAGGCCAACCTGGCCTCCTTCCAGCGCCTCTTGCTCCCAGTCATCAACAAGCTGGGCCCCAGGGCTGGGTCCGGCCCCCTGGCCCCGGCCAGTCGCCTGGTGACCGGGGCGCAGGTGGGCTCGCTGCTGGGTTGGATGTCCCGGCGAGTGCTCGGGCAGTACGACCTGTTGTTGGTGGAGGACGACCGGCCTGAGGACCAGGACATCGTCTACTACGTGGGGCCGAACATCGTGGAGCTGGAACGTCGCTTCGCTTTCCCTCCCCGGGAGTTCCGGCTGTGGCTGGCAATTCACGAGGTCACCCACCGGGCCCAGTTCACGGGTATCCCCTGGATGCGCGATCACTTCCTGTCCCTGGTGGCCGAAGGCCTCGACTCGTTGCAGCCCGATCCCCGCCAGCTCCTGGGAGCGCTCAGGCGTGCGGTGAACGAGGTCTCCTCGGGCCGCAACCCCTTGAGCGAGGGCATCATCGCCCTCCTCGCCACCCCTGACCAGGCGGAGATCCTGGGGAGGATCCAAGGCCTCATGAGCCTGTTGGAGGGCCACGGCGACGTCACCATGGATCGTGCCGCGGTCGCCGAGATCCCCAATGCCGGGCGTTTCAGCCGCATCCTGAGGGAGCGCCGGACCAGCGTCAGTGGCCCGAGCCGGATCCTGCAGCAGGCGATCGGGATCGAGGCGAAGCTCCGCCAGTACGAGCAGGGCGAGAGCTTCATCGCCGCTGTCGAGAGGGCGGGCGGCCGGGAGCTGATGGACAGGGCCTGGCAGGGCCCCGCCTGGCTCCCATCCCTGGCCGAGGTCCAGGAGCCACAGCGCTGGCTCAGCCGGGTCGGTGCCTCACCAGCGGGCTGAGGCAACCGTGCTCGGCCCCGGGCCGCCAGCCCACGGCTCCGCCGGGCCGCCAGCCCACGGCTCCGCCGGCCCGCCAGCCCACGGCTCCGCCGGCCCGCCAGCCCACGGCCTGCCGTGCGACGACACGACCTCTACGGGCACATTCCTCGCCGGCCTCCTCGAGCGGTGCACCTTCCCCCCCTCGGGCGACGACATCAGCTGTGCTGTCTCTGGCGGGGCTGACTCGTTGGCCCTGTTGGTCCTGGCTTGCGCCGCGGGGTGCCGGGTGACCGCCGTCCACGTCGACCATGGGCTGCGGCCCGGCTCCGAGGCGGAAGCCGACGTCGTGGAAGCGGCGGCCCGGCGCTTCGGAGCCCAATTTCGCAAAGAGCGGTTGCGGATAGAGCCAGGGGGCAACGTCGAGGCCAGGGCGCGAGCAGGCCGCCTTGGGGCACTGCCGGAGGGGGCTGCCACCGGGCACACCGCTGACGACCAGGCGGAGACCGTCCTGCTCAACCTCCTCAGGGGCGCCGGGCTCGACGGCCTGGCCGGGATGCGGGCGGGGCCGACCCACCCCATCCTGGCGCTGCGCAGGGCCGAGAC
This sequence comes from Acidimicrobiales bacterium, assembly GCA_050744085.1. Taxonomy (GTDB): domain Bacteria; phylum Actinomycetota; class Acidimicrobiia; order Acidimicrobiales; family JAJPHD01; genus JAVKSL01. The sequence continues at coordinate 5,778 of JBOGGU010000106.1, forward strand.
AGTGGCCCTGTGCGCGCAGCTCAGCCTGACCCCAGTGTGTGACCCGTCCAACCAGGACCTGCGGCTCCGCCGGAACCGGATCCGCCACGAGGCCCTTCCCCTGCTGTGCTCGGTCGCTGCGAGGGACGTGGTTGCGGTGGTCGCCCGCCAGGCACACCTGCTCGGCGAGGACGCCGAGGTGCTTGCCGGGCTCGCCGACGGGATCGACCCCACAGACACCGCAGCGCTCCGCAGCGCCCCCCCAGCCCTGGCCAGGCGAGCGCTCAGGGAGTGGCTGCGCGACGCGCAGGGCCATACGCCCGGCGCTGCAGCCATCGAGCGGGTGATGGCAGTGGCACGGGGAGACGCTGCCGGCACCGAGCTCAGTGGGGGGCTCGGCGTGAGGCGGTCTCGGGGCCGCCTGAGCACCCGCCTGAGCACCCGCCTGAGCACCCGCCTGAGCACGGGCTTGGCGCCCGCCACTGGCGCGGGGCCGGGCGCCGGTAGGGTCGTGGCAGTGAGTGAGACGGGGGCGGGCGCCGCCAGCCACGACGATCAGGCACTGGGGCCGGTCGTGGTGGGCGAGGCAGAGCTCGCGGCCCGGGTGGCCGAGCTCGGGGAGGAGATCACCGGGGACTACACCGGGCGTCCGCCGCTGCTCGTCGGCGTGCTCAAGGGGGCCTTCATGTTCATGAGCGACCTCGCCCGGGCGATCCGCCTGCCGGTGGAATGCGACTTCATGGCCGTGGCCTCGTACGGGACCTCCACCAGGACCAGCGGGGTCGTGAGGATCGTGAAGGACCTGGACGTGGATCTGTCCGGGCGTCACGTGCTGGTGGTCGAGGACATCGTGGACAGCGGCCTCACGCTGTCGTACCTGCGGCGTAACCTGGCTGCGAGGGGGCCGGCCAGCCTGGAGGTGTGTGCGCTGCTGGTCAAGGACGGCCTGCAGCGCGCACCGCTGGACCTTCGTTACGTGGGCTTCAACATCCCGCCCGACTTCGTGGTCGGCTACGGCCTGGACATCGACGAGCACTACCGCAACCTGCCCTTTGTCTGCAGGTACGCGGGGGCCGACCGGTGAAGCGCCTCTGGCGCGCCGCCCCCGACGGCTCCGGGGACCACCAGGAGGGCCCGGCCCGCCCAAGCGGCCGGCGCTGGAAGGTGCTGGGGGCCCTGGGCGTCCTGGTCGTGATCGCGGTGATCCTCGCCGTTGTCGTCACCAGAGGCCCCAAGCCCACCAACCTCACCCTCAACACCTACCTGCACGACGTGTCCACCCACCAGGTGGCGAGCGTCACCGTCGTGGACGGGGCGGGGACTGCCACCGGCAAGCTCGCAGACGGTACCCACTACGTGGTGAGCTACGACGAGCGCTTCGCCTCCACACTGACCGCGGACCTGCTCAAGGCGAACGTGCCGGTGCACACCCAATCGGGCGGGACCAGCATCTGGGTGACTTTGCTCGGGGACCTGCCCCTGTTCTTGGTGGGCGCGTTCATAATCGTCGTGCTCACCAAGGCGGGGGGAGGCGCTCGCCGGCTGTTCTCCTTCGGCCAGATCGGGCCCCGGGCAGGGCAGGGCGAGAAGCCCAAGGTGAGCTTCGCCGACGTGGCCGGTGCCGACGAAGCGGTGGAGGAGCTCAGGGAGGTGAAGGAGTTCTTGGAGGCACCGGCCACCTTCGAGGCGATGGGGGCCAAGATCCCCCGCGGGATCCTCCTCCACGGGCCGCCGGGCACTGGCAAGACGCTGCTGGCAAGGGCGGTGGCCGGCGAATCGGGGGCGCGTTTCTTCTCGATCTCGGGGTCCGACTTCGTGGAGATGTTCGTGGGCGTGGGCGCCGCCCGGGTCCGCGACCTGTTCACGAAGGCCCGGGCCTCGTCGCCAGCCATAGTGTTCGTGGACGAGATCGACGCGGTGGGACGCCACCGGGGCTCTGGCATGGGCGGTGGCCACGACGAGCGTGAGCAGACCCTCAACCAGCTCCTGGTCGAGATGGACGGCTTCGACCCTGCAGCGGGCGTGGTCCTGATAGCCGCCACCAACCGACCGGACATCCTGGACCCGGCCCTGTTGCGCCCCGGGCGCTTTGACCGCCAGATCGTGGTGGACAGGCCGGACCTGGCTGGGCGCCGGGCGATACTGGATGTCCATAGCCGGGACAAGCGGCTGGCGCCAGGCGTGGACCTGGGCATCCTGGCCCGGAGGACCCCTGGTTTCACCGGCGCCGACTTGGCCAACCTGGTGAACGAGTCGGCCCTGCTGGCCACCCGCCACCGCCTGGACTCGATCGGGATGGTCGAGCTGGAGGAGGCCATCGACAGGACCCTGGCCGGCCCGGAGCGGCGCACCCGGCTCATGTCGGACAGCGAGAAGCAGGTGATCGCCTACCACGAGGGAGGCCACACCCTGGTGGGCCACGTCCTGGTCCACGCAGACCCGGTGCACAAGGTCTCGATAGTGGCCCGCGGCCAGGCGCTGGGATGGACCTTGGCGCTGCCCCTCAACGACCGCTACCTGGTGACTCGCTCCGAGCTGGGAGACCAGCTGTGCGTGCTGATGGGAGGGCGCGCGGCTGAGGAGCTGGCCTTCTCGGAGTCCACGACCGGTGCGCAAAACGACATCGCCAAGGCGACCGAGATAGCCCGGGCCATGGTCACGGAGTTCGGGATGAGCGACAAGCTTGGGCCGCGCTCGCTGGCCAAGGCGCACGGGGAGACTTTCCTGGGCCGGGAGATGGCGACGCGGTCCGAGCTCTCGGACGAGATGGCCGCCCAGGTGGACGCGGAGGTGGGGCGCTTGCTGAGTGAGGCCTACGAGCGCGCTGGGGAGATCCTCTCGACTCACCGCGATACCCTCCAGCGCCTGGCCAGCGCCCTGGTCGTGCACGAGACCCTGGGCCCCGAGGGGCTGGCGGAGATACTCGGGGACCTTGCTCCCTGGCCGGTGGTCGACTACCCGAAGCCCTCGCGCCCCTCGACACTCACTCCGGAGGTCCCCCGAATCGCTGCCGTGGAGGGTCGGTGAGCGCTCCAGGGGGCGCTCCAGGGGGCGCTCCAGGGGGTGTCGACTCGGCGCGCGCCCGCGCCGCAGTGCGCGAGCTGCTGGTCGCGCTTGGCGAGGACCCTGACCGTGAGGGCCTGGCCGAGACGCCTCGCCGGGTGGCCGCTATGTACGCCGAGCTGCTGGCCGGCCACTTCGACGACCCGGCGCGCCACCTCAAAGCCACTTTCGCCGCGGACCACGACGAGATGGTCATGGTCCGCGACATCGGCTTCGCCTCGCTGTGTGAGCACCACATCGTGCCGTTCGTCGGCAAGGCTCACGTGGCCTACATCCCGAGCGAGGACGGCAGGATCACCGGCCTGTCCAAGCTGGCCAGGCTGGTGGACGGCTACGCGAGGCGCCTGCAGGTCCAAGAGCGGCTCACCAGTCAGATAGCCGATGCCATGGAACAGGCTCTGTGCTCTCGGGGGGTGCTGGTGGTCATCGAGGCCGAGCACCTGTGCATGTCGATGCGGGGGGTCCACAAGCCGGGAGCGGGCACCGTGACATCGGCGGTCAGAGGCATATTTCGCGACGACCCGGCTACCCGGGCCGAGGCCATGGCCTTCATCCAGGCCAGCAGGTAGCAGCAGTGGGCGCCCTCGCTGCCCTGGTGATGGGGGTCTTGAACGTCACCCCGGACTCTTTCTCCGACGGCGGGCGCTGGGCGGACCCAGAGGCGGCCGTCGCCCGGGGCCTGGAGATGATCGCCGAGGGCGCCGACGTTGTCGACGTGGGCGGGGAGTCCAGCCGACCGGGCGCCACGCCCGTGGCGGAGGCAGAGGAGCTGCGCCGGGTGGTGCCGGTCGTCGCCTCGCTGGCGGCGCGGGTGCGGGTGTCGGTCGACACGGTGAAACCCGCAGTCGCCCAGGCGGCCATCGAGGCCGGGGCCACCCTCGTGAACGACATCTCGGCATCTTTGGCCCCCGTCGCTGCGGCTGCGGGGGTGGGGTGGGTGGCGATGCACATGAGGGGCACCCCCGCCACCATGGTCTCGCTCGCTCGCTATGACGACGTGGTCACCGAGGCGCTCGAATGGCTGGCCGCACGGGCTTGCGAGGGCGCCCGGGCTGGTGTCAGTGAAGTCTGGGTGGACCCTGGCATCGGCTTTGCCAAGACGGCCGGGCACAACCTGGAGCTGCTCCGCCACCTCGGTCGCCTCGTCGAGCTGGGCTGGCCGGTGATGATCGGCGCCAGCCGCAAGAGCTTCCTAGGACCGCTCAGCTCCCGGGCGGGAGAGCCCCCGGCGGGCGCGGCAGATCGCCTGGAGGCATCGCTGGCGACTGCGCTCTGGGCGGTGGAGCAGGGGGCCACGATGGTGCGCGTGCATGATGTCGCCCCGACGGTGCAGGCCTTGAAGCTGGCGGGTCGGCACCTGCACGAGCCGAGCTTGGCGGCGTCGTGACTCAGCGCTGGGCGGAGGGGATCATCCCGCGCAACTTTGCCTGGGTGATCCGGGATGCCCTGGCGGTGAGCGAGCGGCCCGGCGGCTACTCGCGCAACCACCGTCGGGTGAGGCGCCAGGAGGAGATCGTGTGGCTGAAGGTGAACGGCTTCACTAGGGTCGTGTCCCTGCTCGGCTCACCGCACAACCTCCACGCGTACGACGAGATGGACCTGGCCTGGTCGCACTTCCCGTTCGGGCCCTGCACCGACCCCATGGACGTGTTGAGCCGGCTCTATGGCGGGTTGGAGAGCTGGATAGGTGGGGGCGAGCGGGTCCTGGCTCATCAAGAGGAGCTGGGCGACAGGTTGATGGGCGCGGTGGCCGGATATTTGATCTGGTCGGGCAAGCTGGCGTCATGCCCCCAAGCGGTGGCCGGGGTGGAGCTGCTGGTGCGGCGCCAGATGGGGCCCGATGGGCGTGAGCTGGTGCGCCTGGCGACTCAGCTGGTGCGGCCCGGCCCGGCCCCGGCCGCCACCGGCCCCCCCGGGGCGGCGCCGGCCCCTGTCGACCCGCCCGCGCCTGTCGTGGAACGGGGGCTCGATGGGGGTGGGTGAGGCCGCACCACCTGATCCCGAGCCGGGGACGGTGGATCGCATCCAGCTCAGAGGCTTGCGGGTCCTGGGCAGCCATGGCGTCGGGGCGCCCGAGCGCGGGTCTGCCCAGCCGTTCGAGGTCGACCTGGACCTGGCGATGGACCTGGGACCGGCCGGGGCCAGTGACGCGCTGGCGGACACGTGCGATTATGCAGAGGTGCTCCAGCGGGTGGCCAGGGTCGTGGCCGAGGAGAGCTTCGCCCTGCTGGAGGCCCTTGGCGAGGCAATAGCCGCCGCGGCCCTCTCTGACACCCGAGTCAAGGCCGTGACGGTGAGCCTGCGCAAGCTCCGACCGCCGGTACCGCTGGACGTCACCTCGGTGGGCGTCTGCATCACCCGCCATCCAGCGCATCACCCGCCCCGCAGCGCCGAACTGGGGTAGTTGAACCGCGTTATACGCGGTTCAAC
>JBOGGU010000107.1:0-4123 GCA_050744085.1 Acidimicrobiales bacterium
GTCCGCGATGGCGGAGCCCAACCCAGCGCCGGCCTCGACACAGACCTCGTGGCCCGCAGCGCACAGCTCGTGCACGCCAGCTGGGGTGATCGCAACCCGGTACTCGTTGTCCTTGACCTCGGCCGGGACTCCGATCCTCAATGGCCCCTCCCCGCCTTCGAGGCCGTCGCCGCGGCGATCGCCCGGTCGAAGAGGGACTGGAGCTCGGTGTGCAGGACCTCGGTGAGTGCGTCGACCTCGTGGCGGCGTACCCGCACCCTGCCCCCGGCGGGCGCGGCGGCCCCGGCGGGCGCAGCGGGCGGCACCAGGGGTGTGCCCACGATCATGTGGACCTTGACCCGCGATGGTAGCTTGGCGCCCTTTGGAAGTGCCCCCTCCGAACCGCCGATCCCGACCGGCACAATAGGCGCCCCGGTGCGCAGCGAAAGATATGCAGCTCCCTCGAAAAGATCTGCTACCACGAGGCCGGAGCGGCGGGTGCCCTCGGGAAAGACCACCAGAGGCTGGCCGCCCTCCAGGATCTCTACCGAGACCCGCAACGCTTCTCGATCCGCCGCCCCCCGGCGCACCGGGAAGCCGCCAAGGGAGCTGATCAGCCAGCCGAGCGGACGTGTCTTCCAGAGGGAGTCCTTGGCCAAGTAGCACAGCCTGCGCTTGGTTACCGCGGACATCAGGATCGTGTCGATGTTGGACCGATGCACTGGCGCCACGATGAAGGCACCGCTGCTTGGCACCAGCTCAGTGCCCTCGATGGTCACCTTCCACTCCAGCCGGCAGATGAGCAGGAACGCCCGCCGGGCCACCTCGTAGAAAGCGCGCGCCGCCCGAGTGGGGGGGGCCGGGCCGGTCGGCAGCTTGCGGTGCGAATCGGGTCGGCCCGTCTCTAGCCGGCGCACCCGCCACCCACCACGTCAGCAAGCAAGCCCACGATCTCTTCGACCAGCTCGGGCACAGTTCGGTTAGTCGTGTCGATGACCACGGCTCCCGGGACGACCTCCAGCGGGGAGTCCAACCGGGTCGAGTCGTGGATGTCGCGCTTGGCCAGCTCAGCCGCCACCGTCTGAGTGCCCGACCCCGGTCCCATCTCCGCAGTCCGTCGCCGGGCCCGCTCCGCGACCTCCGCGGTCAGGTACACCTTCAGCTCCGCCTCCGGGCAGACCACCGAACCGATGTCCCTGCCCTCCACCACTCCCCCGCGCCTCTCCGCCACCCAAGCGCGCTGGCGCGCCACCAGCTCGACGCGGACCGCGGGGTAAGCGGCGACCAGAGACGCAACACGGGTCACCGCGGGGGTGCGGATGGCAGCAGAGACGTCCTCTCCGTCCAGCTCGACCACCGAGCCGCTCACGCGGAGCCGTATCGCAACAGCCAGCTCACCCAGCGAGTCACCGTCGGAGAGGCCCACCCCCCGCCGTATGGCTGCCAGGGCAAGCGCCCGGTACATGGCCCCCGAGTCGAGGCGCTCCAAGCCGAGGCGAGCTGCCAGCGCGGCCGCGATGGTCGACTTGCCGGCACCCCCCGGCCCGTCGATCGCCACGGTCACCACCGCCTTATCCTGGCGCAGGGGCGCTGGGCGCGCCAGGCCAGCCTCCGGCAGTGACGCGCTCGACTAGTGCTGCTGAGCGGAAAAGCCACGTGGGTCGCTTATCGAGTCTTGGCGGCGCGGCACAGGGTTGATGCCTTGGGCAACACACGTGGCTTTTCCGCGGCGCAGCACGTCCTGGCATCGGTGATATCATCTTTATGTGTCCAAGACCTCCATTGAGATAGATCCAGATATCGCCAGGGAGGCGGCGGCCATCCTCGGCACTACCACGCTGCGCGCTACCGTGCATGCGGCTCTCAGCGAGATTGTGCACGCCAAGCGCCGTCTCGAGCTGGTCGCCCTCTTTGGCGAGGAGGGCCATTATGACCTCGAAGCTACGGACAGAGCCTGGGGGGCCGACGAGTAGGTGGGGACGACACGGTACGTCGTGGACACCAGCGTCTTCGCCCGGCTGACCAAGCCGGTCGTGGTTGCAGCATTCGCCCCACTGGTTGCCCAAGGCCAGGTCGCCTTGTGTGCCCCCGTGGCATTCGAGCTGGGCTACAGCGCCCGCAGCTGGTCCGATCACCGTGAGCTGACTCAGCGGTTGGCGTCGTTCACTCCGGTTCCCACCGGGGATGCCGACCACCGCAGGGCCTTGGAGGTTCAGGGGTTGCTGGCGGAACGGGGACAGCACCGGGCGCTTTCGTTGGTTGACGCGCTCGTGGCGGCGGTCGCTGAGGGCCGGGGGCTGGCGGTCCTGCACTACGACTCGGATTTCGTCCTCGTTGCGAAGGTCACCGGCCAGGCGCAGCAGTGGGTCGTCCCTGCGGGCACGGCGGATTGATCGCGCATCGGCACCGCTGGTGGTGAGTGGGACGTGGTGTGGGGCGGCAGGGTCCAACATTTCTAAGAGCGGCCCGGCTAACCTGGAGCGGACCGGGAGGAAGACTTGGCGAAGCACATCTTCGTGACAGGCGGCGTGGCCAGCTCGTTGGGCAAGGGGCTCACCGCATCCTCGCTCGGGCGGCTCCTCAAGTGCAGGGGCCTGCGGGTGGCGATGCAGAAGCTGGACCCCTACATCAACATCGACCCTGGGACGATGAACCCCTTCGAGCACGGGGAGGTATTTGTTACCAGGGACGGCTGCGAGACCGACCTGGACCTGGGCCACTACGAGCGCTTCGTGGACGAGGCCTTCACCGGGGCATCCAACGCCACCACTGGCTCGATCTACGCGGCGGTGATCGCCAAGGAGCGCCGGGGCGACTACCTCGGGCGCACCGTGCAGGTGATCCCCCACATCACCGACGAGATCAAGGCCCGGATCACCCGGCTGGCCACCGACGACACCGACGTGGTCATCACCGAGCTGGGCGGGACCGTCGGCGACATCGAGATCCTGCCCTTCCTTTACGCCATCCGCCAGTTCCGCAGCGACGTCGGGCGCCAGAACTGCTGCTACGTGCACCTGACCCTGGTGCCCACCATCGGGCCAGCCGGGGAGCACAAGACCAAGCCCACCCAGCACTCCGTCGAGGTGTTGCGCAGCACGGGCATCCAGCCCGACATCATCGTGTGCCGGGCCGCTGCCCCACTGTCGGTGGGCCTCAAGCGAAAGATCTCGCTCACCTGCGACGTCCCGATGCCGGCCGTCGTCTCCAACATCGACGTCGCCAACATCTACGAGATGCCCCTGATGCTCCATGCGGAGGGGCTGGACGACCAGGTTTGCAAGCTTCTTGGCGTAGACGGGCCGGCACACCAGATCGAGCTTTCGGGCTGGGAGGCGGTCGTCCAGCGGGCGGCGGCCCCCAGTGCCAGCGTGCAGATCGGCATCATCGGCAAGTACGTCGGGCTGCCCGACGCCTACCTCTCGGTGGTCGAGTCGCTGCGCCACGCAGGGTTCCACCACGGCGCTGCGGTCGAGGTCTGCTGGATCGCTTCCGAGGAGGTCACCGGCCTGCTGGCCGACGCCATGCTGGAGGGACTGGACGGGATCGTCATACCCGGTGGGTTCGGGGAGCGGGGGGTGGAGGGCAAGATCGCCGCGGCAGGCTGGGCCCGGGAGCACGGCCTGCCGTGCCTGGGGCTGTGCCTGGGCCTCCAAGCCATGGTGATCGACGTAGCCCGGGCCCTGGCCGGCATGGACCGGGCCAACTCCACCGAGTTCGACCCGCAGACCCCGTACCCGGTCATCGACCTGATGGACGACCAGCGCAAGGTGGTCGAGCTGGGGGGCACGATGCGGCTGGGCACCTACGCAGCGGTGCTCCGGGCCGGGACCCGGGTGGCGGCGGCTTACGGGGCAAGTGTCGTCGAGGAACGCCACCGGCACCGTTTCGAGCTGAACCCGAAGCTGCGGCATCGCCTCGAAGCAGCCGGGCTGGTGTGCTCGGGCACGTCGGTGGACGACCGCTTGGTGGAGTTCGTGGAGCTGACCGAGCACCCTTTCTGGGTCGGGACCCAAGCCCATCCTGAGTTCCTGAGCAGGCCTGACCGCCCACATCCACTGTTCCGGGGACTGGTGGGCGCGGCGCTGGCCCGAGCGACGGGGGCGGGCGCCGGGGCCGGGGGCGCCGGGGCGGGGGCCGGGGC
>JBOGGU010000108.1:0-15256 GCA_050744085.1 Acidimicrobiales bacterium
GGTCGGCGGGCGGGGCGGCGGGCGGGGCGGCGGGCGGGGCGGCGGGCGGCGGGTGGCGGGTGCGGGGGACCGCCCCTTTCGTCACCTCCTGGGGGCTGGCCGACGTGTTCCTGGTGGCAGCGGTCACCGATCAGGAGCAACCCGAGATCGTGTGGTTCCTCGTCAGCGGGCAGCCCACTGTCGCCGTTCGCCCGTCGCCCCCCCTTGCCCTGGCCGTCCTGCAAGCAACTTCCACGGTGACGCTCCACCTGGAGGACCTCGTGGTCCCCGACGCCGATGTCGTGAGGGTGGAGCCACTCGACGCGTGGCGGGCCAGGGACCGGCCGGCCACGGCCCGGCCGCCGGCCGCCGCCCTCGGGGTGGCCGAGCGCTGCTGCCGGCTCCTGTCAGGTGTGGCCGCCGAACGGGGCGGCGCTGTGGAGGGCGCTGCCGTCGCCCTTGCCGGCGAGCTTGTCCGGTGCCGCACCCACGCTTACGCCCTCGCCGACGCCCGGCCCGGCGCACAGGGTGACCTCCCCGTGGACACGGCGCCACCGGACGAGACTGGTGAGCCCGCAGACGGCGGGGCCCGCGGCGCTGACCCCGCAGACGGCGGGGCCCGCGGCGCTGAGCCCGCAGACGGCGGGGCCCTGGCCGACCACCTCGCCTCCATGGTCGAAGCCCGGGCCTGGTGCCTGGACCTGGCCCAGCGCTCGTCGCTTGCCCTGGTGGCGGCCGTCGGGGGCCGAGCCATGACGCGCTCCCATCCCGCGCAGCGCCTTGCCAGGGAGGCCGCCTTCTACGCGGTCCAGGCGCAGACCGGCGCGATCCGTGCGGCCACGCTCCGGCGCCTGGCCCGTTAGCCCTGGCCTACAAGATCTGGTCGTGTTTGTGTACCTCCAGCGACCACAAACACGACCAGATCTGCTGCCGACCCCGGATCGGGCCACCAAGGGCCACCAATAGGGCTGCTCAGGCGTCGAGCGCGGCCCGAAGCTCGGCGACGAAGCGCCCAGCAGCCTCCGGGCCACCCCCCTCCAGGAGCCTGCGAACCACGGCCGACCCGACCACCACCCCGTCAGCTTGCTCGCATACCTGCACCGCTTGGGCCGGCGTCGATACCCCGACACCGATCAGCACCGGCTTGTCGGTCACCGCCTTCAGGCGCCCCGCCATGACACCAGCCGAACGGGCCAGCTCGGAGCGCTCGCCCGTCACCCCCATGAGGCCGACGCCGTAGACGAAACCCCGGGTCGCCGCGCAGATCTCGGCGAGGCGCGGGCCGGGTGTGGTCGGAGCGGCGAGCAGCACCGTCTCCACCCCGGCTCCCTGGGCAACCTCCATCCACGGCCCGGCCTCCTCGAAGGGCAGGTCAGGAAGGATCGCCCCAACTACACCGGCCTCTGCCAACCAAGCAGCGAAGCGCTCGTACCCGGCCCTCGCCACCACGTTCACGTAGGTCATCACCACCAGCGGCGCCCCGGTGTCGAGGCGGCCCATCGCCCTCACGATGCCAGCCGGCGTGGCTCCCTGGCGAAGTGCATGCGTGGACGCCTCCTGGATCACCGGGCCGTCCATTATCGGATCGGAGAACGGGATGCCCACCTCGACGGCATCGGCACCTGCCACCACGATCGCGGCCACCACCTCGGCCCAGTCGGCACCGAGGCCGCCCGTCACGTACGGAACCAGCAGCTTGCGCCCCGCTTCCCGAGCCGAGCGCAGCGCCGACTCCAGGGCGCCCCACTGCGAGGGGGCGCCCGGCGGCGAGGGGGCGCCCCACTGCGAGGGGGCGCCCGGCGACGAGGGGGCGCCCGGCGGCGAGGGGGCGCCCGGCGGCGAGGGGGCGCCCGACTGCGAGGTGGCGCCCGACTGCGAGGTGGCGGTCGAGTCGCTCAAGGCCGAAGTCGCTGCGAGGCCCCGCCCAACCGCTCCATCACCTGAGCAGCGTCCTTGTCACCCCTACCCGAGAGGGTGACCAGGACTGTCGACCCTCGCGGAAGCTCCGGGGTCCCGGCGGCCCGGGCAACCCAGGCGATGGCGTGGGCCGGCTCGAGGGCTGGGATGATCCCCTCGGTCTGCGACAGCAGGCACAGGGCGTCGAGCACCTCGGCATCGGCCGCTTGGAAATACCTGGCCCGGCCGACGGTGGCCAGGTGAGCGTGCTCCGGGCCGATACCAGGGTAGTCCAGGCCGGCAGAGATCGAGTGGGCTTCCAACACCTGGCCGTGCTCGTCCTGGAGGATCCGGGAGCGCATCCCGTGAACCACGCCCGGCACCCCCCTCCCGATCGCCGATCCGCCGGATGCCTCCACCCCGACCAGCGCCGAAGCGGTGTCGGCGAATCCGGCGAAGGTCCCCGCTGCGTTCGAGCCTCCCCCCACGCAGGCGACCACGTAGTCGGGGTCACCCCCGTCCAGCAGGCGCCGGCACTGGTCACGGGCCTCGTCGCCCACGACCCGCTGCAGCTCGCGCACCATCCACGGATAGGGGTGCGGGCCCATCACCGAGCCCAGGCAGTAATGCGTCGTCTCGACGGTCGCCACCCACTCGCGCATCGCCTCGTTGATGGCGTCCTTGAGGGTGGCGCTGCCCGAGGTGACCGGTCGCACCTCGGCGCCGAGGAGGCGCATCCTGAACACGTTGAGGGCCTGGCGCTCCACGTCGGTCGCCCCCATATAGACCACGCACTCCAGGCCGAACAGGGCAGCCGCGGTCGCAGCCGCCACGCCGTGCTGGCCGGCCCCGGTCTCGGCGAGGATGCGCCCCTTGCCCATGGTTTGGGTCAGCAGGGTCTGGCCCACGACGTTGTTGATCTTGTGCGAGCCGGTGTGGGTCAGGTCCTCCCGCTTGAGCAGGACCCGCACCCCGAGACGCTCGGACAGCCGGCGGCACTCGGTGACCGGCGTGGGCCGTCCGGCGTAGTCGGCGAGGATGGCGTGGTATCTCCCAAGGAATTCAGGGTCTGCCCAAGCCGACCTGAACGCCCTCTCCAGCTCCTCGCAGGCAGGTACGAGGGACTCGGGGACGAAGCGGCCTCCCCATTCCCCGAAGCGACCCCGCGCGCTGGGCGGGCCCATCGCCTCCGCAGGCCCCATCGCCTCCGCCGGCCTGCCCGCCTCCGCAGGCGCCCCCGCGCGCCCCACCGGCGCGGCCGAGCTCAAGTGTCCTGCCAGTCGAAAGGCGCCTCGTCGGGGCTCTCCCACTCGGGAGTGGCCGCAGCCTTTGCGGTGACGATGAACGACCTCAGCTTCCCCGGGTCCTTGACGCCCGGGAGGGACTCGACGCCGCTGGACACGTCCACGCCCCAGGGGTGGACGAGCGCGATGGCCTTGGCCACGTTGTCGGGGTCCAGGCCACCTGCCAGCAGCAGCCGCGTGCCATCTGCCACCCCTTCGGCAAGGCGCCAGTCGAAGACCTCTCCCGACCCAGGAGAGGGTGCGTCCAACAGGACCAGGTCCGCACCGTAGGCTGCGGCATTCGCGATGGCCCGGTCCCCTGCGGCAAACGCCATGATGGTCAGAGGGACCCGTTCGGCCACCCAGCGCGCATCGGCGACGGTCTCCCTGCCGTGGAGCTGGGCCGCCTTGAGCCCTATCGTGTGGACCAGCTCGACCACCCGTTCCTTGGACTCGTTGCGAAATACGCCGACCGTGATCACCTCAGACGGCAAGTGCCGAGCTATGTCCCCTGCGACTGTCGGGGTCACCTGGCGCGGCGACGGTGCGAGCACGAACCCGAGGGCGTCGGCCCCCAGGGCCACGGCCAGCAGGCCATCCTCCTCGGACGTGATCCCGCACACCTTCACGAACACGGCTCAGACCACCGAGCCGCACAGGGCTGCCACCGCGGCAGCACGATCGGCGGATCTGATCAGGGCCTCGCCCACCAGGGCCGCGTCGTAGCCCAGCCCGGCCAGGCGGCGAGCGTCGTCGGGCGAGGCGATGCCGGACTCGGCGACGGCCACCACGCCGGCGGGGATGAGGGGCCTCAGCCTGGCGGCACGCCTGGGGTCCACCTCGAATGTGTGAAGGTCGCGCTGGTTGACCCCCACCATCGAGGCCCCCGCTGTGAGCGCCCGGTCCAGCTCGGCCTCGTCGTGGACCTCCACCAGCGCGCCGAGGCACAGCCGTCCGGCGAGGCCGACGAGCTCGCCCAGCTCGGCATCGGTGAGCGCCGCCACGATGAGCAGCACAGCATCGGCCCCCATGAGCCGCGAGTCGCACACGTCCGCGGCGCCGACAGTGAAGTCCTTGCGCAAGACGGGCAGCCCCGAGGCATCGCGCGCCGCCACCAGGTCGGCTGGCGACCCGCCGAAGTGGTCCCGGTCGGTGAGCACCGAAAGGCACACCGCTCCGCCGGCACGGTACTCCCTGGCCAGGGCCGCCGGATCCAAACCCTCGTCAAGAGGGCCCTTGGAGGGAGAGCTGCGCTTCACCTCGGCGATGATCGACAGGCCAGCTTCACCTGCCAGGGCTGCCCCGAAGTCTCGAGGCGCCGGCATGGACAGAGCGGCGGTGAGCAGGGCCTCCAGCGGCCGCCGCTCGGCTGCCGCTGCAATGCGGTGCGCGGCGATGATCCGGTCGAGGTAGGTGGTCATCGCCGTACCAGCCTACTTGCACGCTCGTGGCCGTGGGTGGACATGACACCACCCCCGCCGTCCGGCGTGCGAGACTCTGCGGGTCCGAACGCCTCTGACCGACGGGAGCGCCTGTTGCGTTTTGCGAGCAGCTTTCGATGGCCAAAGAGCCGGTGAGCCCACACTTGGATACGACGGATCGAGCCGGCATACGTCGCTGGCTGGCGGGCAGCCTCTCGGGCCTGGCGTGCTTCCTGGTCGTCGCGGTGCTGGTGGCCACCCAGACGCTGTTGGCGGCACCTGGAGCCGGCGCCACGACCAGCTTCTCGATCAACCGCCTGTCGGGAACCAACCGCTTCGCCACCGCCGCGGCCATCGCCAGGGCCACCTACCCGTCGGGTGCCGGCACCGTCCTGCTGGCAACTGGCACCACCTTCCCAGACGCGCTCTCGGGGAACTTCCTGGCTGGCAACCTCGGGGCGCCGATACTGCTCACCACGCCAGGCGGCCCGACCCCAGCGCCCACGCTCCAGGCGCTCGCAGCCATGCACACCAAAGAAGTCCTCATCCTGGGCGGCACAGCCGCTGTGAACGCCGCCCAGGCGAGCGCCCTCGGGCACCTGGGCTACCAGGTGAAGCGGGTCGCCGGCGCGAATCGGTACGAGACGATGAGGATGGTGGCCGAGTACCCCGGCACCAAGGTCGGCGCGGACGCCAGCGGCGTACCCACCGCCATCGTGGCGAGCGCCACCAACTTCCCCGACGCCCTGTCGGCAGGGCCGCTGTCCTTCGCGGCCAAGCTGCCGGTGATCCTCACCGACGGCGCCTCAAACAAGCTCTCGCCGGTGGCTGCGCAGACCCTCAAGGCACTGCACATCGGCCACGTCCTCAGCCTGGGAGGCTCGGCCGCGATCAACCCGGCCGTCAACTCCCAGATCGGCCAGATGGGGATCGTCGTGACCCACCTCGCCGGCCCCAACCGCTCCGCCACCTCCCTCGCCGTCGCCCGCCAGGAGGTCACCAAATGGGGCTTCTCGACCAAGACGTTCACCCTGGCCAGAGGCGACGATTTTGCCGACGCCCTGGCAGCGGGCCCGGCAGCCGGCGCCCAGGGCGAGCCCCTGCTCATAACCTCCAGCCCGAGCGACCCTGGCTCGGTCGGCACCTATGCCACGGACTACGCGACGACGCTGACCAGCGGTGACGCGTTCGGCGGGTCGGGGGCACTGACCGGCGGCCTGCTCAGCGGGCTTGTGCAGACCGTGCTGGACGCCCTCGCTCCGCCGACGCCGCCCCCCAGCTCCTGTACGTCCGCCCAGCCTGGCGCCGCGAGCGGGAGCGGGAGCGGCACCACCGGTAGCGGCAGCGCCGGGAGCGGCAGCACCGGCGCCCCCGCAATACTACCGGTGACCACCACCCCCTGCATCGACTACCCGCCCCCGCCGCACCCGGCCGGCTCGCCCTTCCCCAACGGTGGCCTGGGCTTCGACATCTCCTGGCCCCAGTGCCCCAACATGGTCCTACCGAACGGCCCCAGCTCCTTCGACATCATCGGGGTCAACGACGGTCACGCTTACTCGATCAACCCGTGCCTCCAGGCCCAGGCAGCTTGGGCCGGCTCCTCTCTCAGCCTGGTGATGAACCTCAACATCCCGATCCCGAGCTGGGACAACAACATGGCCAACCACCTCCAGCAGGGCCCAGACGCGGCATGCGCCGCCATCCCCAAGAACATCGGCTGCCAGTACTACGACTACGGCTACAACGCCGCGATCTCCTCGATGGCCGACGCGGCCCTGTACAGCATCACCTCGAAGGTCTGGTGGCTGGACATCGAAGCCCCCCACTCGCAGCTGTGGTCCGACAGCACGATCTACAACGGCCAGGTGATCCAAGGTGCGATCGACGCCCTCCACAACGCCGGCCACGTCGCCGCCGTGTACTCGACCTCCTACCAGTGGGGCCAGATCACCGGGAGCTACGCCCCCGGCGTGCCGACGTGGGTGGCGACCGGGACCGACCCCTCCAACCTCGCCGACTGGTGCGGCTCCTCGCATGCCTTCGGCGGCGGGACGACCTGGATGGTGCAGTTCGGCAGGGGCAGCTTCGACGGCGACTACTCCTGCTGAGCAGGCGGCCACGAACGTGGCCGCCTGTAGGCCGCCCTCAGCGGCCCCCGGACAGGGCCTGGTTGAGGTTCCCCGAGCGCAGGCCCTCCAGGTCGAGGGTCACGTAGTCGTAGCCAGCGGCCTTCACCGCGGCGACCACGGCCGAGCGCTCGCGGACCGCCCGTGCCAGGTCCGCCACCGCCACCTCGACCCGGGCCACCCTGCCGTAGTGGCGCACCCTCAGCTCGGCGAAGCCCAGGGCCCGCAGCCCCGCCTCGGCCCGAGCCACCGCATCGAGCACCCCGACGGTCACCGGAGTCCCGTACGGGACCCGCGAGGCCAGGCACGCAGCGGCGGGCTTGTCCCAGGTCCGCAGACCGGCAGCCTTCGAGGCGGCACGGACGTCGGCCTTGGTGAAACCCGCAGACACGAGGGGGAACACGGCGCCGGCCGACGCAGCGGCAGCCTGGCCGGGCCGATATTCCCCCAGGTCGTCCACGTTCACCCCGAGAACGACCGTCGCACCCTGCGACGAGGCGAGCGGCGCCAGCGCGGACATCAGCGAGGCCTTGCAGTGATAGCAGCGCTGCCCGTCGTTGGCAACGTACGCCGGATCCTCCATCTCGTCCGTCTGCACCGGGGCCCATCGCAGCCCCCACTCGGCAGCCAGCGCAGCGCAGTCGGCCAGCTCCGATGCCGCCAAGCTGGGCGACACTGCGGTCACGCAGAGCACCCGCTCGAAGCCGAGCTCGCTGTGCGCCACCCAGGCCAGGTACGCCGAGTCGGCCCCCCCCGAGAAGGCCACCACCACAGGCCCCAGCCCCAAGAGCTCGGCCCGCAGCGCTGCGTCCCGCTCGGACAGGCTCAAGCCGGTGGGTCTCCGAGGATCGAGCCCACATCAGGCACGTCTCCGAGGATCGAGCCCACATCAGCCACGTCTCCGAGGATCGAGCCAAGCTCGGCCACCATGCCTGTATAGAAAGGCCCGAACTCTGCATAACGAGACGAGGCCTCGTCGAAGCGCATCGTGTACACGACGTCCTTGAGGTCGTCGGGGTGCACTGCGAAAAGCGTGACCCCCCACTCCCAGTCGTCCAGGCCCGCCGAGCCGGTGATCAGCTGGGCCACCCGGCCGGAGAACCCCCGCCCGACCGCCCCGTGCCCCTGCATCAGCGCCTCCCGCTCGGAGTAGCCCAGGGCGTACCAGTTGTGCCCCTCGCCCCTACGCTTGGACATCGGGTAGAAGCACCACGCCCGCATCCCCTCCACCGGGGGCAGGCTCGGCTCCAGGCGCGGCAACTTCCGGGCTGGCGACAGGCCGGCCGCGTACTCCGACACCTCGGTCAGCGACACGTACGACCACACCAGCTCCAGGCCCGCCCCGACCAGGGCGCCCTGCAGGTCGCGCAGGCGCCACAGGTCCGGACCGGCCGCCATCACACACAGGTCGGCCTTGTGGCCCAGCAGCGCCACCGTCACAACCTGGTAGCCGTCGACCCTGGCGGACTTGACCGCGCTGATCGCCGCCTCGCGCTCCGCACCTGGGCCCAAGCGGTAGAACAGGTGGAGGACCCCCCACCCCTCAGATGGCGCCAAGGGCTCTGGCATACGGGGGCCAGCCTAGCCGGCGGCTCCCACGTGGGTGGGCACGGCGGCTGCGGAGCACTGGGCAATATTTCTCCAAAAGACGAAAGGGGGCGCCCCCCGTAAGGAGACGCCCCCTTTCGAGCTGGGTTAGTAGTCCTCCATGCCCCCTGCGCCGGCCATCGCCGCCGACTTCTCTTCGGGCTTGTCCACGATGACCGCCTCTGTGGTGAGGAACAGCGCAGCGATCGACGCCGCGTTCTGCAGGGCGGAGCGGGTCACCTTGGCCGCGTCGATGACCCCCGCCTTGACCAGGTCCTCGTAGACGCCCGTGGCCGCGTTCAGGCCCTCGTTGGCCTTCTTCAGGTGGCGGACCTTGTCGACCACGACCCCGCCCTCCATGCCTGCGTTCACCGCGATCTGCTTGAGCGGCTCCTCGACGGCCCGGGCCACGATGCGCGCACCGGTGGCCTCGTCGCCCTGGAGGGACTCTGCCGCAGCGAGGATCGCCTTTTGCGCCCGGAGCAGGGCAACGCCACCGCCGGGGACCACGCCCTCCTCGATGGCGGCCTTGGTCGTCGACACGGCGTCCTCGATGCGGTGCTTCTTCTCCTTGAGCTCGGTCTCGGTGGCGGCGCCCACCTTGATGACCGCTACCCCGCCGGACAGCTTGGCCAGGCGCTCCTGGAGCTTCTCCAAGTCGTAGTCAGAGTCGGTGTGCTCCATCTCGGCCTTGATCTGCTTGATCCGGCCCTTGATGTCCTCGTCGGCACCGCCGCCCTCGACCAGGGTGGTCTCGTCCTTGGTGACGACGATCTTGCGCGCCCGGCCGAGCAGGTCCAGGGTCGCGTTCTCCAGCTTGAGGCCCACCTCCTCGGCAATGACCTGCCCACCGGTCAGGATCGCCATGTCCTGGAGCATCGCCTTGCGGCGCTCCCCGAAACCCGGCGCCTTGACCGCAGCCGACTTGAAGGTCCCGCGGATCTTGTTGACCACCAGCGTGGCCAGGGCCTCGCCTTCGAGGTCCTCGGAGAGGATGAACAGGGGCTTGCCGGACTGCATGACCTTCTCCAGCACCGGCAGCAGGTCCCGTACCGCGGTGATCTTCGAGGAGGTCAGCAAGATGTAGGGGTCCTCGAGCACCGCCTCCATGCGGTCGGCGTCGGTCACGAAGTACGGCGAGATGTAGCCCTTGTCGAAGCGCATCCCCTCGACCAGGTCCATCTCCATCCCGAAGGTCTGGGACTCCTCTACAGTGATGACCCCGTCCTTGCCCACCTTGTCGATGGCCTCGGATATCATCCCACCGATCTCGCTGTCGGCAGCTGAGATGGAGGCAACCTGGGCGATCTGGTCCTTGGCGTCCGCTCCCTTGGAGATCGTCTTCAGGGACTTGACTGCTACCTCGACGGCTGCCTCGATGCCCCGCTTGAGCGACATCGGGTTGGCGCCGGCTGCCACGTTGCGCAGGCCCTCCCGGACCATCGCCCAGGCCAGCACGGTGGCGGTGGTGGTGCCGTCCCCGGCAACGTCGTCGGTCTTCTTGGCGACCTCCTTGACCAGCTCGGCCCCGATCTTCTCGTAGGGGTCCTCCAGCTCGATCTCCCTGGCGATGGAGACGCCGTCGTTGGTGATGGTGGGGGCTCCCCACTTCTTCTCCAGCACCACATTGCGGCCCTTGGGGCCGAGCGTGACGCGCACGGCGTCAGCCAGCTGGTTCATGCCGCTCTCGAGCGCCCTGCGGGCTACCTCGTCGTACGCGATCAGCTTGGGCATGTGTTTGGTTCCCTCCGTTTGAGCTCTGGATCGTGTCGTTAGCACTCTAGCCGGTCGAGTGCTAACAGCCAACCCCTCTTTTCGAAATCTTGCCCGGTGGTCGTGCGGCCCCCGTGCCCACTGGCGCGTAGCCCGCCCTCGCCCCCGCCCTCGCCCTCGCCCCCGCCGGGCCGTCAGGCGCCGAACTTGGCAGGATCGATGACGCTGAGGGTCATCGATCCTGCCAAGTTCGCTCAGCCGCCTGCCACCGCCGGCACGATGGACATGGTCGCTCCGTCGGCCACCGGGGTGAGCAGGCCGTCCAGGAATCGCACGTCCTCGTCGGCCAGGAACACGTTCACGAAGCGCCGCAGCTTGCCGTCGTCGTCGAAGAGTCGGCTGGCCATCCCGGGGTGGGCGGCATCGAGCGCCTTCAGCACGGCCTCGACGGTCGCGCCCTCGACGGCTACCTCGCCTGCGCCTCCCGTGAGGCTGCGCAGCTGGGTTGGGACTCTCACTCTGACGCTCAACTCGGCACCTTTTCTAGTCGCGCCCGTCGGTCCAGTCGGTCCAGTCGGTCCAGTCGGGACAGTGACTCCTCCGCCTCGGCGAAGGCGTCCACTGTCGGGGCGATGGTCGCGCTGGGACGGCACACGCCTGCCGATGCCACCGTGGTGACCGTCTTCAGCCCGTGGCCGCTCACGTACACCACGACGCACTCGTCGGGACGGATCACTCCCTGGTTGGCGAGCTTGGCCAGGCTGGCGATCGTCACCCCGCCCGCCATCTCGGTGAAGATACCCTCGGTGCGGGCGAGGAGCATGATCCCCTCCAGGGCCTCGTCGTCGGTGACCGCGGCCAGGGCGCCGCCGCTCCGGCGTACCGTGTCCAGGGCGTACCAGCCGTCTGCGGGGTTGCCAATCGCCAGGGACTTGGCCAGGGTGGTGGGCTTGACCGGCCTGACGTGGTCTGCCCCGCTGGCGAATGCCCCAGCGACCGGCGAGCAGCCCGTGGGTTGGGCGCCCGAGATCCTCACGTGGGCCTCTGTCGGGAGCAGGCCCACCTTGTGCAGCTCACCGAATCCCTTGTGGACCTTGACCAGCTGGGCGCCCGAGCCGACCGGCACCACCACGTGGTCGGGCGCCCGCCAGCCCAGCTGCTCAGCCACCTCGTACGCCAGGGTCTTGGAGCCTTCGGCGTAGTAGGTGCGAAGGTTGATGTTGACGAAGGCCCAGGTCGGCCGCTCCGCGGTCAGCTCGGCGCAGAGACGGTTGACTGCGTCGTAGTTACCCTCCACTGCCACCAGGTGACCCCCGTAGACCGCGCTGGCGGTGATCTTGGCTGGCTCGAGGTCGGCGGGGAACAGGACATAGGACTCCATACCCGCCTTGGCTGCGTGGGCCGAGACCGCGTTGGCCAGGTTGCCGGTAGAGGCGCAGGCCGCCACGTCGAAGCCCAGCTGGCGAGCTGCGGTGAGGGCGACGGAGACCACCCGGTCCTTGAACGAGCCTGTCGGGTTGAGCGAGTCGTTCTTGACCCAGCACTCTCCAAGGCCCAGCTCGGCGGCGAGGCGGTCGGCCCGGACCAGGGGGGTGCCCCCAGCCCCCAGGTCCACGAGGTCGGTCGGGTCGGCGGGCAGGAGGTCTGCGAAGCGCCAGACGGTGTGCGGGCCGGCTTCGATGCGCTCGCGGCTGACGTGCGCTGCGATGGCCCCGTAGTCGTAGGTCACCTCCAGCGGGCCGAAGCAGTACTCGCACACGTGGAGGGCCTCCGCTGGGTAGGCGCGGCCACATTCCCGGCACTCCAGTCCTTCGACGTAGCTCACGTCTCCTCCTCATCGGTCGGGCGTTGGCACCAGGCGAGGATCTCGCTGGTTGCCGCGACGTCTGCGGGCCCGTCCCTCAGTCGCTCTGGATGATGGCCTTATTATATGTGCCCACGCCGCTGAGTCGTCAAACCGGGATCCCAGGACGCCCGCCGGGGTGCCAGCCGGGGTGCCAGCCGGCGAACTTTGGTGGATTGATGCCCTCCAGAGGCCTTAATCCACCAAAGTTCGCCGGCTGGTCGGGGGCTGGGGGTCGGATTACCCACTCGTGGAGGTGGTGGAGGTGGTGGAGGTGGTGGAGGTCGTGGAGGTCGTGGAGGTCCCAGGCTGGGCGCCGAGCGATGCGGGGCTGGCGAAGCGCCTGGCCAAGGTGGGCCCTTCGATCACCACGACGTCGACTCCTTTGGTGCTGGCGACTGGGACGGAGGTGGTGAGCGGCGCCACGGCATTGGGCGGCTCGCCTAGAAGCTTGCCCAGTGCAGCGGCCTCCAGGTCGTAGCCCGCGGCGTAGTACACCGCCGAGGCCGAGGCGGGCGAGGTGGTGTCGGCGGGCGCCTGGACCGAGTAGCCCACCTTCTTGAGGGCATTGCCAAGGTTGGCGGACCCCGCCGGGACACTGGTCCCATTGGCAACCAGGACCGTCACCTTCGCTGGTGGGATCGTGGTCGGCGTGGGCCCCGGTGCCGCGTTCCTGGGGGATTGGGTCGGCATGGTGGGCGGCGTGACAGTGCTGGTGGTGGTCGAACCCGCAACCTTGGGCGAGGGGAGCGAACGGACGAGCACCGCGCCCACGACTACTGCGACCACCAAGAGGACGATCCCGCGGCCAATGGCCAGTCCCGATGGGCCACCGGGCGGCCTGCGACCGGGCGCGTGCCGACCGCTACTCACTACGACGGTCGTTGCCGGGCTGGGGGCCCAACGAGACGGACCCGTCGGCGATGGTTACGCTGGCGGCGCAGGCGGCGCACAAGCATTGGATCGTAGCCGATGGCGTCGTCCGTCTGTATGAGATCGGCGAGGAGTCGGTAGTAGTGGCTGGACGACAGGGCGAGGACACGGCGAATCGCCACATGCTTCGGCTCCGGCCTGGTCCACCAGTTGCGCTCGAAGTCCAGCATGGCCCGCTGGCGAGCTGATAATGACATCCTTGGCAGCTTGACCACCTCGGCGGCCCGAGTCAAGGACCGCTACCCTCGGATGCTCTAGCCGGTGTGGCGCAGTGGTAGCGCAGGCGACTTGTAATCGTCAGGTCGTGGGTTCGACTCCCACCACCGGCCCAGTGTTCCCGCAGGTGGATGGTTATTCGGGAGGGGGTCACACCCGTATGCTATGCTTGATCCCAACAGCAATCCCAACAGTTGGAGGGGAACAGTGCGAGGGAGCATGCGGGAGAAGGGCCCCAAGGGCACCTGGGAGCTTCGGATTTTCTTGGGTCGGGATGGGGACGGCCACGTGCGTCACCGCAGTGTGAGCTTCCACGGTGGCAAGCGTGCGGCCGAGCGGGAGCTGGCCCGCCTGGTTGCCGAGGCGGAGGCCGCGACCGAGCCCGTCGTCTCGCCCACACCCAAGTGGGGGCCCGGTACGACAATCAACGATGCGATAGAGGGCTGGCGGGACAACGGTTGGGACGACCTCAGTCCCAACACAGTGAGAGGCTACGAGGGGGTGTGGCGCCGCCACGTGCGGGACTCAATCGGCAAGCGCCGGATCGCCACGTTGAGCCCGTACGACATCGAGCAGTACTTCCGCCAGCTCAAGGCCGCCGGCGCCGGCAAGACCACGGTCCGCCTGGCCCGAGCCCTGCTTCACCGGTCCTGTCGCCTGGCCCGCAAGTGGAGCGGCAACACGCTGCCCAACCCGGTCAGCGATACCGACATGCCGGTTTGGAGCAAGGACGAGGGGCCGGTGCATGTTCGGGCGCCGGAACCGGCGGAGGTGCGTGCGCTTCTTCGGGCCGCTCGTGCCGTGGACCAGCGGGTGGCCGGGTTGGTCCGGCTGGTGGCGGCGACGGGGATGCGCCGGGGCGAGGCCTGCGCACTGCGCTGGGACGACATCGAATCCGCTGGCGGGCTGGTCCGCATCGACGAGGGGGTCATCGGCGTCAACGGCGCGGCGGCGGCTCGCTCCACCAAAACCTTCGCCGGCGTCCGGCGTGTTGCGGTGGACCGGGACACGGTTGCGGGCCTGGCGACATTGCGGAAGTCGCAGGAAGAGCTGGCTGCGGCCTGTGGCCTCGCGCTCTCGGCCCGGGCCTTCGTGTTCTCCTTCGAGCCGGGCGGTGCTGTCCCGCCACACCCGGACTCGATGAGCCATGCCTTCGCCAAGGTCCGCTCTGCCGCCGGGGTAGCGGCTGACCTCCATCTTCACTCGTTGCGTCACTTCCAGGCAACCGTCCTCGACCCCGTGATCTCCGAGGCCCAGAAGCAGGCCCGCATGGCCTGGGCCACCGTCCAGATGGCACGCCACTACACCGACGGCGTGCCGGAGGAGGACCGCCGAGCTGCGGAGCACGTAGGACGGATCCTCGCCGACGAACAGAAGGGGTAGGAGAGGACCGCTGTCAACTCGACCCGCATCCCCTCGAGTCACAGGACCTCAACATTCCGCTGGCTGCGCCAGCGGGCAACCCGGCGCCTACGGCACCGGGTTATCTGGGCTTGCCGTTGAGACCTGCCCGCCCCCGTTTGGCCGCAGGTCTCCGTTGAGCAGCCGCTCGACGCCCGCCGCGGCACCCGCCACCGGCCATTGATCGTGAACACCGGGAGCGGAAGGTCGCCGCGGTCGATGGCGCGATAGATGGACGATCGGCTCTGCCCCAGTAGGATGGCCGTGTCCTCCACGCTGAGCAGGGGCTTGGTGGACAATCTGCGGTCAGTCGGCACTACTGCCGTTCTCCTTTGCTGGTAGGGAGGCTGCGGCACCGATGGTCGACCGTCGATCCTCCCGCGCCAGTTGTCGGGCGCCGGCGGCCTCGTTGGCCGCGGTCTCGGCAAGCAAGGCATCTCCGGGGGACAGCTGGGCAGCAGTGCGCGAGGCTCTATCTGTTCGAGAGCCCCGACTCCACGGCGTCTGCCTTGAACTCCGGTGAGTAGGTCTTGTTCGTTCGTGCCATGAGACACATCCTTCCCCAGCTGGTGCTGGCTCAGGGTGTCCGGTCCACGGGGGGAGGTCTAGTTGGGGGTCAGCTCCGACGCCGCAGAGGGCCTGTATCGCTTGGTGGACGCGGCCTAACGAGCGGCGCAGCATCGCTCTGTCGTCCAACCTGCATCCCTCTGGCTTCGACGAGATCATGCCCAAGCCTCGGGGAGCTGGCCAGGGTGAGTTGGTGTTGCATACCAGGCCCCCGCCGCTCATCACCGATGCCCAGGCCCATCCGGGGCGAGGCCCGAGACGCAAGCTCGCCGCTCGTGCTGCCACACCAAT
>JBOGGU010000109.1:0-37423 GCA_050744085.1 Acidimicrobiales bacterium
ACTGGGTACTTCACCCGCACCCCGGATGGCACACCGATCTCGATCCGCATCAACGGGGCCTCGTATTACTACAACACCGACAACCAAGGCTCGGTGGTCCTGGTCACAAGCTACACCGGCGCCGTGCTCGACAATCTGGTCTACGACCCCTACGGCAACCTGACCGCTGCCTCCACGGGCAGCTTCGGCCAACCCCTCGGCTACCTCGGCCAGTTCTATGACGCCGTCGGCCGGTATCACTTGGGTGCGCGCTACTACGACCCCACCGAGCCCCGCTTCACCCAGCTCGACCCGAGCGGAGCCAACCCCGGCTACGTGTATGCGGGGGACAACCCGGTGAACTTCAGCGACCCAAGCGGCCTCTGCGGCGTCTTCAGCTGCATCGGCAACTTCTTTACCAACGCGATTCCCAACTTCTTTACCGGCCCTGCGGCTAACTTCTTTGCCGAGATGTACGCAGGCAGTAACTTCAAGCAGATTGTGAATGCCGTTCTGAACCCTCGTAGCCCGTTGAACCGCTTCCTAAATCGTCACGGGGCACTAGCAGATCGACAGTCCGGACTCAGCCAATATCTCAGTGTATATAGCTCCCTGATAAATCGAGCGTATGCTGCCTCTGGGTATGCGTGCGCTGCGGCGCTCGTAGCTGCCTCATTTGAGTTCTAACCAAGATGACAGGTAGCCTCGCGGATACTCCCGCCGCTGTCGTCTTTGAAGTAGCGGCTATTTTACTCACAGGCCCTAAATATGTACTCTGGTGGATCGCGAAGTTTATCTTTAAGGTCCTCATCCAAGATTTTGAGAGCTCTCTCAGGCCTGGAAAGGTGGTCGTACGTTTTAGGGAGGGCAAGAAAGTAGTCTATCAGGAGGGCAATGTTTCATCCGTTGTTCAAAGGCTGACGGAGGAGCTACAGACGATGACTGTTGGAGAATTCTGCCGGAACCACTCTCTGACGATCCCCGCCGACTTGTGAGATAGACGGTTCCGAAAGTGGGCCGAGCTGGGCGCGGACGGGTCCTCAGCGGAACAGGTCCTCCGAGTGGTGCCTGACGACCTCCGCGGCGACCGAAGACTCGCGCAGCCAGGCGGGTCCAGGAGAGTTCGCCCTTGTGGGGGGGCCGGTTCGGATCCGGGCGGGGAAGCGGGGCCCTCGGCGCTAAAGGCCTGGACCACGGCCAGGGCAGACCCGCTCCGCGCGAAGGTGGCGAAGAGATGGAGCACGGCGCGCTGCACTCCGGAATTCAGGGCCCAGAGTGACCTTGGCGGTCAGGTCATCGCACTCCTGGGCATGGCCGAGCCTGGGCGGTGGGGCTGGCCACTACCGTGGCGCGGGTGTCCTGGGAGCTCGAGGAGTTCACGCGTTCACTGAGCGAGGTGGCGCCCGCCACGGTCACCGCTTACCGTAGCGACCTGGAGGCATTCGTCACTTGGGCCGAGCGCGGGGGAACGACCGGGCCCGAGCAGGTGGAGCGGCTCACGCTCCGGCGCTACCTGGCGTACCTGTCGACTCGGCGCTATGCCCGCCAGAGCATTGCCCGCAAGGCGGCATCCCTGCGGCGCTACTTTTCCTGGCTGCGCCGGACTGGTGTCCTGGCCGCGGACCCCGCGGTCCGGCTGACGGCGCCGAGCGGAGGGGGCCGCCTGCCAAGGGTCCTTGGCCACTCCGAGCTCGACCACCTCCTCGATCCGGCCCGGCCAGGCGCCGCCCCCGCCCCCCACGACCAACGGGTAGCCCCCCACGACCAACGGGTCGCCGCTGCCGTGCGCCTCCGTGACGACGCCGTGTTGGAGTTGCTGTACGGCAGCGGGCTTCGGGTGGCAGAGCTTTGTGGGTTGGAGGTTGCCGATTTGGACCTCGCGGCTGGGATAGTCAGCGTTTGGGGAAAGGGCGCCCGCGAACGGGTGGTCCCGATGCACGACCGCTGCTGTGAGGCCGTGCGCCTCTGGCTAAGCGATGGCAGGGAGGAGCTCACCGGCCCTGACTCGCCTTCCTCGGCGGCATTCCTCAACCTGGCGCAGCGCCGCCTCGGGGTGCGCGACGTGCGCCGCATCCTGGACCGCCGGGCCCAGTCCCCAACTCACCCCCATGCCCTGCGCCACACGTTCGCAACCCACTTGCTCGACGGGGGGGCAGACCTGAGGGTGGTGCAGGAGCTGCTGGGGCACGCAAGCCTGCGAACGACACAAGTCTACACTCACGTAAGCAAGGAACGGCTGATGTCAGTCCACGAGCGAACTCATCCCCGAGGCTAGGACCAGTGATCGACACCGACCGGACAGCGGTGCTGGCTGGAGTCGAGCAAGCCTGGGCCGGCTACAAGGCGTCGGGCTCGAAGGCGGCGCGTGACGCCCTGATAGTGCACTACACGTCCCTGGTGCGCCAAGTCGCCTCGCGGGTATCGGCAGGCATGCCCAACACCGTCGAGCACGCCGACCTTGTGAGCTACGGCGTCTTTGGCCTCATAGACGCCATCGACAAGTTCGAGCCGTCCCGAGGCATCAAGTTCGAGACCTACGCAGTGGCTCGCGTCAAAGGGGCAATGATCGACGAGCTCAGGGCAATCGACTGGGTCCCTCGTTCGGTCAGGAGCAAGGCCCGCTCTGTCGAAGAGGCGTTCTCGAAGCTGGAGGGCACCCTTGGCCGCGCCCCGACCGATGCAGAGCTGGCGTCCGCGATGGGGATCTCGGAAGGCGAGCTCCACGACGTGTTCACCCAGGTATCGGTGTCGTCCATCGTGCCCCTCGACGAGCCCTTGGGCGCAGCCAGGGATGACTCAACCACCCTCGGCGACACCCTCGCCGACGGCGACGCAGGGCCGGTCGAAGCGGTTGAGGTCGAGGACTCCAAGCAGGTGCTGGCGGGAGCGATCAACCTGCTGGCGGACCGGGACAAGCTTGTCCTCACCCTTTACTACTACGAGGGGCTGACGCTCGCCGAGATCGGCCACGTGCTCGGGGTCACCGAGAGCCGGGTGTGCCAGATTCACACCAAGGCGGTGGTCCAGCTCCGCTCCAAGCTGGCCCATGTCACCCGTGAGGCAGTCTGAGCCGAGCGGCCGACTCCTACACGGGCCCTAAGCGAGGCTGACCTCGACCATCAGGTTGGTGCCCTCCCACGCCACCAGGGGGCCGACGACGTTCCCTGCCGCGACGAGGTCGGAGCGACCTGCCTCCAGGGCAGCGAGGCGGTCGGCGAGATCGGTGACCACCACCCGGCTGACGGGGGCACGCATCGACAGGTGAGCCTCTGACTTGGCTCGACGGATGCGACCGAGCACTTCCGACGCAACCTCGAGCACTAGTTGGTCGCCGCCGGCGGATGGGTCGGCAGCATCTTCGGCCGCGATGCCGGGCGGTGCCACAGCACAGTCGAGCTCGGCCACCGTAGGCCACGGCGCCCGGTGGACGGAGCCGCTGGCGTGCCACCACGACCACACCTCCTCGGCCACGAACGGCAACACGGGGGCGAGCAGCCTCTGGACAACCGACAGGGCGACCTGGAGCGCAGCGCGGGCGGAGGCCGTGCCGGGACCAGGAACGCGATCCTCGCCGCCGTACGCCCTCGCCTTGACCAGCTCCAGGTAGTCGTCGCAGAACGACCAGAAGAACGACTCGGTTCGCTCCAGCGCACGCGCCTGGTCGTAAGCCTCGTAGGCGGCGGTTGCCTCGGTCACGACCCGCCCGAGCCTGGCCAGGAGCGCAAGGTCCAGCGCCTCGGTGACGACCCCGGCCCCGCCCGCCCCGGCCCCGCCAGCCCCTCCGCCCGCCCCGCCCCCGCCAGCCCCGCCCCCGCCAGCCCCGCCCCCGCCAGCCCCGGCCCCGCGGGCTGCGGGCCCGCCAGCCAGGGACAGCACGAAGCGTGAGGCGTTGAGCACCTTGATGGCCAGTCGCCGGCCTATCTTCATCTGGCCCTCGTCGTAGGTGGCGTCCATGCCCGGGTGCCCGCTGGCTGCCCAGTAGCGCACCGCGTCCGATCCGTACGTCTCCAGCAGCGCGGCTGGCGTGACCACGTTCCCCTTGGACTTGGACATCTTCTTGCGGTCGGGGTCCACTATGAAGCCGGAGATCGCCGCGTCCGACCAAGGAAGGCACCCCTGCTCCAGATGCGAGCGCACCACCGTCGCAAACAGCCAGGTCCGGATGATGTCCTGGCCCTGGGGGCGCAGGTCCATGGGGAACACCCGAGAGAAAAGGTCTGGGTCCTCCTCCCAGCCACCAGCGATCTGCGGGGTCAACGAGCTGGTTGCCCAGGTGTCCATCACGTCCGGGTCCCCGACGAAGCCTCGTGGCGCTCCCCGCTGTGCCTGGGAGTACCCGGCCGGGACGTCCGTCGAGGGGTCCACCGGCAGCGAGGTCTCGTCGGCAGCCAAGGGAGTCGCCCACTCCACCGAGCCGTCATCCGCTAACGGGTACCACAGCGGGAACGGGACGCCGAAGTAGCGCTGCCGGCTGATGTTCCAGTCCCCGCTGAGGCCCTCCACCCACGACCGGTACCGCCCCCCCATGAAAGCCGGGTGCCAGGCCAGCTCCTCCCCCCGGGCCAGGAGCTCGTCCCGGTGGGCGATGGTCCGGATGAACCACTGGCGGCTGGCCACCACCTCCAATGGTCGGTCGCCCTTCTCGAAGAACTTGACCGGGTGCAGTATTGGACGAGGCTCCCCGACCAGGTCCCCCGAGCCAGCCAGCAGGGACACGACAGCCGCTCGGGCGCGCTTCACCGTCAGCCCGGCCAACGAGTCGTAGGCCTCCTGGGCCGCCCCAGGGTCATCCGACTCCCACCCGCCAGATCCCCACGAGACAGGCAGCATCCGGCCGTCGCGGCCCACGACCACCCGCAGCGCCAGGCCAAGCTCACGCCACCACACCACGTCGGTGGTGTCGCCGAAGGTGCACACCATTGCGATCCCCGAGCCCTTCTCCGGGTCGGCCAGGGGGTGGGCCATCACCGGGACCCGCACGCCGAACAGGGGCGTCCGCACGTTGCGCCCGAACAGGGCGGCATAACGGGCGTCGGACGGGTGAGCTACCAGCGCCACGCACGCCGCCAGCAGCTCCGGCCGGGTGGTCTCGATCTCGACATCAGGGGTCCCGCCCGTCCCGCCCGTCCCGCCCGTCCCGCCCGTCCCGCCGGTCCCTCCGGTGCCGAGGAACCTCAAGCGATGGTACGCCCCGGCCACCTCTCGCTCCTCCAGCTCGGCCTGGGCGACGGCGGTCTGGTAGTCCACGTCCCACAAGGTGGGAGCCTCCGCCTGGTAGGCCTCGCCGCGGACCAGGAGCCGCAGGAACCCCCTCTGTGCCGCGCGCCGCGCCCCGACCCCAATCGTCGTGTAGGTGCGGGACCAGTCCACCGACAGGCCCAGCTGGCGCCACAGGAGCTCGAAAGCGGCCTCGTCGGTGGCCGAAAGGCGCAGGCACAGCTCGACAAAGTTGGGCCTCGACACCCCGACGGGCAGCCCCGACCCCCCGACGGATGCCCCCCCGCCCGGCGCCCCCGACCCCCCGACGGGCGCCCCCGAGCCCGGCCCCCCGACCGGCGCCGGGGGCACGAAGCCCTCCACGTACGCCAGGCTCGGGTCGCAGCGCACGCCGAAGTAGCCCTGCACCCGGCGCTCGGTGGGCAGCCCGTTGTCGTCCCAGCCCATCGGGTAGAAGACCTCGAAGCCGCGCATGCGCCGGTAGCGGGCGATGGCGTCTGTGTGGGTATACGAGAAGACATGCCCGATGTGCAGAGACCCGCTCACCGTTGGCGGCGGGGTGTCGATGGAGAAGATCTCGGCCCGGGACCGGCTCCGGTCGAAGAGGTAGGTCCCATCGGCGTCCCAGCGCGCCGACCACTTGGCCTCCAAGCCCGAAAGGGTCGGCTTCTCCGGGACGATGGGCGTCATGGGTCAAGTACCGTACCCGTGTGCTGCGCCTTCACGACACCGCAACCGGTCGGGCCGAAAGCCTGCGCCCGCTGCAACCTGGAAAGGTGTCCATGTACGTCTGCGGGCCTACGGTCTACGACGCGCCCCACATCGGCCACGGACGGTTCACGCTCGTCTTCGACATCCTGCGGCGCTACCTGGAGTGGAGCGGCCTCGAGGTCACCTACGTGTCGAATGTCACCGACATCGACGACAAGATCATCGCCAGGGCAAGCGCAGAGGGCGCCTCGACGGCAGAGGTGGCGCAGCGCCACGAGGACGAATGGTGGCAAGCCATGGCCAGCCTGGGGGTCAAGGCGCCCACCCACACTCCCCACGCCACCGCCTACGTCGACCAGATGATCGCCCTGGTCGAGCGCCTCGTGGGCAGCGGCCACGCGTACCGCAGCTCCGACGGCGTCTACCTGGAGGTGGCCACGGTCCCCGGCTACGGCCTCCTGGCCCGCCAGCCGCTCGAATCGCTGCGGGCTGGCGCACGGGTCTCGACCGTCGGGGACAAGCGCTCCCCCCTCGACTTCGCCCTGTGGAAGCTGGCCAGGCCGGAGGAGCCCTCGTGGCCCTCCCCCTTCGGCGCCGGCCGGCCAGGCTGGCACACCGAGTGCGTGGCCATGGCGCTGGACCTGCTAGGCGACGACTTCGACCTGCACGGGGGTGGCGCCGACCTGGCTTTCCCCCACCACGAGAACGAACGCGCCCAAGCGGCGGCGCTGGGCTACGGCTTCGCCCGCCAGTGGTGCCACAACGGCTGGGTGGTCGACGCCTCGGGCGAGAAGATGTCCAAGTCGCTGGGCAACTTCACGTCCCTCACCGACCTGCTCGCCCGAACCGACCCCCGTGCCTACCGCCTCATCGTGGCCCGCGCCCACTACCGGCACCCGCTGGTGGTGACCCCCGAGACGATCGCCGACGCCGAGCGGGCCCTTGGACGCCTGGACGCACTGGCCCGGCGCGCCGGAGTCGGTATCGGAGGAATATGCCCGGTCTCGCCGGACCGCCCTGTCCTGGATCGCTTTGCGGCGGCGATGGAGGACGACCTCGACACCCCGGCCGCCACCGCCCAGGTCTTCGAGCTGGCGCGCACCGCCAATGCCGCCTTCGACGCCGGCAATGGCGCCGAAGGGCTCCGGCTGGCGGCGAGCGTTGCCGAAGCCTGCGCGGCGCTGGGGCTGGTGCTCAGGGGAGCGGAGGATGCCGTGGACGACGGGGCCACTGAGCTGGTGCGACGGCGCGACGAGGCCCGGACGGCCCGGGACTTTGCCGGGGCGGACGCCCTGCGAGACCAGCTGGTGGCCAGGGGTTGGGTGGTCGAGGACGGCCCTTCGGGGACCAAGGTGCGCAGGGCCGGGAGCTGAGTTGGCCAAAGGGCGTTTTGTCCTGCTATCGTCCGATACCGAGGGGAGGCCCGCGGGCTGCTTGTAGTTCCCCTCTCATGTTAGGTCACACCGAGAAGGGGGTTCGCCGACGTGGCGACCGGTACCGTCAAGTGGTTCAACTCGGAGAAGGGCTACGGCTTCATCTCCCAGGCCGAGGGTGCTGACGTGTTCGTGCACTTCAGCGCTATTCAGATGAACGGCTATCGCAGCCTTGAAGAGGGCCAGCTGGTCGAGTTCGAGATCCAGGAGGGCAACAAGGGCCTGCAGGCAGCCAACGTCCGTCCCGCTACCTGAGCCACCGGGTCTCGGTCGCCAGGCTGCGCTGCCCGTAAGGGCGGCTCAGGGAGACGCGGCTGGTGTTTGGGTTGGAGAGGTGCACCCCAGCTTCACGAATGCCAGCTGGACGCCCGTGCATGTTCCCACGTTGAGAGCGACGGGGACCCCCAGTATCGAGGTGTCGACGGCTGCTACCTGCGGGGCAGCGCTCGGAAGCACGAGCAGGGGAGCGCCCGAACCCGCGGTGTCGGTGCTTGCCGGGCTGGGTGAGCCCGTCGCGGCGCCAGTCTTTGGTTGCACCGGCCCCGACGACGCTGGCCCTGACGACGGGGTGCCAGACGTTGGTTGGGATCCCTGGGCAGCGTTAGCTTGGCCGCGGGCGCCGCCAGGGCCAGGGGATGCCGCCTGTGAGGCCCCCGATGGGCCCCCGGTGCCACCTCCCAGGGCTGCCTTCGCCGATGCACTGGGCGGTTGGCCTCCCGAAGCAGGCTTGCCGATCACCGTGGGTACGCTCTGAGGGAAGGCCGCTGCGACCTGGGGAGCCGCGGGCGGCACAGGGGCCGAGGACTGGTCGAGGACGGCGACAGCGATGATGGCCAGGCCCAGAGCCGCCAGCCAGGCGCGGACCAGGGGCTTGCCTGCCTCTGTAGGGCCCCGCACGCTGGCCCGGGGCGATGCCGGCTCGACGGGAGCGCCTACCCAGTCCCTCGTGGCTGCCGCCAGGAGTCCTTCGGGAAGCGGCACCACAACCTGGCGCAGGGTGACGCCCAGTGCCTCCAGCCTCGCCAGGCGCTCTGTGCAGGAGGGGCAGGTGGAGACGTGGGTCTCCGTCTCGTCCGCCTTGGCAACGGGCAACGTGCCGCTGAAGTAGCCGACCAGCCTGGCGGCGCAGGCACAAGTTGGTATCGCGGGGACGGGGCGGCCCTCCCCACGAGCCAGCTCCTCCAGTCCTGACCAGGCCTTCTCGGTGAGGGGGGAGATGTCCTGGGGTTGCACGCCGATGATCCGGGCCGCCTCTGGGACGGGAATCCGCTCCACCTCCACCAGCCAGAGAACCGACCGCCAGCGCTCTGGGAGTGCCCGGAAGGCGGCGGTCACCCTGGCAGCCTGGTCTGGCCCTCGGCCCTGATGCTCACCTGCGCGAGCGCTACCGGCGTGGCGAAGAGTGGTTACCGCAACCTCTCGGGTGGCTGCCAGGAGCTCGGGGCGCAAAGAGGCTGGACCGTCCGCCAGGTGGCTGCCGATGGGCCCGAGCGCCTCGTTGGCCATGATCTTGGTGAATGCCCGGGTGACCGCCTGGGTGGCGACGACCGGGTCAGATGTGATGGCCATGGCCGTGCGCCAGGCCACGGGGACGTGGTGGCGGCACAACTCTGGAAGGGGCCGCTGACGGACCTTCGAGTCTGCCAGCACATCTCCGCCGTCGCGGTCCCGCCGCTCCCTTGGGTGTTCATAGCCGCTGCGCATCTGTCCCCTCCCCCACACAATCGTATCGGAAGGTCTCCGCCAGCGCTAGAGGCCCAATCTGTCGAAACTGGCCCAAATTGGCATATCAATTTGCTGTCGGCTGGCGCGGGAGGACGAAGTAGAACGTGGGGTATGTCCAAGCGAGCGCTGATCACAGGCATCACCGGCCAGGACGGGTCCTACCTTGCGGAGCTGTTGTTGGAGGAGCACTACGAGGTGGTGGGGATGGTGCGCAGGAGCAGCACCCTCAACTTCGAGCGCATCGCCCACATCCAGGACCGCCTCACGCTGGTGCCGGGGGACTTGCTGGACGAGGTGTCGTTGATCAACATCCTGCGGGAGCACCGCCCCTGCGAGGTCTACAACCTGGCTGCCCAGTCCTTCGTCCAGACGTCGTGGAGCCAACCGGTGCTCACCGGGGAGACGACGGCGCTCGGCGTGACCAGGATGCTCGACGCCATCCGGATAGTCGACCCGGAGATCCGCTTCTACCAGGCCAGCTCGTCGGAGATGTTCGGCAAGGTCCGCGAGGTCCCCCAGGACGCCAGCACCCCGTTCTATCCCCGCAGCCCCTATGGGGTCGCCAAGGTCTACGGGCACTGGATCACGGTCAACTACCGGGAGAGCTACGGCCTGCACGCCTCCTCGGGCATCTTGTTCAACCACGGCAGCCCACGGCGCGGCATGGAGTTCGTGGAGCGCAAGGTGAGTTACGGGGTGGCCCGCATCGCGGCAGGGCTCGACACCCACCTGAGCCTGGGCAACCTCGACGCGCAGAGGGACTGGGGCTATGCCGCCGACTACGTGAGGGCGATGTGGCTGATGCTGCAGCGCGACTCACCGGGCGACTACGTGGTGGCGGCAGGCCAGACCCACTCGGTCAGGGAGCTGTGCGAGCTGGCCTTCGGTCACGCCGGGCTGGACTGGGCCGACCACGTCCGCGTCGACCAGCGCTTCATGCGTCCGGCGGAGGTCGACCTGTTGGTGGGGGACCCCAGCGTCACCGAGCAGGTGCTGGGCTGGAGGCGCGAGGTGGAGTTTCCAGAGCTGGTGGCGATGATGGTCGACTCCGACCTGGCCCTCGTGCATCGCCAGCAGGCGGCGCTGACCTGACGCACGCCGAGGTTCCCTGGTGAACTGTGTCAAGTTTGTATCCCTATGGCATACAAACTTGGCACAGTTCGCAAACAGGGGCGGGCCACACTCGGGGGGCTTGCCCCGCGAGGGTGGTTTTGAACTTGGGGGGGACTCGGGGGGCTTGCCCCCCGAGGGTGCATGGAACTTGGGGGCTGATCCAACCTACGATTGCGGCCATGAAGCTCAGCCGCCGCACGTCGATCCTTTCCGGTAGTAGGCCTCGCCTCGCCCTGGGTGCGCTGGCGCTTGTGTCGGTGGCCGCCACCGTTTGGCTCGGGCTGTGGGTGACGCCTCCGAGTGCCAACATGGGCCAGCGGGTCCGGCTGCTGTACGTCCACCCTGCGGTTGCCTGGGTCGCCTACCTGGCCTTCGGTGTCTCCGCCGTGGCCAGCGTCCTGTACCTGTGGCGCCGCACGCGCTCTGGCGTCTGGGACCGCCTCGCGGTGGCCTCCGCCGAGCTCGGCGTGGTGTTTGGCGTGCTGACCCTGGTGTCTGGCTCGATCTGGGGCAGGATCACCTGGGGGGTCTGGTGGGCCTGGGATGCGCGGCTCACCTCGACGGCCCTGCTCGTCGTATGCTACGTGGGCTACCTGGTCCTGCGCAGGGTGCCATCCGAGGCGGGCGTGCGCGCCAAGCGGTCTGCTGTTGTAGGCCTGGCCTCCTTCGCCCTGGTGCCGATCAGCTACATGTCCGTGTACTGGTTCAACGGCCTGCACCAGACCGGCACGGTGCTGGACCCCCAGCGCCAGCTCAACGTGCACGGCATCATGCTCTGGACAATGATCTTGGGCTTCGTCTCGCTCACCCTGGTTTACGGCTGGCTGCTGGGGCACCGCTACCAGGTGGAGGTGCTGGAGGAGCGCCTGGAGGACGAGGGAGCGGACATCGCCCTAGCAGACCTGGCCCTGGCCGCCGAGCGAGCCCGCTTGGCCGGGACGACCGAGGGGCTCCCAGTGGTGGCTCTGGCGCCGGTCGACGCGGTGATCGCCCCGGCGCACGTCGACGAGGTCCCCGCCACGTGAGCTACGTGGACGCGGGCTATGCGATCGTGGGCGTGGTGCTGGCCGCCTATAGCGCGTGGGTACTGCGCCGGCGCCGCATCCTGTCCCGGGCCCTCCCCGCCAAGCCGGCCAACCCAGCGGATCAGTGGCACTAGGTAACGTTGGACTAGGGTCAGCAGCGACCCTGCGCCCCCGGTCGTGGCGCCACCTCGAGCACCCGCGCCGGCTCTGGGTGCTGGCTGGCCTGGTTGTCGTGGCGCTGGGCGTCTTGCTGGCCAAGGGCCTAACCAGCTCGATCAACTACTTCGAGACAGTCAACCAGGCGGTGGCGGCGCGGGCATCGCTTGGCGCACGCACATTCCAGCTGGAGGGCACGGTGGTGCCGGGGACGGTGCGCCAGACGGCGCAGGGCGCCGATTTCTCGGTGGCCAGCGCGGGCGTCACGCTGGCCGTGGACAACGTGGGTAGCCCCCCGGCCCTGTTCAAGCCGGGGATCCCCGTGGTGGTGGTGGGTCATTTCGCCGGGGGCGACTTTGCCAGCAACCAGATAATCGTGAAGCACTCCGCGACGTACATAGCGGCGCACCCCGCTCGTTTGAAGGCGGCCAACGGCGCCGCATCATTACCCCCCAGGCAATGACCGGGGCGCTGGGCCATGCGGCGGTGCTCCTGGGGTTCCTGGCGGCGGTGGCGGGAATCGGGTTCGTGGGCATTGGTCTGGTGCGCCACAGAGCAAAATTCCTCAGACAGGGTGGCATCTACGCAGGTCTGATGCTCTTCGCTGCGGTCGTGGCCACGGTCGCGATGGAGCACGCCCTGATCACCCACAACTTCCGCCTGGCCTACGTGGCGGCCAACAACAGCCGCGAGACGCCGCTGTTCTACTCGATTACCGGGATGTGGTCCGCCCTGCAGGGCTCGATCCTGCTGTGGGCGCTGGTCCTGACTGGCTATGTCGCCGCCGTGGCGTGGCGGTTCCGCCGGCGGGCGGAGGACCCGCTGGTCGGGGTGGCCATGGTGGTCTGCATGGTGGTGGCGGCGTTCTTCTTCGCCCTCATGCTCGGGCCGGCCGACCCGTTCAAGACGGTGGCCGGGGCGATCCCGGTCGACGGGGCGGGGCCGAACTCCCTGCTGCAGGACAACCTGCTGGTGGTGATCCACCCGCCGTTCCTCTACCTCGGCTTCGTCGGCTTCACCGTCCCGTTCGCCTTCGCCATCGGGGCGCTGGTGACGGGCAGGCTGGGGGAGACCTGGCTGGTGGACGTGCGTCGCTGGACGCTGTTCGCCTGGGGCTTCTTGAGCGTGGGGATCGTCCTCGGGGCCTGGTGGTCGTACAAGGTGCTCGGGTGGGGCGGGTTCTGGGCGTGGGACCCGGTGGAGAACGCGGCCTTCCTGCCGTGGCTCACGGGGACCGCCTACCTGCACTCGGTCATGGCCCAGGAGCGCAGGGGGCTGCTGCGGGTGTGGAACCTCTCGCTGCTCGTCGCGACCTTCTGCCTCACCATCCTCGGGACCTTCCTCACCCGCTCGGGGGTGCTCCTGTCGGTGCACAACTTCTCGAAGTCCAACCTGGGCCCGGTGCTCATCGGGTTCTTCGGGGTGGTGGTGGTGGTGTCGGTCGGCCTGATCGGCTGGCGGGGCGACCTGTTGAGGGCTCGGGACAAGGTCTCCTCGCCCCTGTCGCGGGAGGGCGGGTTCCTGGTGAACAACCTGCTCTTCGCCGTCCTTGCCTTCGTGGTGCTGCTCGGGACCGTGTTCCCACTGTTCGTGGCCGCGCTGAACGGCAAGTCGCTCACCGTCGGGCGGCCGTACTTCGACACCATGACCACCCCGATCGGCCTGGCGCTGCTCTTCTTCATGGCCGTGGGCCCGGTCCTGTCCTGGCGGCGCTCGCCGGTTGCCCTGATCCGCTCCCGCCTGGTGCTCCCGGCGTGGGCCGGGGGCCTCACCCTGCTCGGCTGCGCGCTCGCGGGGATCCGTGGAGCTGTCCCATTGGTGGCGTTCGGCCTGGGGGCTTTCGCCGGGACCTCCGCCCTGGCGCATCTCGTGGCGGCGGTTCGCTCGTCCGCTCGGGGCGGCGCGGGCCTTTGGCGGGGCCTCGTGGGGCGCTCGAACGGGGGGATGGTGGTGCACCTGGGGGTGGTGGTCATCGGGGTGGCCCTCGCTGCCAGCATGTCGTTCGGTCGTCGCAGCCAGGTGACGCTCCTGCCGGGGCATACGAGGGTGGTGGACGGCCAGGCCCTCACCTACCGGGGGGTGCGCACGGTCGTGAGCCCGGCTCGAACCGAGCAGGTGGCGGTCGTCGAGGTGGCCGGACGGGGCCTGATGCGCCCTGGCGTGAGCCAGTTCGGGACCAGCCTGAGTGCGGTCGGCACGCCCGCCATATCCGCCGGCCTGCGCAGCGACGTGTACCTCACCTACGACGGCCCGCCTGAGGGCAAGGCCGGCTCGGTCCTGATCGGCGTGATCGTCCAGCCGATGGTGAGCTGGCTGTGGATCGGGGGCGGGATCATCGCCCTTGGTGTGCTGCTCGCAGGCTTCCCCCGCCGGCGCGGGCGAGCAGCCCCCGGCGAGGCGGTGGCGCTCGGGCCGCGCTCGCGGGCGCGCTCGCGGGCGCCGGAGCCGGTCGGGGAGCCGGTTGGGGCAACGCCGGTCGGAGCAACGTGAAGAGCCCCATCCGCCCCATCCGCATTGCCGCCGGCGGGGTGGCGGTGGTTGCTGTCGCCTTGATCGTGGTGTTCGCCACCTCGCCGAACGCAGCGAACCTGCAGGCCCAGACGCCCCTGATCGGCAAGCCGGCTCCGGCGCTGTCGGGGAGGTCACTGACCGGGGGGGGACAGATGACCATGTCGGGGCTTCGGGGCCATTTCGTGCTGGTCAACTTCTTCGCCAGCTGGTGCGAGCCGTGTAAGGCCGAGGCGCCCCAGCTCAACGCCTTCGCCGCCGCCAACACCTCTGATGTGGTGGTGTTGGGCGTGCCGTTCCAGGACCAGCCTTCGGTAGCCGCCCGGTTCGTGACCCAACACGGCGGGCACTACCCGGTGCTGTCCGTGGCGGGCGACCCGAGCGGGCTCCAGGCTGGCGTGCACTGGGGGGTGCGCAGCCCGCCGACCTCATTCCTCGTTGCTCCCAATGGAACGATGCTGACCAAGATCGTCGGCCAGGTCACTACCAGCGGGCTGGACCAGTTGCTGGTCCTAGCCCACTCGAAGGGCTACTGAGCCGGTGACCGGTGGCTGGGTGGGCCGTGAGCCGGTGGGCCGTCAGCCGGTGGGCCTTGGCTGGGTGGGGCGCGTTGGCTCCTCCCGCCTGGGCTGGTTGGCGCTGGCAGTGGTGCTGGGGGTGGGTCTGGCCATCGGGAGCGGGCTGGCGGGCGCAGGTGGCGGGAAGCCCACCCCGGCTCAACGGATAGCGCATCTCGAGTCGGTGATCGGATGCCCAAGCTGCGCCGACCTGTCGGTGGCCGAGTCCAACGCCGGCACAGCCGTCGCAATAAGGCAGTTCGTGGTGGCCCAAGTCCACGCGGGTGCGAGCGATGCGGCGGTCGAGGCGGCAGTCGAGGCCGGGTACGGGGCCAGCATCGTGCTCAGCCCGCCCACCTCGGGTCCCGGGAGCCTGGTGTGGATACTGCCTGTGGTGGCAGTGATCCTGGCGAGCGGGGGCCTGGTGTTCGTGTTCCGCCGCCGGCGAGGGGTTCCAACGGCAGCCTTGAGCGACGATGATCGCATGCTGGTCGAGGAGGCGCTGCGTCGGTGAGAGGAGGGGGGGAGCCGCGGGTTCACGAGCTGGAGGAGGACCGGGAGCGCTACCTGGCTGCCCTGGCCACGCTGGATCGTGAGTGGGAGGCAGGTGAGATCGAAGAGGCCAGCTACCGCGAGCTGCGTGATGACTACACCGCTCGGGCAGCCGCCGCGATCCGGGCACTGGGGGAAGCGCCGCCCGAGCCCGGCCCGCTGCGCCCGCCGCTGGAGCCCGGCCCGCTGCGCCCGCCGCTGGAGCCTGGTGACCGAGCCGAGCCCGACTCGCTACGCCCGCCGCCGCCGGAGCCTGGTGACCGAGCCGAGCCCCAGCCGGACCCCGACTCGCTACGCCCGCCGCCGCTGGAGCGCGGCGACCGAGCCGAGCCCGACCCGGCGACTCCACGGCCCGGGCGTGGTCGCCCACGGAGGCGGTGGATGCTCGGCGGAGCGATCCTGGCCTTCGTGATCGGCACCGGTATCCTGGTGGGCAGCTTTGCGATACCCCGTAAGTCCGGCCAGCAAGTCAGCGGCAGCCCTCCAGTTACCGCGGCACCATCCAAGAGCCAGGTCAGCGCCCAAGTGGCCGCCGAGCTGTTGCAGGCGCGCACGCTGGTGAGCCAAGGCTCCGACGTGGCAGCCACCAAGGTCCTCGCCAAGGTGCTTGCGGTCGACCCTCACCAGCCCGTGGCACTGGCTTACGAAGGCTGGATCCTGCGCCTGGCCGGAGTCTCGGCGAAGGACCCGGCGGTCATATCCCACGGCCGGGCATTGGTGGCCGAGGCATCCGCGCTCGACCCGAGCTACCCAGATGCCCACGTCTTCCTTGGCTACATGTACCTACAAGATGCCCACGACACCGCCAACGCCGTGGCCCAATTCAAGGCATTCCTGGCCGACAAGCCCCTCCCTGCTCTGGTGAAGCGCACTGCGCCGGTGATCGCCATGGCGTTTGGCGAGGCTCACCTGCCTGTGCCTGCGCAGGTTGCCGCCGATATCGGGCAGAAGCGCTGATGAGCCGGAGAGCGTCTCTTGGTACAGTGGTGCGGTCGCTGGTTGGCGCCAAGTCGCGCCAGAGGAGGCCGTTCGTGGGCACTGACGTTACCAAGACAGATGACGAGTGGCTGGCTCAGCTCGGCAAGGATCGCTTCCGGGTCCTTCGCCGGGGCGGGACCGAGGCGCCGGGGAGTGGCGAGTACATCCGGGTGGCACCAGACGGCACCTACCGCTGCGGAGCTTGCGGGGCCGAGCTGTTCGAAGCCTCCTCCCAGTTCGATTCCCACTGCGGCTGGCCCAGCTTCACCGAGCCGACAGGCGCCGAGGCAGTTGAGCTCATTCCAGACCGATCCCTCGGGATGCTGCGGACCGAGGTGAGGTGCACCAGCTGCGGCTCCCACCTCGGGCACGTGTTCGACGACGGGCCAGGACCGACGGGCCAGCGCTGGTGCATCAACTCGCTGTCCCTCCAGCTCGACAACACAGAGCGCGGGGAGGGCTGAGTGTTGTGAGCCGGAGGTCCTCGCTGTTGCTGGAGTGGCTGTTGTGAATCTTGTTGAACTTGTGGTTGGATGGGGGGCAAGATGCCCAACACACTGACAAGCCCCATCTTCTGGATCCCGCTGTGCGCCATCCTCGCTTTTACCGTCGGCGCCGTCTTCCTCAGCCAGCACCTGCAAAGACGCCACGCTGCTCGCCTGGCCAAGGCTGACGAGCCCAAGGACGCGAAGGCCAAGGCCTCGGTCCCGGGCGTCACATTTGACGACCTGGCCGGGATGGACGACCCGATCTCAGAGCTCCAGGAGCTGCGCCAATACCTCGCCTACCCGCACCGCTTCGATCGCCTCGGGGCCAAGCTGCCCACGGGCATCCTCCTCTACGGTCCTCCAGGATGCGGGAAGACCCTGCTGGCGCGGGCTTTGGCCGGCGAGACAGGGGTACCTTTCTTTTACATCTCGGCGGCCAGCTTCGTGGAACGCTACGTCGGGGTTGGCGCCGCTCGAGTCAGAGAGCTCTTCGCAACCGCCAGGGAGCAGGGAGCGTCCATAGTGTTCATCGACGAGCTGGACGCCATCGGGCGCCACCGTCACGGCAACAGCGACGGGGACGGCGGGCGGGAGTTCGACAACACCCTCAACCAGCTCCTGATCGAGCTGGACGGTGAAGGGGTGTCGGCCGGAGTCATGGTGATAGCCGCCACCAACCGACCGGAGATGATCGACCCGGCCCTGTTGCGGCCAGGCCGCTTCGACCGGCGGGTGCTGGTGGACCTGCCCAGCCAGCGCGACCGCGAGCAGATCCTGATGCTGCACGCGGCCAAGCGCAGGTTCTCGCCTCGGGTGGACTGGGGCACAGTGGCCAGGGACGTCGCTGGAGCTTCGTCTGCGGACCTGGCCAACCTGGTGAACGAGGCCTCGCTGCTGGCAGCGCGGTGGCACCGGGAGATGATCGGGCCCGAGGACGTGGACGAGGCGTGTGGGCGCCTCCACGTCGGCACCGGCACATCGCCGACGCTCGATGACGGCGAGCGTCGGTTGATCGCCTATCACGAGGCAGGACACGCGCTCCTCTGCCTGCTTCTTCGGGGAATGAAGACGCCGCCCAGGGTGTCGATCTTCAGCCGCGGCAACGCCAGCGAACGCTCGGTGTGGTCCATCACCCACGGGCGAGCCGTGCTGACCAAGCGAGAGCTCCAGGCACAGCTGATATTGCTGCTTGGCGGCCGGGCCGCAGAGTTGAACGTGTTCGGCGAGCCCACCACCCGCTCGGAGGACGACTTGGAGCACGCGGGGGTGCTGGCGCGCAAGATGGTGGAGCGTTGGGCCATGACCGATACCACCCAGGCCCCCAGCGTGGAGGCCCTCGCCAGCCAGATGGCCGCCGGTCAGATGCCGCTGGGCCCCACGGATGGGGTTGGGCGGTTGCTGGCCAAGGCAGAGCAGGCAGCCAGGGTGATCCTGAATGACCACGCAGACGACCTCGAAAGGATCGCCGAGGCACTGATCTACAGTGAGACCCTCAGCGGCTCCCAGCTGGAGGCGCTGGTGTCCAGAGGGCTCCCGAGGGGCGTGCCAGCCCGCCCGGCCGAGGTCCGCCCGGCCGAGGTCCGCCCGGCCGCCCAGCCCCAGCCCGTGGGCGGCGGTGCCGGAGTGTTTGACCACGAAGCGCCCCCT
The DNA here is from genome assembly GCA_050744085.1 of Acidimicrobiales bacterium. Classification (GTDB taxonomy): domain Bacteria; phylum Actinomycetota; class Acidimicrobiia; order Acidimicrobiales; family JAJPHD01; genus JAVKSL01. The sequence continues at coordinate 18,090 of JBOGGU010000109.1, forward strand.
CGCTCCATCGTGCCACTGGCGGGGCGCCGCAAGGTCGGTGAGCCGGACCTTGCCGCGGCACTGCGCAAGTCACTGGGAGCGTAGCGCCCGCAGCGGGGCGATCACCTTTGGCAGGGCCGCGAGGAAGGCTTCGACCTCCTCGTCGGTGGTCGACCACCCCACCGACACGCGTAGAGACCTCTCGGCGTCGGCACCGATCGCTTCGAGCACGGGGGACGGGGCAAGGGACTCAGAGGAGCACGCCGAGCCCGAGTGGGCTGCGAAACCGGCCTGGTCGAGGCCCAGCAGGACCGCCTCGGCCTCCACCCCCTCGATCCCAAGGCACGCGATATGAGGAAGCCTCCCAGTGGCGTCACCGTAAGCCACGACGCCGTCCGTCGTCTCTGCCGCGTCCAGGATGCGGGATGTCTGCGCCCAGGCGCGGCTTTGCTCGATTACAAGTGGGGGCGGGGCCGCCCCACCCTGGCCAGCCAGGATTGCCGCCGCCCCCCCCCGGCCAGCCAGGATTGCCGCCGCCACTCCGAACCCCACGATGGCCGGGGTGTCCTCCAGCCCAGCCCGCCGGCCGCGCTCCTGCTCGCCGCCGACCAGGAGTGGCTCGAGCCTGAGGCCGGGGGCGATGATCAATGCACCGACTCCCTTCGGGCCGCCCAGCTTGTGGGCACTGATCGAGACGAGGTCCGCGCCCAGGGTCCCGAGGTCGAGTGGCACGTGACCGCAGGCCGCCGCCGCATCCACGTGGGTGAGGACACCCAGCTCTCGTGCCATCGCCACCAACTCGGCCACCGGCTGAAGCGTGGCGATCTCGTGATTGCCCCACTGGCAGTGGGCCAGCGCCGGCCGACCACCTCCGTTCAGGGCCTGGCCGTAGTCGTCGAGGTCTACCCGGCCCAGCCGATCTACCCCCACCTCGACCACAGGTGCCAGGCGGGTTGAAGCCCCCCTGACACAGGAGTGCTCCACGGCCGGACACACGATCGCCGCCCCGGGCCGTTCCCTGGCGGCACCCCAGACGGCCGTGTTCACGGCCTCGGTGGCACCGCTGGTGAACACGCACTGGCGCGGGCGCACGCCCAGAAGCGAGGCCACGCTCGAGCGCGCCTCCTCTATCGCCGCCCGAGCCATCCGGCCCTCGGTATGGACCCGTGCCGGATCGGCCGCCCCGGGCCCGGTTATCCACTCCAGCATCGCCTCTGCGACCTCGGGGCGAACCGGAGAAGTGGAGGCATGATCGAGGTAGTGCCGCCCGCTCACCCGCGCCGCCCGCTCACCCGCGCCGCAGCCCAGATGTGCCGCCTTGCCATCCCATGCCGCTCGGGCCGGCCGCTGCTGGTGGTGTCGGTGCTCAGACCACTGCTGAGCAGGAGTCGTCGCCCCTCGCCCGAGACGACATGGTCACCGGTATGGGCGACCCATGAAGGCCCGACAGCATGCCGCGCACCATGCCCCTGTCGACCGCGCACAGAACCGGATGCACCGTCGCGGCACCTCCGAAGGGACAGTTGTCGGCTACCACTGCAAGGGAAGTCCCCCTTGACTCGGCGTGCGCCGCAAACCCGTGGGCTGTGAGGGCGTCGGCTACCGCGTTGAGCGCCGCCTGCACAGAGCGCTGTGGATCGCCAGGAGACAGCTGGCCGGCGAGTGTCCTGCCGTACTCCTCGCCGACCGACTCGGCCATGACCTCGGCGCGCTCGGGGTCCAAGAGCCTGAGCGCTTCGGCCAGAAGCATCACCAACAGGTCGTCACGCCGGGGAGGGAACGCCAAGGGGGCATCGGAGTCCGCCGACGGGGGGACCCGGTAGTGCTTGGAGGGCCGTCCACCGCCCGAGCTGGGTACGGGGTCGCGGGGACGGGCCACCTCCAGGTAGCCCCCAGCCGCAAGCTTGTCCAGGTGGTGGCGAGCAACGTTCGGGTGAAGGGCGAATCGCTCTGCTACCTCCGTGGCCGTGACCCCCTTGGCGCTGCGGGCGTGCAGGTAGATCTCCCGCCGAGTCGGATCGCCGAATGCCGAGGTGACGGCGGCCACCATCGCAGAGAACTCCTCGGGGTCGAGCGATTGCTCGGGATCCAGGAATCCGACAGCGGGTCCGACTTTGCCGGCACTGGCGTCCTGGCCAACCAAACTGGGTCGGGGCACGCTATTTGAGCGCATGGTAGGTATCCTACCTTGACGCGCAGGGCAAGGTCGGACGGACCTGACGCTCGTGCCCTTCTCGGAGGTTGTATGTCCCCCAGCGAGGCTCAGATGTTGGAAGCCCTCGGGACCGTGCTCGACCCGGAGCTGGGACGCAGCTTGGTCGAGCTGGGTCTCGTGCGCAGCGTGAGGGCGCGGCGGGGAAGGGTGGCCGCGACCGTTGCGCAGGCGGCGCCCAGCTATCCCCAGGCAGAGGAGCTACGCCGGCGGGTTGGCGCAGCGCTCGGGGACCTGCCGGGCGTGAAGGCTGCCGAGGTGGTGCTGGTCGACCTGGACGAGCCGGAGTCGATGGAGCTGGCAGCTCGCTTGCGGGCCGGGGTCGGCGGGGCCGGCGTCGGCGAGGCCGCCGTTGCCCCGGTGGGCCACGAGGAGGGCAGGTCGAACGCCTTCATGCGCCCCGGCTCGAGGACCCGGGTCCTCGGCATCTCCTCTGGCAAGGGTGGGGTGGGCAAATCGTCAGTCACCGTCAACCTGGCAATCGCACTGACTGGCCGGGGCCGGCGGGTGGCAATCCTCGACGCCGACGTGTACGGGTTCTCGATACCTCGGATGCTGGGCCTGGACCGCTCCCCAATGCTGGTGGGAGACCTGGTGATCCCACCGGTTGGGCACGGCGTGAGCTGCCTGTCGACGGGGATGTTCGTCGATGACGAGACGCCGGTCATCTGGAGGGGCCCGATGCTCCACAAGGCACTGGAGCAGTTCCTGGTCGACACCTACTGGGGGGAGCCGGAATTCTTGCTCGTCGACATGCCACCGGGCACCGGCGACGTAGCCCTGTCGCTGTCGCAGTACCTGCCTCGGTCAGAGGTCCTGGTGGTGACGACCCCCCAGTCCGCCGCCCAGAGGGTTGCCCAGCGCAGCGCCTTTGCGGCGAAGAAGCTCAAGCTCCCTGTCCGCGGCGTGATCGAGAACATGTCCTGGTTCAGTGGTGACGACGGGCGGCGCTACGAGATCTTTGGCTCCGGAGGGGGCGAGGCGCTCGCCCAAGTTCTCGGCGTCCCGTTGCTGGGCCAGGTGCCCCTGGTCCCGGCTCTGCGGATGGGTGGCGACGAAGGCGTGCCTGTCACCGTGGGCGACCCGCACGGGGAGGCCTCGGCGGCGTTCGCCGGCCTCGCTGAGCGCATCGACACGATGGGCCCGGTCAGGGTCTACCGCCGTGAGCTGACCCTCCGTAGCTGAACTTTGGTCAACGGTGACATCTCAGCGGTCATGAGAGACCCAAGTTCAGCTCCCTGGAGGACGGTGTGAGACGCATGATCGCAGAGCCCGTCACCGCAGGCGGCGACCTGGTGGGTCGGGGCCCGGCGCGCTGGCAGGCTCCAGGGCACCGGGCCGACCAGCGGCGACCTGGTGGGTCGGGGCCCGGCGCTCCGGGAGGAGCAGGCCATGCTGCCTCAGAGCCAGGGCTTCGATGCGAACTTTGGGCAATGGCGAACGCTCAGTGTCGTCCATTGCCCAAAGTTCAGCACGACGGTGACACTGCCTGAGCCGAAACGCAACTTCGGGCTAGGGTCCTGCGAATGGCGAGCTGCCCAGACGTCCATTTTGGGAGCTCCGACAGGAACCCGAGCGACCCTCGGCCCCTCGTGGCTGCGCCTCCCAATGTCACCCGGGACTGAGCCCGTCGGAGGTTCTGGATGGCTCGCGAACTGAAGGCGATCGTGGTCGGCGGGGGGATCGCGGACCTTACCTCGGCGGCGTCGCTGGTGCAGGCGGGGTGGCAGACCACGGTCCTGGAGCGAGCACCGGCCTTTGGCGAGATCGGTGCGGGCTTGGCGATCACCCGTAACGGGATGGCCGCGCTGGAGGCAATCGGACTGGACGAGGCGGTCCGCTCGGTCGGGTACGAGACCCTCACCGCAGGCTTCCAAGACCCGAGCGGCCGCTGGCTCTTCCGAATACCTGACAACCGGGCAGACGTCCGCTGGACAACGACGATCTGGGGAGTTCACCGCCAGAGGCTCCACGCCGCCCCGCGAGTGGCGGCCGAGGGCGCCGGGGGAGCCGGACGGGTCGGGCGTGCCGGGGGAGCCGAGCCCGGGGGTGCTGCGCGAGCCGGGGGGGCCCAGTCCGAGGGCGCCGAACTGGTTACCGGCGCCAAAGTCACCTCCGTGCGGCCGGGAGCCGCCGGAGGCGAACCCGCCACCGTGACGTGGAGGACGGACGCCGGTGAGCGCACGAGCGACTCCGACCTGGTGGTGGCCGCAGACGGTGTCAGGAGCACCGTCCGGGCACAGCTGTTCGCCGCGGCACGTCCGCGCTACAGCGGCAGGGCCAGCTGGCGGGCCGTCATCCCGTACGTCGGCGCCTATGATGGGCTGGTCGAGTTGTGGGGACCGGGCGCTGAGTTCGGCGCGCTCCGGGTAAGTAGGACCGAGTTGTACTGGTTCGGCTACTTCCGGCACCCCGAGGGACAGTCCTTCGACGACGAGCTGGCGGCGGCTCGCAGCCACTTCTCCGGATGGTCCCCGCAAGTTCGGGCCACACTCGAGGCCACCCAACCGAGCCAGCTGATGCGCCACGACGTGTACCACCTGCCCGGCGGGCTCCCGACCTACATCCGTGGGCGCGTCGTATTGGTCGGCGACGCCGCCCATGCAGCGCTGCCCACCATGGGCCAGGAAGCAGCCAGCTCCCTGGAGGACGGTGTGAGACGCATGATCGCAGAGCCCGTCACCGCAGGCGGCGACCTGACCTCGGCACTGGCCGCGTTCGACCAGGCTCGCGGGCCGCGCTGCCGGCGCATTGCCCGACAGTCGGCCACGATCGCCCGCTTCGGCCCCGACCTGGGGGGTGGCTGGCGACAGTCCCTGCGCAATCGCCTCCTACGAGTGGTGCCCGCCGGAGCGGTCGTCACCGCGGGCGCACAGCTCGTGCGCTGGACGCCACCCGCGGGGGGAGCGCCACGCCCCACTGCCCCACGCCGCGGGGGAGGCCGGACTGACTTGGTTATACAGCTCATGACATTCCAGTTGCGGCCGGGGTGGAGGACGTCGAGCGCGTCGGGGCATCGGGGAGGTCGAATGGCTCCGCTACGACCTCTCCTCCCAACTCCAGCGCCAGAGCAGGCAAGACCGCAGGTCTCGAACTTGGACCCACAGGTTGACGCCCCCCTCCTCGCCCTGGCGCAGGTGGCCGCTGGGTCCGGGTTCGAGGCCGCCGAGGCCGGGGTTGACCATCCTGACGGGCCCGTCTCCGATCTGCCAGCTGAACAGCGCGCGGTGGAAATCCCCCAGTAGCTCGGTGTCGCGAGCCACTATCTCCCAGTGCACGACGGGTCGTGCACTGTCGGCGCTCATGGCCAGTCGGCCGTGACGCCTGGTAAGGCTGCGGGGTCCCAGCCCAGCTCCACCACTGCGGTGCGCATGGCGTAGCGGTCGGTCATGCCCGCCACGTAGGTGACTGCCGCCCGCACGGCAGCGTCCGACCCGGCGGGGCAGCCGTCGCCCGTCGCTCCCGGGATGGCGTTGGGGCGGTCGGCGAAGTGCTCTACGAGCGCCCGGAGCACCTTCACCACCGCGCCTGCTTGGACCCTCGCCGCCGGGCGCAAATAGATCCGGTGGTAGTTGAACGCCCTCAGCTCCGCCAGCGCCTCCGCCCGCTCCTCGTCCATCCCGATGATCCCGGTGGCGACCACGGTATCCAGCACCCCGTCTACGAACGCGCCGAGCTGGGCGCCGCGCGTGGCGCCACAGACACGCCTGACAGTCTCTGGCAGCATGGCCTGGGTGACGATCCCCGCAGATATCGCATCCTCGAAGTCGTGGCACACGTATGCGATGCGGTCCGCCCAGCTGACCACCTCGCCCTCGGGGGTGGAGGGGGCCGGGCGGCTCCAGGAGTGGTTGCGCACGCCATCCAGGGTCTCGGCGCACAAGTTCAGCGGTGTGAGCACCACGTCTGCTCCCCAGACGGCATGGTCGTATCCCTCGGCCAGGAAGGGAGTCATCGCGTCCTCGCTGGCGTGGCCCCCCGGACCGTGCCCGCAATCGTGCCCGAGGGCGATCGCCTCAGCCAGTGAGGAGTTGAGCCGCATGGCCCGCGCCAGGGCCACGGCCACCTGGGCCACCTCGAGGGCGTGTGTGAGCCGGGTGCGCTGGTGGTCGGCGGGGGAGATGAACACCTGGGTCTTGCCCGCCAGGCGGCGAAAGGCCGACGAGTGCAGGATCCTGTCCCTATCTCTTTCGAAACAGGTTCTGTAGTGGTCGGACTCCTCCTCCCTCTCCCGTCTTCCCGCCCCCTGCGCCAGCGTCGCTCCTGGTGCCAGCGCCGCCGCCTCGGCATCCTCGCGCTCGGCCCTGGCGTATCCGGGGGTCGAACGACCGAGCCCGGCGGCGCTGTCCGCGTGGGCCAGGCGTGCCCGGCCCCCATCGTGGCCCGCCATGGTGGCCTCCCATTGCCGGGCCCTCCCGGTCAGCTCACCCATGCCTCCAGTCTTGCACCCGGCCGTGACATCAGCGCCCGCACCAACACCGCCCCGCCGCCGGCCCCGCCCCGCCGCCGGCCCCGTCCCGCCGCCCCGCCCCGCCACACCGGCCAGACTGTGCGGCATGGCAGAGCCGACCTCGCCGACCTCGCTGAAGGCCGCCCAGCCCGGCCGCCCGACAAGCGGCGACCTGGGTCTCGTCGCCCTGGCCGCCGTGCTCACCGGGGCCGCCGCCGTCACCCACTTCACCTCTACCCCGGCGACCGCGGCCTTTGTCGTGGCCGCGATCGCCTTGGCCGCGCTCGCAGCGGTGGTCGGGCGGGCGGTAGGGGCGCTGGGTGACCGCATGGGAGTGGGCGCCACCGGGGCGATCCAAGGGGCGTTGGGCAACTTGCCCGAGCTGCTGTTCGGCATATTCGCCCTCCGGGCAGGACTCGGAGGTGTCCTCCGTGCGGCCCTCGTCGGCTCCATCCTGGCGAACGTCTTGTTGGTGCTCGGGTTGGCGTTCGTGGTGGGCGGCGTCCGCCATGGAGTCCAGCGCTTTGGCGCCGAGCGAGCCAAGCTGCTCAGCCTCCTGCTGCTCCTGGCGGTGGGCGTGCTGATCGTGCCCACGCTCGCTTCGGGCCTCGACCTCCCCGCAGCGCACCACGAACGTGCCCTCTCCGACGTGGCGGCCGTCATCCTCCTGGCCGTGTACGCCCTCAGCCTCTTGGCCGACCTGCGGATCAGGGGAGCCAAGGGATCGGAGCAGGCCGCGCCCGTCAGCGGTAGGTGGCCCCTTGCGCTCACCCTTGGGCTGCTCGCTGCATCCGCCGGCGGGGCGGCAGCCGCTTCGAGCTGGTTCGTCGACTCGCTTACTCCCGCAGTCCACAGCCTCGGCATCAGCCCCACCTTCGCCGGGCTGGTGATCGTGGCAATCGCCGGGAACGCAGTGGAGAACGCGGTTGGGGTGACCCTCGCCGCGCGCAACCGCCCCGACCTGGCGCTCAGCGTGATCCTGCAAAGCCCCCTCCAGATCGCCCTGGTCCTGATCCCGGTGCTCGTGCTGGTGAGCCCGCTGGTGGGCGGTGCAGCCCTCACCCTGGTCTTCCCCCCCCTGCTGGTCGCCTCAGTTGGCGTCGCGGCCGTGATCACCGCTTTCGTGGTGGCGGACGGCGAGTCCACCTGGATGGAGGGCGTTGCGCTGCTCGGGCTGTACGCAGCCATAGCATCGGCGTTCTGGTGGGGCTGAGCGCCCTACGCTGAGTCGGGACAACACAAAAGGAGCATCGAAGTGGACGTTCGGATCGGCATCACCCAGGCAGTCAAGGAGCTGGAGGTCGAGATCCCCGAGGAGACCGGGCGGGACAAGCTCATCGCCGAGATCTCCGGGCTCCTGGAGAAGGGCGACGGCGTGCTGTGGCTGACCGACCGCCGGGACCGCCGGGTGGGTGTGCCGGTCCACAAGATCGCTTACGTCGAGGTGGGGACCAGTGGCGACGACCGCCGGGTGGGTTTCGGAGCGTCATAGGAAAAATAGGGCCGGTGCCGCCGCGCACCCGTGCCCACTCTCGACCAGCGCTCAGCCAGGGCGAGCCTGGCGATACCTCCTGATCAGCGATGTCGTGGAGCTGTCGTGGTCGCCCTCGCCCTCGCCCTCCAGCTCCGGGGCGATCCGCTCCGCCAGGATCTTGCCCAGCTCCACCCCCCACTGGTCGAAGGAGTCGATGCCCCAGATGGCGCCCTGGGTGAACACCTTGTGCTCGTAGAGGGCGATCAGGGCCCCCAGCGAGCCTGGGGTGAGGCGGTGGGCGAGGATCGTCGTCGTCGGGCGGTTGCCCTCGCACACCCGGTAGGGGACCTGCCACGCAGGAGCGCCGGCGGCGGCCAGCTCCTCCTGGGTGCGTCCGAACGCCAGCCCCTCGGCTTGAGCGAACATGTTGGCCATCAGCTCGTCGTGGTGGTGCCCCAGCTCCTCGACCGGGCGCAGGAACCCGATCAGCTCCACCGGCACCAGCCGGGTCCCCTGGTGAAGCAGCTGATAGAAGGCGTGCTGGCCGTTGGTGCCCGAGGCGCCCCAGATAACCGGGCCGGTGGGGCAACGCAGCGGCTGGCCGGCCAGATCCACGTGCTTACCGTTGGACTCCATCTCCAGCTGCTGCAGGTAGGCAGGCAGGCGCCACAGGTATCGGCTGTAGGGCAGGACGGCCAGGCTCTGGGCCCCCAGGAAGTCGTTGTACCAGACCGACAGCAGGCCGAGCAGCACCGGCAGGTTGGACTCCAGCGGAGCGGTGGCGAAGTGCTCGTCCATCTCGTGGAACCCCGCAAGCATCTCGTAGAAGCGCTCCGGGCCGATGGCGATCATCAGCGACAGCCCGACCGCTGAGTCCATCGAGTAGCGTCCCCCCACCCAGTCCCAGAAGCCGAACATGTTGGTGGTGTCGATGCCGAATGCCTCGACCCCCTCGGCGTTGGTGGACACGGCCACGAAGTGCCTGGCGATCGCGGCCTCGTCTCCTCCGAGCCCGGCGAGGAGCCATTCACGAGCACTGTTGGCATTGGCCAGGGTCTCTTTGGTGTGCCAGCTCTTGGAGCACACCACGAACAAGGTCTCTGCGGGGTCGAGGTCCTTGGTCGCCTCGATCAGGTCCGCCCCGTCGATGTTGGACACGAAGCGGAACACCTTGTCTCGGTCCGCGTACGCCCGCAGCGCCTCGTAGGCCATCGCCGGACCCAGGTCGGAGCCCCCGATGCCGACGTTGACGACGTTGCGGATCGGCTTGCCGGTGTGGCCCAGCCAGGCGCCCGAGCACACGGACTCGGAGAACGCCGCCATGCGCTCCAGCACGGCGTGGACCTCGGCAACCACATCTGTCCCGTCGAGGAGGATCGAGGCCCACTTGGGGGTCCGCAGGGCCACGTGCAGCACCGCGCGGTCCTCCGAGGTGTTGATCCGCTTGGCGGCGAACATGGCGGCGATCCGCTCGGGCAGGCCGCGCTGGGCGCCTAGCTCCACGAGCAGGCTCAGGGTCTCGTCGGTCACCAGGTTCTTGGAGTAGTCAAGGTGGACCCCGCAGGCCTCCGCGGACATGCGCTCAGCCCGGTGCGGGTCGGAGGCGAACAGGTCAGCGAGCCTGAGCCCGCCAGCTTGGCCGGCGTGCGCTTCCAGGGCCTGCCACGCCGGGGGCATCTCAGCCGCCGCCGTGCCCGCCGTGCCTCCCGTGCCCGCCGCGCCCCCCGTGCCTCCCACTGCCATCGGTGCCCTCCTAGCTGGTCCTGTGCTCTACCCCGTCGGGTGCCCCGATCACCAGGTCGGTCGTGAGCCCGCAGAACAGGCCCACCTCCACCACGCCCGCTCGTGCCAACAGCTTGGCCTCCAGCGCCTCGGGGTCCTCGATGGGGCCGTGAGCCCAGTCCAGGATCAAGTTGCCCTGGTCGGTGCGCATCACGCTGCCGTCGGGCGCCTTGCGAAGGGTGGCGGTGCCGCCCAGCGACTCGAGGTGTCGAGCCTCCGGGAGCCAGCCGAAGTCGACAACCTCGACGGGCAGGTGGAAACGGGTCCCGAGGCGCTCCGAGCATTTTCCTGGGTCAACGACTATCACCTCACGGCGGGTGGCCTGGGCCACGATCTTCTCCCGCAGGAGGGCGCCGCCCCCCCCCTTTATCAAGCTCAGCTCGGGGTCCACCTCGTCGGCCCCGTCGATGGTGAGGTCGATAACCGGGTGGTCCTCCAGGGAGGTGAGGGCGATGCCGAGGCCGGCCGCCTCGGCCGCGGTGACGCTGGAGGTCGGGATGGCCACGATGTCGGCCAGGGTGCCGTCGGCCAGGCGCTCGGCGATCCTGCGCACGGCGATGATCGCGGTGCTGCCGGTGCCCAGGCCCACCACCATATGCGCCTCGACCAGGTCCGCGGCCCACTCGGCCGCGGCCCGCTTGGCGTCCAGCGCCGGGTCGGTGCTCATCGGGGGGGCTCACCTGCCGCCGGGTCGTGCCAGCCGCCGTGGTCCCTCGTCAGCTTGTCGGCTTCGGCAGGGCCCCAAGCGCCCGGCTCGTAGGTGTGCAGCGGGGTGGTGCCGTCGAGGACCTTGTCCACCACCCGCCAGGCCGCCTCGACTGCGTCTTCCCGGGCGAAGATGGAGGCATCGCCGCGCAGGGCGTCGCCGAGGAGGCGCTCGTACGGCGCCAGGGCGCTAGGCGCGGCGTCCTCGTGGAAGGCCAGCTCCACGTCCTGGCCGACCATCGCCTCGCCGGGCTGCTTCACCCGGGCCGCCAGGGCGAGGGCGATCTCGGGGCTGAGGCGGAATCGCAGGTGGTTGGGGGGTGAGGAGCGAACCTCCCCGAGCACTGCCTCGGGCGGCTTGCGCAGCCGGACCAGCACCTCGGTGGCGGTGACCGGCAGGCACTTTCCCGCCCGGATGTAGAACGGCACCCCGGCCCATCGCCAGGTGTCGACGTGGAGGCGAAGGGCGGCGAAGGTCTCGGTGTCGGAGTCGGGCGCGACCCCGTCCTGGTCCCGGTAGCCGCTGAACTGGCCCCTCACCACCTGGGTGGGGCGCAGGGTGGGGACGGCCCGCAGCACCTTGGCCTTCTCGTCACGGATGTCCTCGTGGCCGTAGCCGGCTGGCGGCTCCATCGCCAGGAGCGAGACCAGCTGCAGCATGTGGTTCTGGACCACGTCGCGCATGGCGCCGGTGTGGTCGTAGAAGGCGCCCCGCCCGGCGACCCCGAAGCTCTCGGCCATGGTCACCTGCACCGACGCTACGTGCGTGCGGTTCCAGATCGGCTCCAGGAAGGAGTTGGCGAAGCGGAAGTAAAGCATGTTCAGCACCGCCTCCTTTCCCAGGTAGTGGTCGATCCGGAAGATCGAGGGCTCGGGGAAGGTGGAGTGCAGCACCTCGTTGAGGGCCTCGGCCGACGCCAGGTCCTGGCCGAAAGGCTTCTCGACGACCACCCGAGCCCCTGCGGCAGCGCCAGATGCTTCCAGGGAGCGGACCACCGTGGCGAACAGCGAGGGCGGTATGGCCAGGTAGTGGACCGGGTGGTTGGCGGCGCCCAGCTCCTTGCGCAGCCGGGCGAAGGTGTCGGGGTTCTCGTAGTCGCCGTCCACGTAGGCCAGCAGGCCGGCCAGCGCTTCGAACGCGTCGGCCTGGTCGTGCTCCACCAGGCTGGCCTTGGCCCGCTCCAGGAGCTGGTCACGCCCCCAGCCCGCCTTGGCCACCCCGATCACCGGGACGCTCAGGTGGCCCCGCCGGACCATCGCGGCCAGCGCCGGGAAGATCTGCTTGTAGGCGAGGTCCCCGGTGGCCCCGAAGAAGACCAGCGCGTCGGCGTGCCCGGCGCCTCGACGGCTCATGGGGCCAGACTAGACATCCCACCCACCATTAGGACGCTGGGGCCCGGTCCACCATCCGACCAAGGATGCCCGAGGCGATCAAGCTTGCGCCCGCCAAAGCGACGACTGCCCAGCGGCCCCGGCGGGGGAGCACACGCCAGCAGGCAAGGGTTGCTGCAACGTCCCCGGCGTCCGCGAGGCCCCCGGCCTCCATCCAGCCCCGTGCCGGGGCCTGATGCGAGATGGCGAGGACCGCGCCCAGGCCAAGGGCCAGGTCCCGGCCCCCGAGTGCCCTGGCGAGCGCCTTGGCGGGCCCTGCGGCCGTGTCGTCGCCGACCCAACCCCGTGCCAGCAGCCTCGGTGCCAGCATCCCCACCACACCGAAGCCGACCCGGGCCGACGCCAGCCCGCAAGAAGCGATACGAACAGGGTTCGAGCCAGAGGCGAGCCGGTTGCGGTTGCGGGCGAAAGACAGTCGTGTGCGAGCCATTGCCAATGCATAGCGCACCCAATCCGACAAGTGCCTGCAGCTAGCGAATGCTGCGCCAGCAGTAGGATCGACCGCCATGGCATTCGAGCGGGCCCGGTCCGCCTCGTCCGCCCGCCCCGTCCCCTCTGCCCCAGCTCTCCCGCCCCGGCCCGCCGCCTTTGCCCCACGTGCCCGGCGGCCCCGGCCCGCCAGCCAACCGGGTGGCCAGGCTCTCCCGCCGTCAAGCACCTTCAGGAGTCGATGGCTGCAGCCCGTGGACGGGGGGATCCTGGTTGCTGCGCTGGCTGCCGTCGGCTTGCTGGCCTTCCAGCTGCACCAGTCGAACTTCTTGTTCGGGGTGATCGAGTACGACGATGCCGTAAACCTGGGGGCGGCCGTGCGCCTGGTCCACGGCGCCCTCCCGTATCGCGACTTCGTGCTCATGCAGCCGCCGGGACTGCCACTTCTGATCAGCCCGGTAGCCCTGCTGTCGCGACTGACCGGCACCAGGGACGCCATGGCCATCGCCAGGTTGCTGACCATCGTGGTCGCCGGTGGCAACGTGGTCCTCCTCGGGAGGCTTCTGCGCCACCGGGGAGCTCCGGCCACCTTCCTCGGCTGCACTGTCCTGGCGGCGTTCTCCTCGGCGATCCTCACCGCGCGCACGTTCATGCTGGAGCCCTACCTGGTCCTGTTCTGCCTGATCGGGGCCGTGGCCTGCTTCGAGGGCGACCAGCTGACCTCGCGAAGGAGGCGCCTGATACTTGCGGGAGTCGCCTTCGGGTTTGCCGGTTCGGTGAAGATCTGGGCGATCCTGCCGGTGGTCGTGATCGTGGTGCTCTGCCTGCCGGCAGTGCGCCGGCGGGCCCTCCCGTTCGTGTGGGGCGTGGCAGCCGGGTTCGCCGTGCCGTGCGCTCCGTTCTTCTTCGCGGCTCCGATGCGCTTCGTGAACGAGGTGATCGTGGTCCAGCTGAGCAGGGTCACCAACGCTCGGATGCCGATCGGGATTCGCCTGGAGTACCTGACCGGCCTGTACGGCAGCGGCCTGCACCTCAGCAGGGCCCTGGTGGACGCCACGACCATCGGCATCGGGCTCTTCGTCGCCGGGGCGTTCGTCGTGACCCAGCTCTCGGGCAGCCGCCTCCCGCTCAGCCGGCTCGAAGCCTTCGTGCTCGGCTCTGCTGCCATCGTCGGGCTGTCCCTGCTGGTGCCGACCGAGTTCTACTACCACTACGCGGACTGGTTTGCGCCGTTCCTGGCGGGGTTGATCTGCCTGGCGGCGGCCCGCTGGGGCCGTTCTGCCGTCTCGGTAGCTGGGTGGCTGGGGCGAACGGCCGGAGCTGGCCCGAGGGCGGGCCCGAACTGGCCGGCAAGGGTCACTGCCAGCGTGATCCTGTTGGTCGGGGTGGGCGTCCTGGCTAGCGGAGGTCAGTTCTCCAAGGTCAACGCAGCGGCGGCGCCGGATCCGGGCAAGGTCATCGAGCAGCACGTCCCTCCTGGCGCGTGCGTGTTGACCGACCTGACATCGCAGACCCTCAGCGCAAGCCGGATGGTGTCCAGCGACCCGAGCTGCCCCCTGCTGATCGACTCCTTCGGCACCGACTTGAGCCTGGCCGGTGGGAGGACCCTCGCCGCTGGGGGAGCCTCTGTGCCCGCAGTCCAGCGGCGGTGGCTCACTTACTTCGAGGGGGCTCGCTATGTGGTGCTCAGCTCGCCACACACCGCCCGCATCCCCTGGACACCGGCGATCACCGCGTACTTCGCGACCCACTTCGTCAGGCTCAAGGCACCGGGGGTGTTCTTGTTTGAGCGCATCGCCGCGTAACCTCCTCCAGCGATTCGGCTGGTCAGCAGCGGTCGTTGCCTGCTATGCGGTCCTGGCCGGGTTTGCTTACTGGCCGGTGGGGCCGCTGGCTGGCAACGCCCTCACCTGTCGTTGCGGTGACCCCACCCAGCAGCTGTGGTTCCTGTCGTGGGTGCGCTTCGCCCTCGCAGGCGGCCACAACCCGCTGCTCAGCACGTGGCAGAACTACCCCCACGGGGTCAACGTCGCCGCCAACCCCTCCATGCCGCTGCTCGGCCTCCTGGGCGCCCCCCTGAGCTGGCTGCTCGGGCCCATATCCACCTTCAACCTGTTGCTCCGGCTGGCATTCGTGTGCTCGGCCAGCGCAATGTACGCGGTGCTCCGCCGGGTCACCGCCTCGCGGGCAACCAGGTTCCTGGGTGGACTCGCCTATGGCTTCTCGCCGTACTTGATTGGCCAGGGCGCCCTGCACCTGAACCTGGCGTTCGTCCCCCTCCCGCCGTTGCTCCTGGCCAATGTCTACGACCTGGCACTTCGGGCCCGAGATCGCTCCGGCGACCCGCTGCTGGCCCTGCGAGGGACTCTGGCGACTGGAGGGCTGGCAACTCGGGGGCTCGCGACCGGGGCGCGAGCCCCCCGCCGGATCGGGGTCACGGTGGGCCTCCTTGCGGCGGCTCAGTTCCTCGTGTCGCCGGAGATCCTCGCCGACACCGCGGTGCTGGTGGTGACCGGCTTTGCGGGGTCGGCGGCAAGCGGGGGCCTGCGTGTCGCACTGGCTGCCGCTAAGCGCCGGATCGCCAAGCCGCACCAGGCGCCCAGTGGCGGCACGGAGCCGAGGGCGTGGGTGCGCTCGCGGGCCCGGGTCTGGCAAGCATGGCGGGACGCGGCCGTCGGGGCCGGCTGGACGGTGGGGGCCTTTGGGTTGGTGGCCGGTTACCCCGCCTGGTTCTTGGCCTTCGGGCCACAGCACCCAACTGGCCCGCCCCTCGGTCTGGCGGTCCTCGACAGCTACAGCGCCGACCTGTTCGGGAGCATCGTCCCCACCACCCACCAGCTCCTCGGCCCGCACCACCTGCAGGTGGTTGCCTCCGGGCTCGCCGGCTCCAACCTCCCCGAGAACGGGGCCTACCTCGGCATACCGCTGTTGGCCTGCTTGATCGCGGTCGTCGTGTGGCGTTGGCGCGAGCCGGTCGTTCGGATTTGTGCGCTGGTCGGAGCCGCCGCGCTGGTCCTTTCGCTGGGGCCCACCCTCGTCATCTGGGGAACGAGGACCACTGTCGGGCTGCCGTTTGCCCTACTGGCTCGGCTCCCCCTCCTCGACAAGGCGGTCCCCCTGCGCTACACCCTGTTCGTCCAGCTGTGTGCCGCAGTCCTGCTCACCGTCGGCATCGACCGCATCCGCGTCCGGCTCGTCGCCCGGCGCCAGCGCTCGGCATTGCGCCAGCGCCCGGCGTTGCGCCAGCGCCTGGCGGTCGGCGGCGTGCCCCTCCTGGTTGCGGCTGGCGCGCTGGCTCCGCTGCTCCCCCGACTCCCGTACCTGAGCACCCAGGTTGGCGTACCGGCCTATTTCTCGAGCAACGCGGTGCGCGCTATCCAGCCCGGTGCTGTGGTGCTCACCTATCCGTACCCGGTGGGGGAGCCAACCGACTCGCCACTGCTCTGGCAGGCAGTGGCCGGCTTGCGGTTCCGGCTGATCGGGGGATACGCCCTGGTGGCACGTCCAGGCGCCCCGACCGCGATGGCCCCCTCCAAGCTTGCGCCAGCCTCCGTCGTCGCTTTGTTCAAGAGGGCAGAGCGCCGCACCCGGGCTCCCAGCCACGGGGCCCACCCGCCGAGCCCGGCCGGCCACCCGGTAGCGCCGACCTCGGTGAACGCGGCCATGGAGCATCAGCTGAGGACCTTCCTCTGGCGGTATGGCGCTGCCGACCTGCTGGTTGACCCGCATTCAGGAGGTGACCCCGCCTTGGTGATCCGCACGGCCACCGCCGCTCTGGGTCGCCCGCACGCCGTAGGTGGCATGCTGGTCTGGAAGGAGCCGAGGCACGCTTCGAGCTCGTCGTGGTGATCGAGCGTGCTGGTCGCTGGCGGTGCAGCGGGCAGGGCGACGGTTATCGCCTGGTGGCTTGGGGTAAAATAGCCCAGTTCCCTTCTGTGGGCCGGTGACGTGCGCCGTACCGGGACGACAACAGCCAACCGGCCGTGGCCGGCCGAGGACGAGGTTCCAGACCAGTGCGGCAAGACAGCACCCAAGACCTGAATCTCGACAAGCGGACGTTCCCGCAGCCTGTCGGGCCGTTTCCTGAGGCCCAGCACCGTGAGGGCCGGGACGCCGAGTCGGGCCCGGACGCCGAAGCGCTCGGGCCTCAAGGCCTGAGGCTCCGGAGGGCTGCCGCAGGCCTCACGGGACGCCTTGGATGGCGATGGCCGCTCATCGGCATGGCGTCTACCCTGGCGATGGCGTTGGCTGGCCCCGCCTTGGTCATGGCCAGCGACGGGCGCGCGACCAAGTGGTGGTACGTCTTCAGGCTCCCACCGAGCACTGCCCAGCTGGGGAACTGGCTCCTGTTCTATGCGGGGATGATCATGCTGTCGGTTGCCTGGCTGGCGATCGGGCGCCGGCTTCGCGGCGTGGCGCCTCGCCATGTCTGTGCTGTGGCCGTCATGTGGGCCCTGCCACTTGTCCTCGGGCCTCCCCTGTTCAGCCGGGACATCTACAGCTATGCCGGCCAAGGGCTCCTCGCCCACCTGCATCTAAGCCCCTATGTCTACGGGCCTGGCGTCCTTGGGGTCTGGGGGCACCAGCCGCTGGCCAGCGCGGTGGCGCCAGTGTGGCGGTACACGGTAGCGCCCTACGGGCCCACCTTTATCACCCTGGCGGCTCTGGTCACTGGCGGCGCCGCCAACCTGGTCGCCACGGTTATGGACCTGCGGCTGTTCGACCTGGTTGGAGTGGGGCTCATCGCCTTGTGCGTTCCTCGACTGGCGCGTCTAGGAGGCGCCGACGAGGGCCGGGCGGCCTGGCTCGCAGTGCTCAGCCCGCTGGTCCTGCTGAGCCTCGTTGCGGCGGGGCACAACGACGCACTGATGATCGGGCTCGTCCTTGCCGGTGTCACCTTGGCGCTGGAGCGCCGACCCCTGCTCGGCGTGGTGCTCTGCGCGCTGGCTGCCACGATCAAGGTCCCGGCCGCGGCGGGCGTGGTCTTCATAGCAGTCGCCTGGGCACGCGATCAGTCAGACCGAGCGTCCCGTGTCAGGGTCCTTGCCACGGCGGGCCTTGCAACAGCCGTCGTGCTCGTAGGGGCGACGGCTGCCAGCGGGCTCGGGTGGGGCTGGCTGTCGGTGGGTTCCCTGTCGACGCCTGGCCAGGTGGTGGTCACCGTTACGCCGACGACCGCCCTGGGCACAGCTTTGGCGTCAGCGCTCCATGCGTTGGGCTTCGGGCCGAGCACCACGACCATGGTGAGCGCTTTCCGTGTCCTTGGCTTCCTCGTCGCCGGGGTGACGGGGCTCTACCTCCTCTGGCGGACCCGCTTGCAGACCCTTGTCTTCTGCCTGGGGGTCACGCTCCTTGCGGTGGTCGTTGCCGGACCGGTGACCTGGCCCTGGTACCTCCTGTGGGGCGTTTCTCTCCTGGCTGCCTGGCCGGCCACCCAGCGATCGAAAGTGCTGGTCGTGACCATGGCGGCATTCGGGTTCGTGGTGGGGCCCGCTGGGTCGAGCTTGTTCGGGCCGCCGGCAGCTCCGCTGGTGGCGGTGGTAGTGCTGGGGGCAGGTGTCTGGGCCTGGAGGTCATGGCGAGGAGCCGTGGACGAGCAGCTGGTTCTGGGAAGCCTGGCCAGAGCACCTCTGGATGTGAGAGGCTGGCGCATATCAAACCTGACATCGCCCAGGCAGGGCTCAGAGGGGCCTCACGATGCCCTGGTGTCCGATTGACACCAGGGGTGTTGCTGCCCGAAGAGCCCAAGCGGAGGGTGACCCGGGGACGGTCCAGAAAGGAAGGTCCAAAGACATGAGAATCCTCGTGCTGGGCGCCGACGGCTACTTGGGGTGGCCTACGGCGTTGCACCTGTCACGCCGGGGCCATGAGGTCGGCATCTTCGACAGCTTGGTGCGCCGTCACTACGACTTGGAGATGGGCGTCGACTCACTTGTGCCCATAGCGCGCCTGGGCCGCCGTGTGGCGGTCTGGGAGGAGGTGTCCGGCCTGAGCCTCCAGTGCTACATGGGCGACCTCACCGACGCCTCCTTCGTGAGCGCCACCGTGGAGGGCTTCGCGCCCAATGCCGTGGTGCACTTCGCCGAGCAGCGCAGCGCCCCGTACTCCATGATCGACCGGGCGCACGCCACCTACACCCAGGTCAACAACGTGGTGGGCACCTTGAACCTGCTCTATGCCATAGCCGAGACAGACCCGTCCATACACCTGGTCAAGTTGGGCACCATGGGAGAGTACGGCACCCCCAACATCGACATCGAAGAGGGCTTCATCGAGATCAACCACCGGGGGCGGACCGACGTGCTGCCCTACCCCAAACAACCCGGCAGCTTCTATCACCTCTCCAAGGTGCACGACAGCCACAACATCGCCTTTGCCTGCAAGACCTGGGGGCTTGCCTCGACGGATTTGAACCAGGGCATCGTCTACGGACACGTCACCCCTGAGTCCTCTGCGCACCCCGAGCTTGCCACCCGCTTCGACTACGACGCAGTGTTCGGCACCGTGTTGAACCGCTTCGTCATACAAGCGGTGATCGGCCACCCCCTCACCGTGTACGGCTCTGGCAACCAGACCAGGGGCATGCTCGACATCCGAGACACCCTGGCCTGCATAGAGCTGGCGCTGGCCAATCCCGCTGCCCCCGGCGAGTTCAGAGTCTTCAACCAGTTCACCGAGTCCTTCTCGGTCTCCCAGATGGCGGACATGGTCACAGCCGCCATCGGTGGCAAACACGAGATAGCGCATTTGGACGACCCGAGGGTCGAAGCAGAAGAGCACTACTACCGAGCCGCCCACACCAAGCTGTTGGACCTGGGCCTGGTGCCCCACCTGTTGGACGACGAGCTGATCGCCTCTTTGGCCGCGGTGGTGGAGCGCCACGCCGACCGCATCATCACCGAAGCCATCGC
>JBOGGU010000110.1:0-6863 GCA_050744085.1 Acidimicrobiales bacterium
ACACCATGTGGCGCAAGATCGCGAGCCTCTGACCAGGGCAAACGCGCTGGTCAGAGGGTTATTTGGAAAGTTTCTCCAGAGACGGCCTCAACTCCGAGAATCTGCTAGCCCGGAAGGTCCCGCTAGATGGGCGCGTCCCGATGCGCCAGGGGGCGGCCCTCACGTCCGGTGCGGGTTGCGAGGATCTCGGCACAGATGCTCATGGCCACCTCGGGCGCGGCCCGACCGCCCAGGTCGAGGCCGATGGGGCGGTGGATGCGCGCAACGGAGGAGTCGGTGACTCCCGACGCAGCCAGGCTGTCGAGACGCCGCGACTGTGTACCTCGCGACCCCATCGCCCCCACGTAGGCCACTCCGGCAGCCAGGCCGGCCTGCAGAGCCGGTGCGTCCACGCGCGGGTTGTGGCTGAGCACCACCAAGGCGGCGGACCCGCCCGCCCACTCGAAGAAGCCCGCCAGCTCGGCTGGGTCCTCGGTGTCCCGGGTCTCCCATCCGAGCAGGCGGGCTTGGCGGTCCAGGGCGCCGACCATCTCGCCGGTGCCGACCACCACCATCCGAACGACAGGGACCCACGCCTCCATCAGCACCGCTCCGGCTGGGTCCTCGATCCGAGTGATGCAGGTGCGCCCGGCACCTAGCGCCCCGACCGCCGCTGCGACGAGCTCCGACGACGGAGCGACGCCGGCTCCAGCCCCGAACCCACCGTTCCAGGCGCCGTCAGGCCCGACTGCGACGCCGCTGGGGCCGGCATCTGGCCCCTCTATGCGCGTGAGCAGCGCTACCGGCGACCGGCCGGCGAGGGCAGCCCACAGCTCGGGGGGGACCGTCTCGGCGGGCTGGAGCAGCAGGTCGGCCTGGCCGCCGCAGCTCAGTCCGGCC
The DNA here is from genome assembly GCA_050744085.1 of Acidimicrobiales bacterium. Taxonomy (GTDB): domain Bacteria; phylum Actinomycetota; class Acidimicrobiia; order Acidimicrobiales; family JAJPHD01; genus JAVKSL01. The sequence goes on from JBOGGU010000110.1 coordinate 880, forward strand.
TCGGCGATTCTCTCCCCCTGCACGTCGATGAGCAGGTGGGAGAGCTCCCCCGGGCCACCGAGAACGTCCGCTGCGGCAGCGACGAAGCGATCTGCGCCGTAGCGTCCAAGGATGTCGCCGCTGCGCTCGCCGGCGTCGTTGAGCGCCACGATCTCGTCGCCAGACCAGGTCGAGAAGCCCTGGAGCCTCACGACGCGCCCGAACACCGCCCGCCGTCCTCCCTGCTGCCAGGTGCGCACCCGCGCGGCCACGTCTTGCATCGTCCGACCTCCTCGTCGCCCGCCATCCTAGTGCTGGCCGTGCCGCGGTCAGGGCTGGGCAACGGAGTTCCCGAACGCGGTGTAGACGACGAACACGACCGGCAAGAGGCAGGCAAACAGGGCTGCCAGCGCGTAGCAATACCTCCGCCTGACGGTCGCAGCCACCGCCATGACCGATGGGAATGCCCAGGTCAGCAGCCGCGGCTTGAAACCAAGCGAGGCGCTGAACGCCAGGAGGGCAAAGACCCCGAAACAGTACGCCGTGATCGGTGCCGGCAGCTTTGCCCTGACCAGCGCCACCAATGCCCCGACGACCGCCAAGACGCCGAGCCACTCCAGCCAACCCAAACCCTCGGCGCTGATCCTCCCCGGATGAGCGAGGAGCACGACCAGTGATCGACCGAAGTCCACCGACGCGCCCCACGCCTGATGTTGGAGGTGCCACCAGAAGAACAGGTCGTGGTAGTAGAGGCCAATCCCCACGGCAAACGCGACGAACCCCACCGGGACCAGGACGACAGCCAGGAGCGCTCGCCTTGGGGCGCCCCGCCGCAAGGCTTGGACCGCCGCTACCAGGGCGGCGAGGGCCAGAGGGAGGGCGAGAGGGCTGGTAGCGGTGGCAGCGGCACCTACCAGGCCGGCCCACAGCCACCGGCGTCGGACGAGGAGCGACAGGCACCCCGCCGCCAAGGCCAGCCCCACGCACTCGCTGTAGAGCAGGCCCCAGGCAATTGCCATGCCGGGGAACACGCTGAACAGGAGGGTTGCCAGCCGTGCGGTCCTCTCGTCGCACAACTCGCGTGCGAGGTAGAAGACCAGCACGACCGCAACCGCCCCCGCAACGAACGACACCGCGAACGCAGCCCACAGGCCGGGGAGCGACAGCTCTTCGAAGGCCCGGACGAGCACCGGAAAGACGGGTTCAAAGGCACCTGCGGCGTAGGTGAGGTGGCCATACGCCATGGCCGGCACCGCGGGATAGAAGTGCGCGGCAACCTTGAGGTACCAGCCCGAGTCCCAGAGCTGGAGCGGGATGCTGACATGGCCGCCATAGGCGATGCGCGAGGAGAGCACTGCCGCCAGCACCAACAACACCCGGATCCCTCCATAGAGCGCCAGCAGCCTCAGGACTGGGCTCGGCGACCGGATCGGGGTAATCCCAAGTCCATCGCCCGAGCACCCGCGAACGAATCGGCTGGAGCTGCGAGAATCGAACGGTACGGGCTACGCCCGTGTCGTTCGATTGCCCGAGTCAGGATGTGGAGACGTTTCTTACGTTGTTCCCCTCAAGGATCCAGAACCGAGGGGTGGCGCCCCCGCCTCCGCCAACGAACCCATAAGTGCAGGCCGAGTAGTTGCAGTACCCGTAGTAGGGAGGGAGGCAAGTGGCCGGGCCGCCACCGACGGGGTAGCAGAAGGACTGGCCCCAAGCGCCGACACTCACCGTGAAGTTCACGCCGCATGTAGCTCCCGGCGTTTGGTTGGGACAGTTGGCGATCACGGTGTTGTCAGGTGCGGCGCTGACGCGCCCGATGCCGGGGCCGACTGGTCGGTGTGGCCGACGAGCCCAGGCCCGTGGATCTTGACCCCGGCGATCGTGCCTGTGGTCGCCCTCAAGCGGGCCTCCGCAGCAGCGATGCCACGGCTGATCGAGGCCAGAGAGCTCTCGGTGTTGGCCATGCTCGCGGCGATTCCGGCGCGCTCGCTCGCGGCTTGGCTGGCGGGGGGCCCTGGCACGCCTGCACCGTGGGCGATGAGGTCGGGCCCCGACATGGTCGGAGGGGTGGTCGCCTCGCTTGATCCAGCACCGACCTGAGCCGTTGCAGGTGCAGTGGTCGCAACGAGGATTGCGACAGTGCCAGCCGCCCCGACGAGGACTGCACTGGTGATCGATCTCCGTGTGGGCTTGTGGAAACATCTATTGACCTCCTAAGAGTGTGTGAGTAGCTCGTCGAAGGCGAGTCTCCTATGTATTATATAGGAGTAACTCTTGGAAGTCAACCCTCGCTAGCCGGTAGCTAGCGTCGGTGGACCGTTCCAGGTCCTCACCAACGCGACCCCTGTAGCGGCGACGTGTTGTGCGGGCTGTTTGCCGGCCTGGCGCTCGATCGCCTGGACCGTCTGGAGCATCGAGGTCACCTGGCTCGCCGGCTCGACGGCACCACGCGGGATCGTCCATGCCACGACCCCCGCTGCCACCAATCCCACACTCAGGGCAGCCACCGTCAAACGCCCCGTGAATCTGGCCGCTGCAGGCAGCCTGTGGCACCGCAAGGTCTCGACCCGGAGGCAGAGCCAGTCCGCCCGCGATCGCGCCGGCGCAGTTGCCGCCACCGCCTCGTCTGTGCCGCCCAGAGCCAGCAGGGCAGAGGCAAGGGTCCGGCGATCGCACACCTCGACGGCGAACGCGTCAGCAGCCAGCTCCGCCCGCAACTCGAATGCCTGAGCCAGCCGACCCGCCAAGGGGACCCAGGCCATAACGGCCGCTGCCAGCCGGGCCAGGACGAAGCCCAACGGGTCGCGGTGGCGGGCATGGTCCGCCTCATGCGCCAGGACTGCCAGCAGTTCGTCGCAGCTCAGGCGAGCAACCAGTCCGGTGGAGATGACCACGTGGGGCCGCACCAGTCCCTGGCAGAATGCGTAGGGCCTTCGGTCCTCACGCAGTGCCAACCAAGGAACCGACGCCCGCCCAGCCAGCTCAGCAAGGGCGAATGGGACCTCCTCCCTCGGTCCGAGCCGGCGTCGCAGCCTTCGCGTGCGAACGAGCTGAGCCAGCCCGACGGCAGCCATCATGGAGATTGAGGTCACTGCGAGGAGCACGAGTGGCGCGCCCGGCACCCAGGCTCGCAATCCCGCACCGCCGCGGTAGCCCAGGCCGGGCAGGGGAGCAAAGCAGCTGCGGTCGGGCACGAAGCCCCCGCCGGTGACGGGCCACCGACAGGGAAACAGGTCCCAGAACGACCACAGTGCCCCGACAACCAGCAGCGACGCGCTGGTCGCGGCCAGGAGGATCAGAGGATAGATTGCCCGTCGCAGGCGCATCAATCGCCATCCTCCGCCAGCAACCGCTCGAGCATCTCGCGCAGTCGGGGCTCGGAGGACACCTGGCTCACGAAACCGGCCACCGCGGCGCCGCCGAAGCGCCGGATCAGAGCGGCCGACGCCTCGGCTGCCTTGCGGGCCACGAACTCCTCGTCGCTCATTGTCGCCTGGTAGTGGTAGGCCCGCCCCTGCTTGTTGTGGCTCAGCAGTGCCTTGGCCTCCAAGTGGCTGAGGACGGCCAGCACAGTCCGGTAGGCCAGGGGCCTGTCCGGCCTCGCCTGGTTGACCACCTCGACCACGTCTGCCACACTGGCCGAGCCCTTCTCGCGGACACACGCCAGCACCTCGGCCTCCAGCGGACCCATGCCCGGCGGCGGCTGGACCGGTCGTGCCTGCCCGCCCTGAACTGGGGGAACCACGCCTTCTTCCATTGAGTACGCACCTCCCTTCTCTCTGGGCGTCTGCTCGTACCCCTAGACTAGGACTTCGAGTGCGTGACGATGCCTCTGCCCAAACACACGTGGTTACCGGCGGGACTAAGGGTCGAGGTGTCGAAGGAGGCGTTGGACGGCTGCTTCGAGCTGGGGGAGGTCATCCTGGACGGTGGCGGCGAGGATGGCGTGGGAGGTATCGAAATGGCGGTGAGCAAGCCGGTCGCGCATGCCTGAGACCTGTGTCCAAGGTAGGTCTGGCTCGGCCGAAAGAAGCTGGTTGGGAAGGGCCTTGGCGGCTTCGCCGATCTCGATTAGCCGGACCCGGACGGCGTCAAAGACCAATCCATCGTCCAGGTCGCCGCGCTGGTCCCGTGATCGCCTCGAGGGCAGCAAGAATGTCCTCCAGTCGTTGACGCTCATGACGGCTCAGACCGCCACCGCCTCGGCGAGGACCTCGGTGCCGACCCCGGGCTTGAGGTCGTCGGCAGGCACCAGGTCGACCCGTGCGCCGAGGAGCTGTTCTAGCTCGGCTTGACAGCGGCCAAGCGTCAGAAGCCCCACACCGGGAGGCACGTTGACGAGTAGGTCGATGTCACTATCAGGACGTTCCTCGCCTCTCGCGACGCTGCCGAACAGCCGAGGATTCGCCAGTCTGTAGCGGGCAACGACGTCGTGAACCTGTCGGCGGTGGTGGTGGACTCGCTGGCCGAGAGGACCGTCGAGCCGATCCGGGGCTTGGCGCTCGGTGACGCGGACGTCGAGATCGAGGCCCGTAGCGCTCACCAGGCGAGCCAGAGTCGAAAGGGATGGCTGGCGAGCGCCGGACTCGTAGGTGACGCTCAGACTCGGGTTCCCTGTGATCGGCGTGGTCGACAAGATCACTACGGGCGTGGATATCGACAAGGACCGTCTGAAGCTGCTCCAAGGCATCCGTCAAAGAGGCTCGGAGTCCCCCTCAGCGGCTGGGACATCGTCGGTAATCACCTGGACCCACGGACCAACCACTGCTGTAGCCTCTCCGGCGAAGGTCACCACAGCCCGATAGCCCGGCAGCGGAGTGTGCACGACCACCACTCCGTCGGCCATCAAGCGGAGCTGGTCCAACCCGGCTGCCGACGCCAGCCGACGGAGGGGTCAACCAGCCTCGCACCCCCCTTCGCGCAGAGAAGACGCCGAGCCCGAGAGGGGGATTGAACCCCTGACCTGCTCATTACGAGAGGGCGCCCTTACATCTCACCCCGTCGTCCGGAGTCGCATGGCGTCGCATTGTGCCCGGCCAGAAGCGCTGTCTGCTCAAGTCGGGGGACACCGAGCGACTATGTGGGACATCGCGCTACAAGGTTGTTGGGTTTTTGTTGGGTTTCGTCCGAGCCGAGTTCAGCATTGCGGGATCAGCTTGCCTTCGCCGGCAAGAAGGTAACTTCAAGGGTGAGGCCGAGCGCCTCCGCAACCCGCTCCAGAGTGGCGAGCGTCGGCAGTACATCACCCGCCTCTAGTCGGGCAATGTTGGGCTGGCGTATCCCGACTAACTCAGCGAGCTGTCGTTGGGACAGTCCCGCGGCCTCCCTACGCTCCTTGACCTCCAGACCGAGGCGTAGCGCCCGCTCGACTTCGAATTTGCGGTGCTCGTAACGCCGGCGCTCCTCGGGGGTCATCGTCGATACCTTCTCGAACCGCAGAGACTCCCAGGACTTGGTCATGGCTCCTCCTCAACGAGATGGCCCTCGGCGATACAGGTCTTCATGGCACGAACACCCCGCTCGATCTCCCTCCGCTCCTGACGCTGGCTCTTGACGAACACGGTCAGCAAGACCACCCGTCGCCCTGGGCCGGATGGCAGGAAGTAGGTGATCCGCCAAGGCCGTCCTGACAGGCGGAAGCGCAACTCGCGGAGCTTCCCGTCCAGCTGACGGGTGTACGGCTCGTCGAGCAGCGGACCTCGTTCGGCAAGCAGATCGATGTAGGTCTCAACGGTGGCGAACTCCTCGGGCGACAGGGCTTGCAGCCAGACTCGGACCTCGGACTCAAGTTCAACGGACCCGTCCCAGGCCATACCGAAGATGATATCATACCCCCGCGTCGACATCGACTCTTCGAAGCACGGACCACGCTGAACTCGCAGAGAGAGCCGAACTGGGATCTGCAGCGATGCGGCTGTCTGTCGCAAGCTGAGGCCCTCGTGGAGGGCGAGTCGGACTACATCTCGGATCCTGCGCATGCTGATATGGGGCCGGGGCATCGGCGCCTC
>JBOGGU010000111.1:0-6495 GCA_050744085.1 Acidimicrobiales bacterium
TACCACGGCAGGGTCGCTGCAGTGGCGGACGCCGCACGAGAGTCTGGATTGGAGCTGTAGATGCCCGATAGCCCTTACGAGGAGCGCACGATCAAGGTGAACCGGGTGGCCAAGGTGGTCAAAGGAGGACGCCGTTTCTCCTTCACCGCGCTCATGGTGATCGGTGACGGCAACGGCAAGGTGGGCCTGGGCTATGGCAAGGCCAAGGAGGCTGGCCTGGCCGTGCAGAAGGGCATCGACGAGGCGAAGAAGAACCTCTTCGACGTAGCCCGGGCCGGTAGCACCATCGTCCACCCCGTGATCGGCGAGAGTGGAGCGGGCAAGGTCATGCTCAAGCCTGCGGCACCGGGTACCGGCGTCATCGCCGGAGGGGCGGCACGCGCCGTGCTGGAGATGGCTGGCATCCACGACGTGCTGGCCAAGTCGCTCGGCTCCTCCAACGGGATCAACGTGGCTCACGCCACCATCGCCGGGCTCAAGGCCCTCAAACGCCCCGACCAGATAGCCGCGGCGAGGGGCAAGTCTCCCGAGGAGGTCACCCCATCGGGCGTCCTCCGCGCGTATCGCGAGTCCGAGCGGGGCCCGCACATCCCGACCGAGGTGGCCTGATGGGCGAGCCTTCCAGCTCCGACATCGTGGTGCGCCAGGTCCGCTCGGCCATCGGCTCCAAGCCCAAGCACCGTGGGACCCTCCGCGCGCTCGGCCTGGGGCGCATCGGCAAGGCCCGCCGGCTGCCGGATCGCCCCGAGATCCGGGGCATGATCGCCCGGGTACCCCACCTGGTGAGGGTCGAGGCGGCCCCAGACCCACGAACTTGGCAAGATGGCGCGCGCTCAGCGTCATCATCCTTGCCAAGTTCGCGCGCTGCTGGCGCTCCGGCGCCCGAGCAAGCACCTCAGGAGGCCGCCGAATGAAGATCCACGACCTCACGCCCGCTCCGGGCTCCCACCGGGCGAGGCGTCGCGTCGGGCGGGGCGTGGGCGGCAAGGGGGGCAAGACAGCAGGCCGTGGCACCAAGGGCCAGAAGGCCCGCGGCTACGTCAAGCCCGGCTTCGAGGGTGGCCAGCTCCCGCTCACCCAGCGCATACCCAAGCTGAAGGGCTTCAAGAACCCGTTCCGGGTCGAGTACCAACCGGTGAACCTGGACGCCCTCGAAGCCCTGGGGGCCGAGGTGGTCTCCCCCGAGACCCTCCGGGCCGCTGGCCTGGTGCACAAGTCCGGACTGGTGAAGGTGCTGGGCCGCGGTGAGCTGACCAGGGCGGTGCAGGTATCCGCCCACGCCTTCTCGGACTCTGCTGAACGCTCCATCCTCGCCGCAGGGGGTACGGTGAGCGTGATCCCGCCACCGTTTGGCAACGGCCGCCCCCCGGCAAAGGGAAACGCCCTCACCAACCGCTGACGGAACCCTCGACCAGAGCCGGAGCACAGCAGTGGCGTCTTTCACCAACATGTTCAAGGTGGCTGACCTGCGCAACAAGGTCATCTTCACCCTGGTGGTGATCGCGCTGTACCAGCTGGGTGCCAACGTGTCGGTACCCGGGGTCAGCCTCAGCGCGGTCCACCAGCTGGAGGCCCAGGCCAAGTCCGGCGGCATCCTCGGGTTCCTCAACCTGTTTACCGGTGGCGGCCTCACCCGGGTGGCGGTGTTCGGCCTGGGCATCATGCCGTACATCACCAGCTCGATCATCATCCAGCTGCTGGTGACGGTGATCCCCAAGCTGGAGGAGTGGCAGGAGCAGGGCGCCGTGGGCCAGCGCAAGCTGACCCAGACGACCCGTTATCTCACGGTGGGCCTGGCGATCCTGCAGTCGACGGGGCTCACGTTCGCCTTCCACAACGGGAGCCTGTTCGGAGGCTCCAAGAGCATCGACCTGATCCCCCACTTCACCATCCCCCGGGTGCTGTTCATCGTCCTCACCCTCACCGCCGGGACTGCCTTCGTCATGTGGCTGGGCGAGCTCATCACCCAGCGGGGGATAGGCCAGGGCATGTCCATCATCATCTTCGCCGAGGTGGTGGCCGCGCTGCCCTCCGGGGGCGGGGCAGTGCTGACCCAGGGCGGCAGGCTCAAGTTCGCGGTGGTGATCCTGCTCGCCCTGTTCCTCCTGGTGGCGATCACGTTCATGGAGCTGGGCCAGCGACGGATACCCATCACCTTCGCCAAGCGGGTGATGGGGAGGCGGGAGTACGGGGGCCAGTCCAGCTACATCCCGCTCAAGGTCAACCAGGCAGGGGTGATCCCGGTTATCTTCGCCAGCTCGGTGCTCTACTTCCCGGTCCTGCTGTCCAACGTGATCCCCTCGAACGCCATGCGCAGCTTCATCAACAACCAGCTCCAGCCCTCGAGTTTGTGGTACATCGGGCTGTACGGTGTGTTCACCGTGCTGTTCACCTACTTCTACGTGAGCATCCAGTTCGACCCGGCCAAGCAGGCAGACATCATCCGCAAGCAGGGTGGCTACATTCCCGGTGTGCGCCCGGGGATGCCGACCCAGCGATACCTCTCCCAGATCCTCTACCGCATCACCCTGCCCGGGTCCCTGTTCCTCGCTGCGGTGGCAATCCTTCCCTCCCTGGTCCTGTCGCTGTGGCACATCACCAGCCTTCCTTTCGTCGGGGTGACGCTGCTCATCGCCGTGGGGGTGTCGCTGGAGACCATGAAGCAGATCGACAGCCAGCTGATGATGCGCAACTACGACGGGTTCCTGGGCCGTGAGAGCAAGCAGCCGAGCCGGCGGTATGACTATCGGTCTTCGTGACGCCGGTCGTCGTGAGGCCGCGCAACCTGCCAGGCTCGTCATCCTCGGCAAGCAGGGCGCCGGGAAGGGGACGCAGTGCGTAAGGCTGTCCCACCACTTCGTCGTGCCCCACGTCTCGACTGGGGACATCTTCCGGGCGGCGTCTCGCTCTGACGGCAAGCTCGGCCGCGAGGCCCGCGAGTACATGTCGTCCGGCGAGCTGGTGCCCGACGCGATAGTGCTCCAGGTGGTGGCGGACCGGCTCTCCCAGGACGACGCCCGCACACGGGGCTTCGTCCTCGACGGCTTCCCCCGCACGGTGGCTCAGGCGGAGGGCCTCGACGCCATGCTGGCGCCAGGAGGGGTGGACCTGGTGGTGGACCTGGACCTTCCGACAGCGGTCGCGTTGCGTCGTCTGGCGGGACGGCGGACCTGCTCCGCTTGCGGGGCGAACTACTCCGTCGAGCGCCCGCCGTCCATCAACTGGACGTGCGACATCTGCGGGGGCGAGGTCGTCCAGAGAGCCGACGACACCGAGGCGGCGATCCGGCGGCGCCTGGACCTCTACGAGCGCCAGACTGAGCCGCTCATCCAGTGGTACCTGGAGCGTGACCGTCTGGTGGTGGTCAACGGCATGGGGGACCCCGACGATGTCATGGCCCGTCTCGTGGCCGCGATCGAACGCCGCTGGGCTGGTGCGTGCGGGCAGCCAGCAGCAGGCGCGGACCAGGGGCGCTAGGATGGCTCTTCGCCGGGAGGCGCAGTGGCTCCCCGCGCACCTGGTGAGTGGGCGCAGGCCTCGACCCGCCACCGTCTCTTATTTCGCCCCAAAGACCCCAAACTGTAGGAGGACCACCTGCCCAAGCCCAAAGAGGACGCCATCGTGCTGGAAGGGAAAGTCACCGAGCCCCTGCCCAACGCGATGTTCCGCGTGGAGCTCGAGAACGGCCACAAGGTGCTGGCTCACAGCTCCGGAAAGATGCGCATGCACCGGATCCGCATCCTCCCAGGCGACAGGGTCCAAGTGGAGATAACCCCCTACGACCTGACCCGCGGTCGGATCACCTACCGGTACAAGTGAGGGATTGATGAAGGTAAGGCCCAGCGTCAAGCAGATGTGCGAGAAGTGCAAGGTGATCCGCCGCCACGGACGGGTGATGGTGCTGTGCCCGAACCCGCGCCACAAGCAGCGCCAGGGCTAGGGGCATGGCTCGCATAGCAGGAGTGGACATCCCCCGGGAGAAGCGCCTCGAGATCTCCCTCACCTACATCTTCGGCGTCGGCCCCACGACTGCCCGTGACGCCTGCCAGGCCACGGACATCAACCCCGACACCAGGGTACGTGAGCTCACCGACGAGGAGGTGGCCAGGCTCAGGGTGTGGATAGACGCGAACGCCAAGACCGAGGGCGACCTGCGCCGCGACGTCGCCCAGGACCTCACGCGCAAGATGGAGATAGGTTCCTACCAGGGGATTCGCCACCGGCGAGGCCTTCCGGTCCGGGGCCAGCGCACCCACACCAACGCCCGTACCCGCAAGGGCCCCAAGAAGACTGTGGCCGGCAAGAAGAAGGTTCGCAAGCACTGATGACCCACTGCAGAGTGCAGCACTGATGGCCAAGCCCAAGCCCGGAGGCCGGAGGCCGCGCCGTCGCGAGCGCAAGAACGTCGCTTACGGCATAGCGCACATCAAGTCCAGCTTCAACAACACCATCGTGTCGATCACCGACCCCCAGGGCAACGTCCTGGCATGGTCCTCGGCTGGCAACGTGGGCTACAAGGGTTCGCGCAAATCGACGCCCTTCGCTGCCCAGCTGGCCGCCGAGGCCTGCGCGAAGCGGGCGATGGAGCACGGGGTCCGCAAGGTCGACGTGCTGCTCCGGGGCCCTGGGTCGGGTCGGGACACCGCGCACCGGGCCCTGGCCAGCGCCGGCATCGAAGTCGCCAGCATCAAGGACGTGACCCCCATCCCTCACAACGGCTGCCGCCCGAAGAAGCGGCGGAGGGTCTGATGGCTCGGTACACCGGGCCGGTATGCCGGCTCTGCCGGCGCGAGAAGGTCAAGCTCTACCTCAAGGGCCCCAAGTGCGACACCATGAAGTGCCCCATCGAGCGACGTCCCTACCCGCCCGGCGAGCACGGGCGCGACCGGCTCCGCCAAGGCTCGGAGTACCAGGCGCAGCTCCGTGAGAAGCAGAAGGCCCGGCGGATATACGGGGTCTTGGAGCGCCAGTTCGTGGGCATCTACGAGGAGGCCACCCGCCAGCCGGGAGTGAGCGGGGAGAACCTGCTGCGGATGCTGGAGCTGCGCTTGGACAACATCGCGTTCCGGGCCGGGTGGGGAGCGAGTCGTAACCAGAGCCGCCAGATGGTGCGCCACGGGCATGTCAAGGTGAACTCCAAGCGGGTCACCATCCCTTCCTACCGGGTGCGCCAGGGTGACGTGATCTCGCTGTCGGACGCGGCTCGGGAGATGATCGTGGTCCGCCATAACATGGATACCCTCGACCGGGCGGTACCGCCCTGGTTGGAGGCCGCCCCGGAGGACGCAAGCGTGAGGGTCCTGGCACCGCCGCTGCGAGAGCACATCGACGTACCGGTCCGGGAGCAGCTCATCATCGAGCTTTACTCGAAGTAGCAGGCTAAGCCCGAAGTAGAAGGCTAAGAAGGAGCGAATAGTGCTAATCATCCAGCGTCCCACTGTCGAAGCCCTTGGTGAGGAGGAGGCGGGAGCTCAGAGCTTCGCCATCGGGCCGCTCGAGCCCGGTTTCGGCCACACCCTGGGCAACTCGCTGCGGCGGACGTTGCTGTCGTCGATCCCGGGAGCCGCCGCCACCCAGGTGCGTTTCGACGAGGCCCTTCACGAGTTCACCACGCTGCCGGGGGTCAAGGAGGACGTCACCGACATCATCTTGAACTTGAAGGACCTGGTGCTGCGCGTCGAGTCCGACGAGCCGGTCACCTTGCGCCTGGACGTACGCGGGCCAGCGGACGCCACGGCGGGCGACCTCGTGCTGAGCGCCGATGTCGAGGTGCTCAACCCCGAGCTGCACCTGGCGACGATCAATGCCAAGGGACGCCTGGCCATGGACGTGATAGTCGAGCGGGGCCGCGGCTACGCCTCCGCTGAGCACAACAACCGCTCGGCCACGATCGGCGTGATCCCCATCGACTCGATCTACTCCCCGGTCCGCCGGGTCGCTTTCAAGGTCGAGCCCACCCGGGTCGAGCAGTCCACCGACTTCGACCGTTTGGTCCTCGACATCGAGACCGACCGTTCCATCAGCCCGAGCGATGCGCTGGCGTCGGCCGCCCAGACCCTGCGGTCACTCCTTGGGCTGGTCTCCGAGATGAGCGACCACCCCCGCGGGCTGGAGCTCGGGGACATCGACTCGTTCTCCACGGGCTCGCCGGACCTGGACCTGCCCATCGAGGACCTCGACCTTTCTGAGCGTCCCCGCAACTGCCTCAAGCGGGCGCAGGTCAACACCGTGGGCGAGCTGGTGGCCCGCAGCGAGGAGGAGCTCCTGGACATCACCAACTTCGGCCAGAAGTCCCTCGACGAGGTCATCGCCCGCCTCGACGAGCGCGGCCTCTCCCTGCGGTTCAAGGAGTCATGAGGTGACGGTGCCCGGCAGTCCCCGCAAGGGGGCCCGGCTCGGGGGCAGCGCAGCGCACCAGCGGGCGATGCTGGCCAACCTGGTCGCCTCGCTGATCGCCGCGGAAGCCCTTGTGACCACCGAGGCCAAGGCCAAGGC
>JBOGGU010000112.1:0-11215 GCA_050744085.1 Acidimicrobiales bacterium
CCCCTTCCCCCGGCGTCCTCGAACCTGTTGCCGCTGCTGGTGTCCATCTTCAGCGGCCTGGCGGCCGCGGCGATCCTCCTATTGGTCACGGTGCTGGTCCCGTCGCGGCGATCGAGGCGGCGAGCCAGGGTCTGAGCTATAGCCCCCTTCCGAATCCTTGGTCAGCCCCGTCTTAGCCCGTCCCAGTCCCGCCGAAGCCAGCCAGCTCCTCATCGAACACCTGGCCGAGCTCCCTCAAGAAGTCGAGCGACCGCGCGGCCTCCTCCTCGTCGATCTTGGCCATGGCGAATCCCACGTGGATCAGCACCCACTCGCCGACCGCCAGCCCGCCCGGGTCGCCCTGGACCAAGCCAACATTGACTTTGCGTCGGACGCCCTCGACGGAAACTGTCGCCATGTGGTCCTCAGCGGTCATCGCGATCACCTGGCCCGGGATTCCAAGGCACATATCAGCCTCCTTCCAATTTGCCGGCCAGCAACGGCTCTGCGCCGATCGCTCCCGGAACCCTAAGATCGTGCGCCGGTCCAGCCCGGAGGAACACCGGCTCGCCGAGCACCGCCGCCAGCCGCCTGATGGCAGTGACGGCCGCGCTGTGAGGAGCGGCATCCAACAGGGGAGTCCGAGCCCGGTCCGCGTCGACCACCTCGTCGCTCCAGGGCACCTCCGCCAGCAGCTCCAGGCCGTGGCGCACGCAGAAGGCGCCCACCGCCTCGGAGTCGGCTGGGGAGCGGACCTTGTTGACCACCACGGCCACCCGGGGGATGGGAAGCTCCGCGGCCAGGTCTGCCAGCCTCCGAACAGCTTCCAGTGCCCGGTAGTAAGGCTCGGCCACCAGCAGCAGGGTGTCGACGTAGCGAGCGGTCCCGCGGCTCAGGTGCTCCGGCGATGCCTCCAGGTCGACCACGATCGTGGCCTCGGGCAGGTCGGCCAAGTCGGCCAGCAAGGCGCTGACGGTGGCGTGCGCCGAGCACAGGCATCCCTGCTCGGCGTGGTCGGGAGCCCCCATCACCAGCAGGCGGACACCGTCTGGGCCGGTGCTGGCGTGCCCGGCGAGCACCTCGTCGAGTGGGGATGCCAGCGCCCTGGCCACGTCCACCCGCCGGTTGACCAGGCTCGCCGGAAGGAACTCCGATACCACGTCACCCGCCTCGATCCCGAGGGCGATAGCCAGGTTGGGGTTGCTGTCAGCGTCGATGGCCACAGCCGGTGCTCCGGCCTGGGCGGCCAGGCGGGTAAGCGTGGCCGAGATGGTGGTCTTGCCCGCCCCACCCTTTCCGGCCACGGCGACCCTCATCTGAGGACTCTCGGGACCCTCATCGCACTGCCCGTTCCGAGCGGGCGGCGTAGCGGTCCAGCAGGCCGGTGATGTGGTCGCGCACCTCTTCCAGGCCGGCGATCCATTCCCTGGCGGCCTCCTCTCCCTCCACGCTCAGCAGGTAGGTGCGTCGAGGTGGCCCAGACTGTGAGGGCTCCCACCACGAGGTGACCAGGCCGTCCTCCTCCATCGAGCGCAGGCAGCGGTACAAACCCCCAGCCTCGGCGCCGGCCAGGCCGGCCCCACGCACCTGCTCCAGCAGCTCGTAGCCGTGGGCGGAGCCCTCGGCCAGCAGGATCAGCAGGCATGCTCGCTGGTAGGCACGAGGCAGGCTGCCCCGACGGTCTTCTGCGGATGTGCTCACTGGTGCTCCTTTCCGGTTGGGTCGTGCGGGGAGGGCGCTTCGTGCGGGGAGGGCGCGCCCTGCGGCGAGGGCGCGTCGTACGGCGAGGGCGCGTCGTACGGCGAGGGAGCCGCGTGCGCCGAGTGGTCGTGGGCTTCACCCTCGGCGAGGCGAGCCCGCTGGCAGGCGTCAGCCTCGTCGGGCGATGCATGGCACCAGCAATCGGCGCTGCACTCGCCGTGCGTGGGTCGTGTCAGCTCCGAGAACGAGAGGGCAAACTCGATGGCGCCCTGCTCTCGCCCCATCGCCGACAGGGTGAACCACTCACCGTCCTGGCTGAGGTAGCCCTCCTCGACCAGGCGATGCAGGAAGGTGACCCCCACCGCGGCGTCCACCCCGAGGAAGCGCTCGATCATCGGGGCGTCCACCAAGTCTCCGAAACCCTCGCCCCTCAGCCAGTACATGACCTGCAGTATCTCGCTTCGCCAGTACATCGCCCGCAGGGTGTCCGACTTGGGGGGGTGGAGCTGGTCCTCACCTAGCGTGCGCTCGTCTATGGACATCCACTACCTCCCCTGGCGTGCTTCACGAGTCATACTAACTGTAGTCTACACCTACCACGGCCGCGACCCGTCCCAGCGCACGAAGCCGCTAGTCGTGCGGGAGCCACTGCTCGCCGACCACCGCTGCTCGCAGGGTGGCGAAAGCAGCCTCGATGTCGTTCCCCCATAGGTTCCAGCTGGACAGCCGCAGCCCGAGGACCTGCATGGCCACCGGGGCCGCCAGCAGGGTATCCTCATCGAGCAGGTCCATGCCGGCGTCGGAGAGCGCTGCGGCCACCGGCTCGGCGTGAGCCTCCAGTCCCTCCGGCAGGTCGGTCCGGGCGAGGTAGGTGCCCGGGCCCAGCCGCAGTGCGGCGGGTACGTCACCGTCCAGCATCAGCACATTGTCCTCGATGTGGAACCGGCTCGAGTGGGCCGGTAGCGGCGAGCCGCTGGCGAAGCCGGCCAGCACTACGGTATCCTCCGCAAACGGCCCCAAGGGCACCCCGTATGGTGGGAGTGGGGGTGCCCAAGGGGCGCTGTCGTCAGACATCGGGGATGAGCGGGCTGGTAAGGGGATTAGCCCGCTCACCTCCCGATGGTCTGAGCGATGTCGGCCGACCGCGACAGCCCAGCGGCGGCCTTGGCCAGGTTGGCGTTGATGACGTCCGCGGCGGGGCCTATCACGGCGCACTGGGTCTCCACTGCGCGCACCCCGAAAGTGATCTTGCCCAGGGTGGCCGAGATGCTGTTGAGCTGTCGGGCAATGCGGTTGAGGAAGTACAACAGCACGACCACCAACGCGAGTATGTCCGCGCAGGTGAGCACGATCTGCAAGTTGGTCATTTGCTGTTCCCTCCTGAAAGCAGGTCGACGTGTCGTTGGACCTCGTCGCCGAGGTCGCCTGTGATCGTCCCGGCCTGCTGGAGCGCCCAGGTGGTGGCGGTGTTGGCCGCGACGCGCGTCGCCGTCTCCCAGGCGTCCGCCACCCTGTCATCGATGTCGGCCACGAAGGCGCTCAGCAGCGTCAACAGGACGATGACCACTACCACCACGACTGCGCCGATGCCGATGGCCACCCACCAGAAGGTGTGGTCCGCCATGCTCAGAGCGAGCATCATCGGCCTCGCCCGAGCGCTTGACTCAACATGGTTGTGATTGCTTGCACCATGGTCCCTCCCTGACCTGGGACTCGGATCCCGTCAGGGTCCGATACGATAGATGTATCTAGCATACTCCGCCGCCAGCCGCCTGTCAAGACAGGGCCAAGCTGCTCGGGGCCGGGGCCGGGGCCGGGGCCGGGGCCGGGGCCGTGGGGGTGGGCTCCATTAGCCATCCTGCGAGCTGGCCGATCGCGCCGACTGCGGGCGAGCTGCCCGCTACGTCGATTGGCGCCAGCCCGCCGTAGCCGGCCTCGGCCACTGCCCGGTCGTCCGGCACAGCGACCACCGGGACTCCGAGGACCGCGGCCAGGTGCTCGCGCTGTTCGGGGTCGGCCGAGCGGTTGGCCACTCCGATCACCCGCTCGATGCCGAGCGTGCCGGCGATGAGCACCGCCCTCCGGGCGATCTCGACCGCCTTGGCGCTGGAGTCGGCCACCACGACGACCGCGTCTCCCGCCTTGGGGCGGGCCCACAAGAAGTCGTTGAGCCCTGCCTCCAAGTCTGCCAACACGATCCGGTCGAGGTCGCTCAGCTCGCTGAACAGCTCGCGGGTGGTGCGGTGCGACCCGCAGCACATGCAGGTGTCCGGAAGGCGCTCGATGCGCGCCGCCACCACCAAGCGGATCCCATCGGGGGCGTCCGCTCCGAAGCGGGCCAGCAGCTCCTCGGGGTCCGGTCTGGGGTCGTTGTGGGTGAACCCCGAGGCCACTAGGCCGTTCAGCACCGCGGGCAGCCCCTCGACCACATCGGGGTCCAGGCCCAGCGCCGCGCCCAGGTTGGGGCTGGGGTCGCAGTCCACCGCCACCACGGTGTGCCCCGAGCGGGCCAGCAGCCTGGCCAACGTGCCCGAGACGGTGGTCTTGCCCACGCCGCCCTTGCCGGTGATCACTACCTTCACGGTTGTACCTCGCTTCCTGGACTGAGCATAGGGAAATTTACTCGGATGACCGTCGAGACCCGCGCCCACGAGCGTCGGTGCGGGGCCTCCCCTTGGCCTCGATTGCCGTCAGCACCCCCACCAGCTCGGCGACGGCGGCCACGACGGGTGAGTGGGGGCAGGTGTCGAGCGTCGCGGTCCCCAATTTCTCAGCTTCTGCAACTGCGGGGTCGAACGGGACCAGGACCCTTGGGCTCAACCTGGCCGGCTGGCCCCCGTCGCGCAGCTGGCTTCCAACGACCGTGAGGGGCAGGCCACCCAGGAGCTTGGCCAACCGCTCGCCCGCCAGGCCCGAGCGCCAGGCTCTGGTGACCACCACCACCGCCTGGTCGGCGAATCGGGTGTAGCCCTCGTAGGGGCAGGTGGTGCCAGCCTCGATGTCGCCGACTAGGTCCCAGCTGGGGTCGGTGGCATCCAGGATCGCCTGTACCGCACCGAGCGAGTGGGTGACCGCGTGGTCGGCCCGGTCGATCTTGCCGGGGCAGAGGTAGCGCACCCCGTCGGGGCCCGGGGTGGAGAAGCGCTCCGCGCCCTCCGCAGGGTCGATCCCCTCCGCCAGGCCCCAGCCATACAGGCCCCCCTCGCGAAGGGTCACCACACCCTCGGGAAGGCCCTCGTCGCTGGGGGTGACCCCGATGCTCCAGGCCAGCCCGGGGTTCGGGTCCAGGTCCACGGCCAAGACCCTTCGTCCCGAGCGGGCCAGGAGTCGCGCGAGCAAGCCGGAGATCACCGACTTGCCCGCCCCGCCGCTGCCCACCACCGCTACCCGCACGGCACTACCTGGGGCGGTGCCGCAGGGGAGGCAGATAGCGGTGGTGGAGCCTCACGTTTTGCTGGCCTCGGAGGAGGATGCCTCGGAGGAGGAGGTGGCGGTGGCAGGCCTCCGGCGGCCAGGCCGGGCCAGGCCGAGCACCAGCCCTACCCCGATCAGGATGAGCAGGGCGCCGGCCCCGGCGCCGCCCAGCTCCACCTTGGTGCCCGTCGGCATGGTTGCCGACACCGGGGTCATCGGGTTGGTGAAGTCCACCCTGGTCATGTAAGCATCCTCGACTTGGTTGACCTGGTTTGAGTTGCGGGGGTCGCCCCAGGTTATGTACGCAGCGTTGTCGGTGGACGCCACCCCTACCTGGCCGATGGCGAAGTAGGGGAAGGTGACCCCCAGAGAGGTGTCCATGCTGCGGTCGCTGGCCCGCAGGTTGGTGGACCAGGTGGCACCGTTATTGGTGGAGTAGGAGTAGTAGATGTTGGCGAACTGCTCGTACTGGCCTTGGGGGTGGACCGGGTCGTTACGGAAGTCGTACCAGGCCACGTCGACCCGACCGTTCGGCGCCACGCTGATGCCCCCGTAGTACTCGTCTGCCTTGTTCCTCATGTTGGCATCGCCCACGTTGCGCGCCGGGCTCCAGGTCTTGCCCCCGTCGGTGGAGGTGGCCTCGTAGACCTGGTTGGTCTGGTTGCTGGCGTTCTGCATGGACACTGCCGACATGGCGTTGTTGCCGTCCCAGACGACGTAGACATCGCCGTTCAGCGGGCTGATGGCCGCCTCCATGAGGCCACTGCTCAGGTTGCCGGCATTGACCGTCGAGGTGGTCCATGTCTTGCCGTGATCGGTGGACTTGAACATCAGCACTGCCGTCTTGGCGTTGGAGGGAGCGCTCATGGGGAGGTTCTCGAACCCGAAGGCGTAGACCGCCCCGTCCTTTCCAACTGCCAACGCCGGGGGGCCAAATGCCCCGGCCGGGCTGGCCGAGGGGTTGGTCGAACTCATCGGCAGCAGGATTGGCTTACCCCAGGTTGCGCCAGCGTCGCTGGACACCGTCACCGACACCTCGCTATGGACCAGGCTGGCACTGAGGCCCGAGGCGGTCTTGGTGCTGGAGATGTCGTTGGCGACGTACATGTAGCTCGGGTTGCTCGGGTCGATGCCCAGGCTGACCGCCCTGGCGCTGGTCGGGTCCATGATGGGCTTCTTCGCCTTGCCCTTCCCGGTGGTTGCCGGCAGGGTCAAGGAGGGCTGGACGGTGGTCGTCTGGTGGGTCAGGCCCAGGTCGCTGGTCGAGGCGATCTGCACACCGCCGGGGCCGTTCTGGCCGTTGTGCTCGGTTGCGGTGGCCTGGTTGTCCATCGCCACGTAGAGCTTGTTGCCGCTCGGGGTGAAGGCCGGCGCGGTGTAGCGGCCGTAGGGCTTCACCGCGCAGAAGTTGCTCGGCGGGCTCAGGAGCGAGCTGGTGGTGTTGGCCCAGGAAAGGCCGCCATTGGTGGAGGCAAACAGGTCGCACCCGCCGTCGCGGTAGTCACCCGCGCTTATAACCACGGTATTGGGGTTCGCCGGGTCGACTGCGATCTGGGGCAGTATGAACAGGCGGTCGGGAGCAGCGTTGCCATCGACCTGCCTGGCTGCCTCGACCGTGGGAGCCGCCCCGCTCGACGTGGTGGTCGCGCCGGCAACGCCGGCCAGGCCCAACCCGCCACCGAGCCCGCCTGGCACGAGCATGGCGAAGCCCAGGGCCGTTGTGGTCAGCCCCACCCTTCTAGCCCGGCGCCGCCAGCGGGTGCCCCCGGAACTGTCTTCGATGCTTGCTGGTTCACGCTTGCTACCGGGCATCGCGGCCCCTCCTTGAATCCACAGTGCCGGCCTCTCGGCCTGCCCCCACACCCCGTACCGCCGAAGCGGGCGGACCCCCTTGGGACCGCGGTGCGCAAGGTTAGAGCTCTTTATGTCAAGGCGCAATAGCGCCGGATGCACCTAGCGCTGCCTACAGGTAGTGTGCGTTGTTGATGCCGCTCCAGTTGCGACTGCCCCGCCTGGCGTTGGTCGCCGGTGCCCTGGTGGCTGCTGTCTTTGGCTTGTTCACACAGCTAAGCGCCCCGGCGGCGGGCGCGGCCCCTGCGCCGGTGGCCAAGGGCTCGCCCAACGTCCTGGCCAGCACTGACAGCAGCGCCATCACCGCCAACGACACCCCCACCCTGGCGCAGGATCCGGCGAACCCCTCCAACCTGGTGATCGTGAATCGCGTCGACCGGCCCGACTACAACGCGGTCGTCCAGTACTCCACCAATGGCGGGCGAACCTGGCACGCCAGCTCGCTCCAGGCACCGCCGGAGTCGGACTACCAGGGGGCGCTGGCGGTCGTCCCCCACAAGCTCTATGCCCCCGAAGCCCTGTTCAATGCCAAGGGAACGCTGTACGTGGTCTTCGTAACCCTGTCTGGGCCGGGCAACCAGCCGGACGGCGTGTGGGTGGAGAGCTCGACCGACGGCGGCGCGTCCTTCCGGCCGCCCACCGCGGTGGCCGGGCCCGAGAGCTACGAGGTCAGCGCGGCCATCGACCCGACCACGGGGAACCTCTTCGTGGCCTGGGTCCAGGCCAAGCCCTTCCTGTGCGTCCTGTGCTTTCCCACCACCGGCCTGCCGATCGTGGTCAGTCACTCGGACGACGGGGGCAGGACCTGGTCTACGCCGGTAAAGGTGAGCAACCCGGGCTTGGCCAGGATCGGTGCGCCCAAGATTGCCGTCGATGCAAAGGGGAACCCCTCTGTACTCTACTACGACTACAAGGGCGACAAGTTGGACTGGGGGAACCTCCCTGGCACCTACCACGGCACCTTCAGCCTGCTGCTCACCCGTTCGACGAACGGCGGAGCCACGTTTGGTCCCGGCCAGCTGGTCAACGGGGCGATCGTCCCCACTCACCGCTTCATCCCCTACCTCGCTCCCAGGCCGGCCCTGGCGATCGGCGTCGGGGGCCAGGTCGTGGTCGCCTGGCCGGACGGTCGATACGGCGCCCCCCAGGTCCTGCTGGAGACCTCCAGCGACGGAGGTGGGTCATGGAGCGCCCCAGTCGTGGTCAGCAAGGACTCGGGCACGGACCAGTTCCAGCGGCTCCCCGCCGCCGCCATCGCCCCCAACGGGCGTATCGACGTCCTCTACTACGGGGGTTCGGGCACGACTACCCAGGCCACGCTGGCCTCCTCGGTGGACGGCGGGCGGACCTTCCCGGACGTAAGCAAGGTCTCGACCATGCCCTCGAACCTGCTCGTCGGGCACCCAGGGTCTCCATACTTCTCCCAGTCGGACTTCGGCAGCCACATCTCGCTGGTCTCCGAAGACCACAGGGTCCTGGCAGCATGGACCGACACCCGCAACGGGGCCGTCTTCGACGGTCGCCAGCAGGTCTACTTCGCCAGCGTCGCGGCCGCCGCCCCGGCAGCGGGCGGGCCGAGTGCCCTGCTGTTGGGGGTGGTGATCGGCGGGGGGGTCCTGGCGCTGGCAGGGCTGGCCCTGCTGGCCGGAGCGCTTCGAGCCCGGAGGGGCAGGCGGGCTAAGTCGGACCGCCTGGGCCCGCCGCCCCCGCCCCGCCCCCAGGACGTGCCCCCCCCGCCCCCGCCCCTGGTCCCGTCGCCTGGTCAGGTCTGAGGGAGCTCTGGCCGTGCCCGCGGCGCTGCTCAGCTCCAGCCAGCCAGGCCAGGCGTCTCAGGCTGCAGGCGGCCTGCACCGCGCCCTCGGCTCGATCGGGCACTGGTCGGACCGACTCCTCGCCGAGCGGGGAATCCCGGTCCTGGACACGAGCTTCGTGGCGGTGGGGGGCGGATTGGGCTCCTTCGCCATGGTCGACTACCTGCGGATCTGCGGGGTCCCGAGCTCGGCCATCAAGGTCCTCACCACCCTCGAGCACCCTTGGCAGAATTACCAGTACCTGGCCAGCGCCTCCCAGATCACCTTGCAGGGGCGGCTGCGGTCCGACTCGGCCTCGACGCCGGACAACATCTGGGGCTTCCCCAGCTACGCCTTCCGGGAGGCCTTCGCCGCCAGGTCGGTACGGGGGTTCCTTGCGCCGCTGTGGACGGTGCTGACCGAGGACATACTCTGTGACTACTG
This sequence comes from Acidimicrobiales bacterium, assembly GCA_050744085.1. Taxonomy (GTDB): domain Bacteria; phylum Actinomycetota; class Acidimicrobiia; order Acidimicrobiales; family JAJPHD01; genus JAVKSL01. The sequence goes on from JBOGGU010000112.1 coordinate 9,180, forward strand.
GACTCCCACCGCCGCCCAGCTGTTCCGTGGCATCCAGAGAGAGGCAGACCGCATCGACTACTGGCCGGCGGTGGCTCGTGGCCAGGTGAGCCTGGTGCACAAGCGCGACGGCGGAGGGTACTTCGCCTTGTTCACTCCCCTCGGGCCTGGCGCGACGCCTGTTGCCTACCGGAGCCGATTCGTGCACCTGGCGGTGGGCTATCCCGGCCTCCGGCTGCTGGAGGACCTCCAGCGCTACCGGGAGCTCTATACCGACCATCACCGGGTGGTCAACGCTTACGAGCCCCACGACCACGTCTACGAGGAGCTGGTCAGCCGGGGAGGCACGGTGGTGGTGCGGGGAGGAGGCATCGTCGCCTCTCGGGTCCTGGACCGCCTGATCACCGACCGCGACGCCCATGCCAGTCCGATCACCATCTTGCACGTCCTGCGCACCTGGGTGCGCGGGCCCCACGGGACCTCGCTGTTCATGCGGCGGCGAGGCGGCGACGGGTGGGCATTCCAGGGGTTCAACTGGCCCAAGTCGACCTGGGGAGGCCACGACAAGGCCAGGCTGGAGCGCTTGGAGGGAGACGAGCGGGCGCAGTACCTGAAGGCCATGGGAGGGACCACCACCGCCCGGCGCAAGCGGTGGATGCGCCAGCTGGCCCGGGGGCGCAGGGAGGGCTTCTACCGCTCGTACGCCGGCGAGATCGACGACGTTCGGCCGGGGCCGTTCGGGTCGGTCGTCCTCCGTTTCACGCCAGAGGGCGACAAGGGCCCCATTGAGCTGGCTGCCAGCTTCGTCATCGACGCCACCGGCCTTCAGGCCGAGATCGACCAGCACCCCGTGCTGGCGGACCTGCTGGCCCACGGGGTGGCCCAGCGGAACCCGCTCGGCCGGCTGGACATGGCCAGGAGCTTCGAGCTGCGGGGGGCCCGCAGCGGCCCAGGCAGGATCTATGCAGCCGGGGCGGCCACCCTTGGCTGCTACCTGGCCGGAGTGGACACGTTCCTGGGCCTCCAGTACGCGGCGCTGCAGGCCGCCGACGACCTCGCCAGCCTGGGCTATTGCGATCGGATTGGGGTGCGGCGGTCGATGGCTCAGTGGGTCAGGTGGATGGGGGGCCGCCAGCCTTGACCCCCACCCTGTTGGGCAGGCTGGAGACCAGGGTGGCCTCGGTCCTGCTGGTCGGCGTCGCCTGGACGGCGGTGGTCACTCTTCTGCTGCCCCCGAGCGGCCTGGCACCCACCGCCGCCCGCCTGGGCGACCTGTACCGGCTCACCTTCGGCGCCCTGGGCCTGCTCGTCGTTCTCGGCCTGGCCATCTGGGAGCCGGTCTACCAGCTCCTCCAGCAGTTTCGCTGGGAGAAGGACTGGCCTGCGATGTTCGTCCTGGTCCAGGTCGTGCCGGAAGGCGCCCTAGTCTACTTCGTCCTGGGCAAGCTTGCCACGGGGGCCCCGCTGGGATGGCCCGGGTTCGCCCTGGACTTCGGGACCACCTGGCTGGTCATCTTCGCCTTCGTCCACGGCCCGATACGCGTACCGTTCCTTCGATGGAGGTTCCGGGGAGGCAGGGTCCTTTGAGGCTGGAGGAGCTGCGGGTGGCGGTCCTGCCGGGGGAGGGCCTGGTGGCCAAGTTCGGATCGGCGCTGCTGGTCGTGGTCGCAAAGGGCCGGCCCTGCGCTCCGGTGGTCGCCCAGCTGGTGGACGCGTGCCGGGCTGCTACCGGCGGGGCAGGCGAGCTGGCGAGGCTCCTGGGCTCGACTGTGGGGTCGGCGGGCCAGGATGGCGATGTCTCCTTCTGCGCCGTGGTGGATGGGGCCGAGGGATTGTCCATCCTGGTTCATGGCGACATCCAGGTGTCCATCAGGGGGGGGGAGCCGGTGGTCAACCTGTTGGGCAACGGGGGCCCGATCTCGACGGTCCTGGTCCCAGGGGGACTGACCTCCCTGGCTATCGGGGAGCGCGACCGAGCTTCTGGTGTCGAGCTTCCTGACCAGCTCCTCGACCTGCGGGACGGGCTGGTGCCCGGCTGCGGGGCGATGCTGGAGCCG
>JBOGGU010000113.1:0-6903 GCA_050744085.1 Acidimicrobiales bacterium
GGGTCGTTCGAGTTCACGACCACCACCTTGGAGCCCGCGGTCTCCTGGCCCCCGGGGTAGGCGAGCTGGGCCAGCGCCACCGAGGCCTGCTCAGGAGTCGAGGGGGGAGTAGGAGCCCCCAGGGTGGACACCGGCACCGGTCCGCTGGGGTCGAAGGTGACCTTGGCGTCGAAGATGTCCTGGTCCGCGTTGGTCACGTTCCCGAGGCGCGAGTCCCCCCAGGCCACCAGGTCGGTGTTGGCACCGATGGCGGCTATGGCGGGGGTGTAGAAATACTTCTCCAGGAGTCGCTTGAACAAGCCGGTGTCGTAGTCGATGCTGCGGTCGGTGATGCGCCGGTTGGCCGAGAAGGCCTGGCCGTGGTCAGTCGACGAAGCCATGTAGACGTCCATCAGGCTCATGGTTGTCCCGGGGGAGTTGCGAAAGTCGAACCAGGCCACGTCGACCCGGCCGTTGGGTGCCACCGAGATCTGCGGCAGGTGCGCGTCGCCCACGTTGGCCGGGTCCACCACGCTTGCGGGGGCGGACCAGGCGACGCCTCCGTCGCTCGAGTGCACCACCGCGATGTCGGGGAGCCCCTTGGAGGTCTGGAGCTGGTAGGCCACGTAGATGGTCCCGTGCGGCCCGACTGCCATCGTCGGGGCGCGCAGGCCCAAGATGGCGTTCCCAGCTCCTCCCACCACCACCGGGGCCCAGGTGGCGCCTCCGTTGGTGGAGCGGCCGACCACCAGCTCGTCGGTGTCGGGCTTGACCTTGGCCAGGCTCCGCCAAGCCACGTAGAGGTCCCCGTTGGGCGCGACGACCGGCCGGGACTGCTCCCGGGTGATGCCGAGCGGGGCGGCGGGACCAGCCTTGCCTGGCTTGGTGGGGGCGCTGACCGCCTCGGGGGCGCTCCAGGTCGAGCCACCGTTGTCCGAGGTGGCCATCACGATCTTGAACCCGCACGGTTGGCCGCAGCCGGGGATGGACGAGCTGGATGCGCCGAAGTGGGTTCCTGCCACGACCCCACCCCAGGCGTCCACGTAGACCCTGTCTCCCCCGGCGTGGGCCTTCACGGCCAGCTGGGGCCGCTGGAACGTAGCCAGGCCGTCGCTCCCAGCCGCCAGGGCGACGGTGGCGGCACCGAAGCTGCGCCCACCGTCGGTGGAGCGCGCCACCAGCACCGACTGGGTGGTAGCGGTCGGGCTCGGCTGGGAGGAGAAGGTGGTGTACACGTTGCCGCCGGAGCCGAAGGCCACGCTGGCGTCGCTGTGGGCGTAGCCGCCGATGTCGAACTGGTGACAGGGCGGCGACTCGAACCCGGCCGGGGCGGCGATGGTCCCGCCGGCCCAGGTTGCGCCCCCGTCGAAGCTGACGTGGTAGTCGCAGGTACCAGCGATGAAGTCCTCGTCGACCTCGACTATGTGCCTGGGGTTCGCCGGGTCGACCGCCAGGCCCGGGATGTCGGCGCCACGAACCGAGGGGCCGCCCGAGCCGAGCCGGACGTTCGAGCTCACCCGGATGCTCTTGGACGGCTGCGTGCTCGGTGGGGCTGCGGTGGCGACGCTCAGCCGCGCGGGCTGGGCCGCCCCGGCTGTGGGCGAGGTCACCAGTGAAAGCGCCCCGACCACAGCCGTCGCGACCGCCATGACCCCTGCGCTCCACCTTTGCCGGCTTGCACTTCCGTTGGGCGGCGGGTGGGCGTTCATCTCGATGGCCTCCTGGGGGGCTGGGTGGAAGGGGTAGGTCAGCTTTGCTGGGGCGATCCTCGGCGTCGACGCAGGATGCCAACGGCCACCAGCATGGCCAGGCCGGCACCGATCAGGACACCGGCGATGCCGGCGATGATCGCGTACAGGTCCGTGTGCGTTGCGGCAGGGCTCACGCCGAAGGATCCCAGCCCGGCATGGATCCCCACCGGGTCGGTGAGCACCCTGCCAGCGGGCCCGGTGCTGTCGAAGGACACCAGGCCGGTGTAGATGTCCTGGGTCGAGCCGTCGGCGTTGCCGTTGCGGGTGTCGGACCAGGCCACCAGGGTCGAGGTGTCGGTCGCCACCACCGAGGGCGGCACCACGATGAAGTACTGCGGGTTCCAGGTGCCCTTGGTCCGGTCGATCGCCAGGTCGTTCACCCGCAGGTTTGGCGCCCAGGTCGTGCCCCCGTCGGTGGAGTAGGTCATGTAGACATCCGCGTCGGAGCCCAGGTTGGAGAACAGGCTGAGGGCCTTGCCCTTCTTGGGGGGCTTGAGGGGGTGGGGGTCGTTGCGGTAGTCGTACCACGCCACCACGATGCGGCCATTGGGGGCGAGGGCTATCTGTGGGTAGTAGTGGCCGGCAAGGGTCACCTGGGGGTCGTCGTCCAGGCGGACGGGAGCGCTCCACTGCGCCGTGCTGCTGTCAGAGGCGCCTTTGGTAGAAATGAGGTCGGTGGAGCGCGAGAAATAGGTTTCCAGGTGCCCGGAGCGGTTGTCGTGCCACACGACGTAGAACGCCTTTCGAGTCGGGTCGTAGATGGGGACCGGCTCGCTCGCGTCTCCCGCCGAGGCGATCTGGCTGGTGGCCCAGTGGTGACCACCATCGGTCGAGACCGCCGAGTCGAGCACCGTCGGAGGCGACGCCCCGCTGGAGCTTGATGCCGGCGCCACCCGGTAGAAGGCGTACAGGGTGGTCCCGACGACGATCGGCCGCGGGCCGTCGAAGCCAGGGTTCGCATCGAGCATCTCGAACGGCGCCCCGAAGCTGGCGCCGCCGTTGGTGGACTCGGCCATCCAGGGCCGGGTCGGCGGTGGCTTGGCTTTGGTCTGGGTGTGTGGCGGAGTGGCGGCTGCAGAGTACGAACGGCGCCACATGGCGTAGATGACCTGCGGGTTCGACGGGTCGATGGCCATGTGGCCCTCGAAGTCCAGCTCGATTGGCTGGTTGGGCACCGACGGAGGCGCCGCATCCACCGGCGAGACCTGCCAGGTTGCCCCACCATTGGTCGAGCGGCCGAGCAGGAGGCTGCGGGCCCCGCCGGCTCCGGGAACCTGGGCGGCGTAGAGATAGTACAGCGTCCCGTTGGGTGCCTGGTCCAGCTGGGTGCGCTTGTTCTGAGGCCCCACACTGCCCATGCCGCAGTTGGTGTAAGGCGCCAGGCTGGGCGCGGTGCCGGTCTTCCAGCTCAGGCCCGAGTCGTGGGAGAACTGGAAGTGGCACACGCCGGCGGCGAGGTCGGCATAGGCCAGGTAGATGGTCGCGGGGTCACGGTTGTCGACCAGCAGCGAAGGTGCCTCGGCGGTGCGGGCGATGCTGGTGGGAGCGCTGGCAAGGACAGAGGGGCTCACCTGCGGCCCGGTCGCAGCCGCAGCACTTGTGGCCGCTCCGACCAGGGCCAGCATCCCCGCCATGCTCGAACCCATCAACCCGGTTATCCAGCGCACCGCAACACCCCCCCCCGTTGTGCATGCCCCCCCGGCATAGGTAGCGAGCATACAGCATGACGATGCGCGCAACCAAGTGGACCCAAATGGGTCGTCTCGTTTCGTGCCAGCGCTACAGGTCGGGATGGACGAGAAGTAGTGAGGAGACGCTGGCAAGGCCGGTGAAGTCTCGTAGGTTGCCAGTGACGACTGGCAACGGCGGCTCGACCGACAGTGCGCAGACAGCGATCCAGGTGTCATTCTGGCGGCGTTCCCGGTCGTCAGCGTTCCCGGTCTGGACCGTGGCGGCCCGAAGTCGGACCCATTCGGTTATTACGTCACCCAGCCGGACGCTGAGAAGGGCATAGTCGGCCAGGCCGGCTCGGAGACCCTCGGCCCGCTCTGTAGCGAGGACGCCCATGCGGAGAAAGGTACGGACTTCTGCGACCGCGACAAAGCAGACCAACAGCTCGTGCCCAAGAAGCAAGGCCGCGAACTCGTTGGCCCGTCCTTCGCCTAGCGCAATCCACGACAGTACGTCAGTGTCGACGAGCAGCGGGCCAGGCCGGAAGGTACCTCTGCGGGTGTCACTGGGCGAGGAAGTCGGCCAGCGCAGCTCGTTCGGTTGGGGTGAGGGAGGTTACCGTATGACGCTCGGGCTGGGTCATCGAGCGGCTCGACGCCTGCGGCGAGCACGGAGCTACCAAGCTTGGTGGGCCGGAGCGTCACCACCTGACCGGGGCCGACTTCGAGCCGGGCTTCACCACCGAGCAGCTCGGCGACGTCAGCAGGAACGCGCAGCTCCCCACCGTCGCTGGGGAAGAGGCGCACTTGGCGGACAGCAGCTCGCTCCATTACGGCAGGAGTCTACGAGGATCGCAGATACCTTGGACCTCGGCCACCTTTCCTGTCGTCCACGTTTGTTCCATGGCGGGGAGGATCTCGCTCAACCCGGGTGGCTGGCGAAGAACTTCCAGATCAGCCCGGTGGCGTCTACGGCGCCGTTGACCGGGCCGAACCCGGGTGCGAACCAGACGTGGCCAGCTCCCGTGACCGCCACCAGCTTGACCTCGGAGCCGCTATGGCAAGGCGCCCAGGTCGAGGTGCTGACCACCCCAACCCGTCTGACTGCCGGCTTCGTGGGGCAGCCGTCGAGGGATGCCCACCGTCGCATCGTCGAGATCGCCGCAGGCGCGAGGTTTGTGGCTGCGGCGCCTGGGGGCTCGACCTTTCCTCCGTTGAACGGGACGGACGGATCGGCGGTACCGTGGATCTCGAGAACGGGGACGGGCCTGGACGGATGGCACCCGGCGGCTGGCATTGCTCCCGCGACCGATCCCACCCCGGCCACCATCGCGGCTTCGTGGCACGCGAACCAGTAGGCCATGATGGCGCCGTTGGAGGCCCCGGTGACATAGACACGGGCACTGTTGAGGGGATAGGTTGCCTCCAGGTGGACGATGAGCTGGCGGATGAACGCCAGGTCATTGATGTGGTGCTGCAAGGCGCCGGCACAGCAGAAGCCTCCGTTCCAGGACTCTCGGAATCCCTCCGGGTAGGCAACCAGGAAGCCATGAGCGTCGGCCACGGGGTCGAACTGGGTTATCTGGACCATGTTGCGATCGGTGTCGCCCCCACCCGACAGCACGACCACCAGTGGCGCTGGGTTGTCTCGCCGGATCCCTGGAGGAACGTAGACCAGGTAGGGCCGGGCCATACCCCCCGAGGTGATCTGGCTTTGGACCAGCCCGCTCCGGACCGTTGTGGCTGTGTTGCCGGGGGGCCCCTTTGGGAGCGGCGGGGGAACTCCGAGCCCGCACGCGCCCACGCCGAGAGCCAGCAGCAACGAACCGGCAACCATGCGCCGGAGCTGAGGGGACCTCACGATCCATCCTACGGGCATGCACACAATGTTACAATCGGTGCGAAACACACCTACAGGGGGGATACATTGAGACAGTTCGTCGGCCGGCCGGCCGCTCTGGTGCTGGGACTGGTCGTGTCAGCCGGAGGGCTGGCTGCCTGTGGCGCCAAGACCGCGACGCCGCCCTTGGGCGGAAGCACCACCACCAGCACCGGGGCGGTCACCAGCCAGTGCACGTCAGGGCCGGCGATCACCCAGACCGTCAAGACCGTGCACTACGAGATGGTCCTGGACGCCGGACCGCCGGAAGTCATGTACGGCCAGGGATACGTGGCTGCCCATCACGTCACCACCGGAGAGGTCATGCTCAGTGGCCAGATGACCATGGTTCCGGGACTGGCGATGCCTGGCATGTCGATGGGGGCGGGCGGCTCTTCCACGACCACCGCCGGCTCGGGCATGAGCGGCATGAGCGGCATGAGCGGCATGAGCGGCGGGTCGTCCACCACGGCAAAGCCGGGCTCGTTCCCCGCCAGCTACTATCGCCACCTTGAGATCCACATCTGCTCGAAGGTCACTGGCAAGGCGGTCGGCGGCCTTAGCCCGACTATCAACGTGGTTGACAACACCGCGCACGATATGAGCACCTCGGTCCCGGTGTCGGTGATGGAGGGCATCCACCAGCCCGCCGACCTGCACTACGGCAACAACGTGGTCATGCCGCCCGGTCGCACCTTCACCGTGAACGTCGAGGTGGGCACCGACCAGGCCGCCTTCCACTTCTCGAGGCCGTCGAACTAGGACTCCGCCTGGCCACGACCCCACGGCGGCTCGGACCTTCCAGGCTGGCCGCCCGGCGGTAGGCTCTGCACCCGAGATGGACTCCACCGGGCTGCGGGCCGCATTCATTAGGTTCTTCACCGAGCGAGGGCATCTGGCCGTGCCCTCGGCCAGCCTCATCCCGCACGACCGCAGCTTGTTGTTCACCGTGGCGGGCATGGTGCCTTTCAAGGGGTACTTCGCCGGCGACGAGGTCCCGCCTGCACCTCGCCTGGTGTCGATCCAGCGCTGCCTGCGGGTGAGCGGGCGTCACGACGACATCGAGGCGATCGGCCGCAGCACCCGGCACCTCACCATGCTGGAGATGCTCGGGAACTTCAGCTTCGGGGACTACTTCAAGCCCGACGCAATCGCCTGGGCCTACGAGCTGGTGACCGAGGTGCTCGGCCTCGACCCCGGGCGGCTGTGGGTGACCGTCCACGACAGCGACGACGAGGCGGCGGCCATCTGGGCCGACGGGGTGGGCCTCGACCCCGAGCGCATCCAGCGCATGGGGGACGACAACTTCTGGCGGATGGGCGAGACCGGCCCTTGCGGTCCCTCTTCCGAGCTGTTCTGGGACATGGGGGAGTCCTACGGCCCAGGGGGAGGCCCGGCGAAAGGCTCCGACGATCGCTTCGTCGAGTTCTGGAACCTGGTCTTCACCCAGTACTACCAGCGCAGCGACGACACCTTGGTGGAGCTGCCCCGCAAGAGCATCGACACCGGGGCCGGGCTGGAGCGCCTGGCGTGCATCCTCCAAGGTGTCGACTCGGTTTTCGACACCGACGTGATGGCACCTCTGGTGGATGCCGCTGCAGCGGTGACCGGGCGGCGATACCGA
>JBOGGU010000114.1:0-5155 GCA_050744085.1 Acidimicrobiales bacterium
CTGCACTTATGTGGTCGGGCTGCCGGGATTTGAACCCGGGACCTCTTGACCCCCAGTCAAGCGCGCTACCAAGCTGCGCCACAGCCCGTCCGGCTGCATCGTATACCATGACCCTCGACGTCCATACCCCACAGGACTCTCAGAGGAGCACAGTGCCAGAGGACACCATGAGGCAGGACCGGCCAAGCATCGCCGAGCTCGGCTCGGGGCTCTGGGAGCTGGTGCTGGGATACCTCAAGCAGGAGACGCTCCAGCCGATCAAGGGCTTGGGACGCTATGTGGCCTTCGGCACTGGGGCATCCGTCCTGCTCGCCATCGGCTCGATCCTGGTCATCCTGGCCGTCCTTCGTGTGCTCCAGGAGGACACAGGGTCCACCTTCGCTGGCGCACACTCCTGGATGCCGTACGCGGTCTGCGCAGTGATTGCGCTGGGCGTGATCGGCCTGGCTGCGCTGCGCATCGTTCGCCCAGGCAGATCGAAGTGAGGGCGCCGTTCTCCCGAGGCGGGCGGCGCCGTGGGGCCGAGGTCGAAAAGCCAAAGGGAGGCCCGAAGCCCCGGAAGGCTCCAGGGGGCTCGGGTGTCGGGGGGCGCATCACCCCCGCCGACATCGAGGCCCAGGTTCGCCAGATCACCGGCCAGGTGGGCCATACGATCGAGCGCACGACAGAGGTGGTCAAGCCCAAGATTGTCCCGATTGGCGCCGCCGGGGGGGCGGTGGTCGTTGCTGCGACCTACCTGCTTGGACGGCGTCGGGGCCGGCGCCGCTCCACCGTCGTGGAGGTCCGGCGGGTTTGAGAGCCAAGAGCAAGAGCCGTGTGGTCGAGCTCGCCCTCGCACCACTGGCACGCCGGGCTTGGCAGAGGGGAGTGCTCGGGGGAGAGGGCGCCTGGCTCGCGGTGGGCATCGCAGTCGCGGCCCTGCGCCAGATCCACCGGCGAGCCGAGGACGTCGTGTACACCGAGACCCTGAAGCGAGGGCAGTCGCTGTTGATCGCCGACACACCGCCGCCGCCAACCCGCCGGGCGCGCCGCAAGTCCCGCCGGCGTGCCCAGCAGGCGCCAAATCCCCCCCAGGAGGCGTCCGAGGGCCAAGGTTGAGCACCGATCCGGGGCGGACCGAGCCCGGGGGCACCGAGCCGGGGCGCGCCGAGCCTGGCGGCACTGAGCCGAGCCCGGCAAGGGGCGAGCGGGTCGGGAGTGGGCAGTGGTGCGCGGGGGAGAGAGCACTATTCCTCGATTCAAAGGGGCGGCGATACCTGGTCACGCTCACCGCCGGGGGCCGGTTCCACACCCATGCGGGGGTGGTCGAGCACGACGAGGTGATCGGCGCTCCCGCTGCCAGCGAGGTCCGCTCCGCCACAGGTGCCGTTTACGTGGTCGTGAGGCCCACCCTCGCCGACACTGTCCTGGCCATGCCCAGAGGAGCGCAGGTGGTGTACCCGAAAGACCTGGGGGCCATCCTGGTCGCAGCCGACATCTTCCCTGGCGCAGCGGTCTTGGAGGCCGGGGTGGGCTCGGGCGCCCTGTCGATGGCCCTGGTGCGCGCCGGCGCGGAGGTGGTCGGCTACGAGGTGCGGGCCGACTTTGCGCAGAGGGCCAGGGCCAACGTGGCCGCGTTCGTTGCCGGCGGGCGAGCCGGCGCCTGGGCCCCCAGCTACCGGGTCGAGGAACGTGACGTATACGAAGGCATCGAGGAGGTGGGCCTGGACCGGGTCGTGCTGGACCTACCTGAGCCTTGGCGCGTGCTGGGCCCGGCGGCCGAGGCGATGACTCCGGGAGGGATCCTCGTGGCTTACGTGCCCGGCGTGCTGCAGGTGAGCGCGCTTCGGGACGCCCTGGCGGTTCCGGGTAGCCCGTGGGCACTTGCGGAGACCTTCGAGGTCCTGCACCGGGGCTGGCACGTCGAAGGGCGCTCGGTGCGCCCAGGGCATCGCATGGTCGCACACACGGGCTTCCTCACCGTCGCCCGCCTCCTTGCCGGCCCTCATCCGAATCGTAGCGCTGGACCGTAGTCCAAGCAAGCGTGCGATTGTCGGCAGATCGGGGGGTCCTGCAACGTCGTAGGTGCCAACCCGTCGATTCCGAGAGGTGAGCATATGTCGTCACACCGCGAAGCACCCGAGATCTCGAAGGACCCGGTAGCCGACAGCACCGACGTCTACGCCTTCGTGAGCCCAGACAACTCCAACACAGTGACCCTGATCGCCAACTACGTGCCCCTACAGGAGCCCGCGGGCGGCCCCAACTTCTACGAGTTCGGCAACACGGTCCTCTACGAGATCCACGTGGACAACAACGGCGACGGGCTGGCCGATGTCATCTACGCCTTCCAGTTCGTGAGCGACGTGGCCATCCCCACCACGTTCCTGTACAACGACGGCCCCATCACCTCGCTCAGCTCCAAGTCCTGGAACCGCAAGCAGACCTACTCGGTGACCAGGGTCGACGCCAGGAACGGCAGCGCACAGGTCCTGGGCCAGGGCCTCCAGTGCCCCCCCTGCAACATCGGCCCACTGTCGACCCCCAACTACGCCAGCCTGGCCAACTCGGCCATCCACAGCCTGCCGGGTGGGCGCAAGGTCTTCGCCGGGCAGCGCGCCGAGGGCTTCTATGTCGACCTCGGGGCGATCTTCGACCTGGGGACGCTGAGGCCGTTCCAGGCAGACCATAACAAGTTTAACGTGAGCGCACCTGTCCTGCAGAAGAACGGTCAGGGAATCAACAACACCAAGAACGTCAACGTGCACAGCATCGCCATCCAGGTCCCCAAGTCCGACGTCAGGGGGGCCGGGTCGGTGATCGGGGTGTGGACCACGGCCAGCCGACAGAAGGCCGAGCTGTACAGCACGACCTACGGAGGCGGCCGGGACCACAGCGGGCCGTTCGTGCAGGTCTCGCGCCTCGGCAACCCCCTGTTCAACGAGGTCCTGATACCGCTGGCCCTAAAGAACTACTGGAACTCCCAGGCACCGGTGAACGACAAGCAGTTCGCCGCCCACGTGCTCAACCCTGAGCTGGCGACGCTGCTCCCGGTCCTGTACCCCGGCGTGTTCCCCAACCTGGACGCCTACAACAAGTCCAAGAAGCCCCGCGCCGACCTGGCAGCGATCCTGCTCACCGGCATCCCGACCGGCGTGGTCCCTGGCTTCCAGAACTTTGGCGGCAAGACCATGGCCGACGAGCTGCGCCTCAACATCGACATCGCCCCCACGCCGACCTCCAAGGCCAACAACCTGGGCCTGGTCGGAGGGGATGCCGCCGGCTTCCCCAACGGGCGGCGGGTCTTCGATGACGTGGCCACGATCGAGCTGCGCGCCATCGCTGGCGCCACCCTCGGGTTGGTGGACAAGTCCTTCAAGGCGGACAAGGCGGCCGGTGGCATCAGCATGGGCCTCACCTCGAGCGCCACGGATCTCACTGCTGAGGGGACCGTGCACTACCTGTTCGACCAGTTCCCCTACCTTGGCCACCCGTACTCCGGCTACGACGTGGCCAGCAACGACACACCAGCCGTGGTGAGCTCGTACTAGGGCTCCCCAGCACCTGGCCCGACTGGCCGGTGGCTCCCCCCCGAGCGACCGGTCAGTCGACCAGCCTCCGGGCGTGCCGGCTCAGCGGGGGGCGCCGGCTCGGCGGGGCGTGCCAGCTCAGCGGAACCCGGCCCCGGGCCGGCCGAGTTCCGGCCTGCTCAGTCCTGCTCTACGAAGATGCACTCCCCGGGGCATTCCTCTGCCGCTTCGTTGACGGCGTCGGAGAGCCCTGCCGGGACGGCAGCCATGCCCGCCGAGCCACCAGGGTCGTCGTGGACGTCGTTGCCGTCCTTCACGTACGCCAAGCCGTCGTCGAGCAAGGTGAAGACAGCGGGGGCGATCTCCTCGCAGAGACCGTCGCCTGTGCACAGGTCCTGATCGATCCAGACTTTCATCGCAGCTGTGTCGCCTCTCGAGATACGGGGATGGACAAGCTCCACGATACCGGCCCCGAGGGGATGACCGAACGATCCCACCAAGAGGTGTATCGTCGGCCGAGGGGCCGAAGGGTGCATAGCCAAGGCCCCACGTCGTCATCGACGACTACATACGACCCTGAGGTCGACGCCAAACCGGACTTGACGAGCCAGACAGGAGGTGGTCCCGATGGCAGGCACACCTGAGCAGGAGGGGCCCTCCGAACTGCCCGACGACCAGGCGCACTTCCGGGTCCTCGATGACGAGGTGGTTGCCCTGCGCCGCCGCCTTGCCGAGGGGCCTCGCCGGTCACGCGACCTGGAGGACGCCCTGATCGAGGCCAAGGCGAACCTGGCTCAGGCGATCTCGCGAAACGAGAAGCTCACGTTCACCCTCCAACAGGCGCGCGAGCACATCGCCACCCTGCGCGAGGAGGTCGAGAAGCTGACCCGCCCGCCCTCGGCCTACGGCACCTACCTGGGGGCCAACGAGGACGGCACAGTCGACGTCTTCTCGGGTGGGCGCAAGGTCCGGGTGGCGATGCACCCCGACCTGGAGGCAAGCGAGCTGGAGCGCGGCCAGGAGGTGGTGCTCAACGAGTCGCTCAACGTCGTGCTCGCCCGCGGCGGCGAGGTGGCCGGCGAGGTCGTGACGCTCAAGGAGGTCCTCGAGGAGGCCGACGGCACGGTGAGCACCCGGGCGATCGTGATGGCCCGCGCGGACGAGGAGAGGGTCTCGGAGCTCGCCGCCAGCTTGGCCGCCGTGCGCCTCCGCCCTGGGGACTCGCTGCTGATGGACTCCCGGACCGGGCTCCTGCTGGAGAAGCTGCCCCGTCCAGAGGTGGAGGACCTGGTGCTGGAAGAGGTCCCCGACGTGTCCTACGCGGACGTGGGGGGCCTGGACAACCAGATCGAAGCCATCACCGACGCGGTCGAGCTGCCCTTCCTGCATCGAGAGCTGTACTCCGAGTTCTCCCTGCCCGCCCCGAAGGGGATCCTGCTCTACGGCCCTCCCGGTTGCGGCAAGACCCTCATCGCCAAGGCGGTGGCCAACTCGCTGGCCAAGAAGGTCTCGGCGGTGACGGGAGACCGGGCAGCGCGGAGCTACTTCTTGAACATCAAGGGCCCTGAGCTGCTCAACAAGTACGTCGGTGAGACCGAGCGCCAGATCCGCCTGGTCTTCCAGCGGGCCAGGGAGAAGTCCGAGGA
>JBOGGU010000115.1:0-28286 GCA_050744085.1 Acidimicrobiales bacterium
CCGTCAGGGTCGGTGAGAACCCCGAACCGTTGGACCGAACTCATCGACGTGGCGCTCACCTGTGCGTCACACATCAGCCCCACCTCAGAGCCCATAGCGCACAGTCCCTACCCCAGAAAAGGCCACGAGGACCCGGCGTTCACGATGAAGCAGTACGCGCACGTAATCCCCGGCATGCAGGCAGAGGCGGCTGAGCTCGTCGCTGCGCTGGTGGCCCGCTCGTCCAGCACCGCCGGATAGCCACTTCGTTCTGATAACAAGCCGGCCCGAAGGGCCGGTACGTTAGCCGAGCGCCCGACGGGCCCTCGGTGCATTTTCGAGGCGCGCAACGGTCGAGCCGTGTGTCCCTCGCCCGCATGTCGACCCCCTTCCGTTCAGGGACGCAGCAGCTGCGTCGCCCTACTGCCGGGACGGCGGACTGTCCTCTATGCCCGCCCGCTTGCGGGAGTTCATACCAGGCTGTCGGATGTCAAGTCCAAAGCTGCCATCCGACCCCGTCCGCCGGTCCGCTCCTGTCAAGCATGTACCGGGGACCTCACACCGCCCGTCCGCTCCGGTGCGTTTGACACAGGTTTGACAGGACCCCAGAATCGGCCCTGCAGACAGACCGAAGCCCCCGCCCGGCAGTGACTCCTGACCAGGGCTTCTGTTTTGGTGGCGGGGGTTGGATTTGAACCAACGACCTTCGGGTTATGAGCCCGACGAGCTACCAGACTGCTCCACCCCGCGGCGTGGTGGCCAGTATAGCACCCTCCGCCCGCCGTCACCGCCCGCCCTCATGCATTCCCGATCGACACTGCGGTCTTGGAGCCGGACTTGGCTGCCGACCCCGCGCCGGACGCGCCGCCCCCTGCGTGCGATCCCGCCGACGCACCCGGACCAGGCCCTGCCCCTGCCTTCTGCCCCGGGGACGCCGGGCCAGTCGTCTCCCGCCCTGCCTCGGCCAAGAGCACCTGTGCCCTGACCACGTCGGCCTGGTAGGCCGACAGGTCACCCTGACGAAGCTCGGCCTGAGCCATGCCCAGGACTCCTTCAGCTTGGCTGATGAGCGCCTTGACCGAGGAGGGGACCGCCGCCGCGCCAGAGGCCGCACCCGCCTCACCCGCAGCCGCACCCCCCACGCCCGGGCCCGACACCGCTTGGCCGAGCAGACTGGCCAACGCCTGGGCGAAAGTGGTCGCCATGGCAGTGTGCGACCCGTAGGCCGCTATGACCTCGGCGAGTCGAGGCGAGCTCTGCTTGCCTGAAGAAACATAGAGCGGCCGCACCCAGAGCAACGACTGGCCAACTGGCACGACCTCGATGGTCCCCAATGCGACGGTGTCGCCCTGGTGGTTCAGCTCGGCGATCCTTGCGGAGACGGCCTGGTCCTGGTGGATCTGCGAGCCCACCTGTGCAGGCCCGGCGAGCGCCTTGCCAGTGGGCATCTCGTAGACCTCCAGCTGGCCGTCACCGTATGCACCAGGCGTGGAACGAGCGACCAGCAGACCGCTGAGGTTGGGGTCGCCACCGCCACCACCTGCCTTGGTGACGTACGGGATCGTAAGGTTGAATGTGAGCGAGGGGTCCCCCGGGAGCTGGCTCACTTGGTAGCTGGGCGCCATCGGCGATGCCTGTGAGGCGCCTGACGCCGCGCTCGCTGGGACTGACCCACTGCCGCCTGACCCTTTGGCCGCGCCCGAAGCCCCCCTTGACCCGCCTGCCTTCGCCGGCGGCGGTGGCGAGGGCGACGACGAGGGAGCGTATGTCACTGGCCCCGTGCCCGGAGCCTGTGAGGGTGCCCACACGTTCGAGGCGGCAAAGAAGCTCGCGGGTGTGGTGATGCGATAGTGGCCCAGCATCGCGGCCTGGACGGTGAAGAGGTCCTGGGGGTAGCGAAGCTGCGCCTTCAAAGCGTCGGGCATCGAGATCCCCGGCGTGAAAAGGTCCGGGAAGGCGCGCTCGTAGGCCCTCACTATAGGGTCCTTCGGGTCCACCACGTAAAAGCTCATCGCGCCGCTGTAGGCGTTCACGACCACCTTCACGGAGTTGCGCACGTAGTTGAAGCTGGTTGCGAGCCCACTCGCCGAACCGCTCCCGGCAGGGCTTGAGCCAGACAGGCCACTCACGTCTGCCTGCTGGGCGTAAGGGTAGTTTGCGCTGATCGTGTACGCGTCGATGACGTAGTCGATCTGCCCATTCACTATCACCGGGTAGGGGTTGGCGTCGTAAGCCAAGAAAGGCGCCGCCTTCTTCGCCCGGTCCTCGACATTGCGCACGAACATGACCCGCGAGCTCGGGGTCACCAGACCGGACGTCAGTGTGTCCAGGCTCCCGAAGCGCAGGGCAAAGGCGGCTCGGCGCGCCAAGCCCCCTGCGGCCACCCCACCGGCGCCCTTGTAGGTGGACTCTGCCATCGCGCCGCCTGGCTCGGGGTAGTCCAGCTCGGGCTGAGCTGTGTTCGCGATCACGGAGCTTGACGCGCCCTCACCGAAATAGACTTGCGGCTGGGTGATGACCGGCGCCCCAGGGACTGACGCGGAGGGCAGGCCGGAGACCACGAGGTTTGGCTTGCCCGCGGCCGTAGCCCCGTAGGCCGTCGCCAGCACGGCACCCTCACCGTGGGTGTACTGGAGGTGCTGGTTCACCCAGGATTTACCTGGCACACCATTGAGGTCGAGGTTGCGGACTGCCATGATCGTCGGGGTAAGCGTCCCACCCAGGTTGTAGCGGTCCACGCCCGCCGAGTTGAAGTCGAAATACGGCGCCAGGGCATTGCCCGCCTTGAAGGAGGCCAGCGCGAGCGCCGGGTCCCACACGCTCACGTCAGCCAACCGGGAGCCAGCCGCGGACTTCGGGCTCAGCGTCTTGTTATCAGCAAAGGGCTGGGTCGCCACATGAGCAATCCCCATCGCCGTCCGAGTGGCTGCGATGTTGCGGCCGATGTAACGGGCCTCCTTGTGTGCCTGGTTCGGAGCGACACTCAGATTCTGGACGATTGCCGGGTAGATGGCCCCCACCACCACCGCGACAAATGCCCACAGCGCCAGGCCGATGACTGGCAGCACCCAACCCCGCCGCCCGATGTTCACCACGAATATGATCATGCTGACCAGAGAGACGAGGACAAGCAGGTTCAGCGCCGGCAATCTTGCGTGGACATCGGTAAAAAACGCGCCCTCCGCGTATCCCCGGTTGGACATGTCCAGCCCGAACCGGCTGAGGTAGTACCCAGCCGACTTCGCCAGCGCGATCAGCCCCAGCAGCACCGACAGCTGAGCCTTTGCCTGCGGGGTGACCCGCTGGCCTGCGCCCTGCAGGCGGATGCCACCGTTCAGGTAGAGGGCGGCTGCGGTCACCACGAGCAGCACCAGCAGCGCGACAAACGCCCAACCAGCCAGGAAAGACAAGAAGGGTAGCTTGAACACGAAGAACCCGATGTCCCGATGGAACAGGGGATCCGTCCTACCAAAGGCGACCGAGTTTGCGAACAGGGTCCAGTTGTTCCACTCAGCAGAGGCGCCCGCCCCGACGAGGATCGCCAGGATCACCGAGGTGACGACCCTGACTGCCACGGGGTGCCTGCCGCCCGCCGATGAGCGATAGCGAGTCGCTATGTCCTCCTCCGGCTCGAACGCGACCTGCTCGGGACCTGCGACGCTGACCGGCGGCGGCGGCAGCGCGGGGCTGCGGCCGACCACGGCCAGGCTGGCCCAGCAGGCCACGAGGAAGATCCCCGAGAACAACAGTGCCAGGTCGATCCTGGTCCACATCATCTTGGACCACACCTGGGCGAGGTGGAGCGACCCGAACCACAGGTAGTTGGTTGCCTCTACGGCGACCCCCCGCAGGGCGACCAGCGCCAAGAACACCAGCGCCAGCGTGACCAGCACTCCAGCGGGCCCACCTGGGTAGTGCCGGGAGTGACGTGGCAGATCCATCCCGACACGCACGCCGGGCGATCATAGGCTCAGGTGGGCACGAGGAGGCAGCGGCACCCAGGGTGCGCTGGCGGATGGGCCTGCCCGGTCGGGTAGCTGGCGCCTGGCACCAGCGGGCCAGCCAGGGCGTTGTCGTCACAATCCGGGCACTGCACGCCTCCGTCGTCGACGATCCAGCTCAACGTGGCCGTGGCGGGTGCGGCAGCCAGGTAGCCGCGCCCGAACGCCGCGACGACGTGGTCGCCGGCAAGGCCCTCGATGCGCTCGCCCTTCCACTCGCGGTACGCGACACCGATCAGCTCAGCAGTGCGCGCCTCGTCCGCCCCCTCAGCCTCCCTCAGGATCTGGCTCAAGCGACGTCTTAGCGCACCGCTGAGCGCGCCGGCCAGCTCGTCGGCCTCCTCGCCCCCCGCCGTCTCGGCAGCGACGCCTGAGTCCCCTCCGCCAAGCTCGGCCCCTGCCAGCTCAGCTCCTGCCTGGGCAGCCGCTATGAGGTAGCGGGCGCTCGCCTCACGAAGGTGGCCCTGGTCGCCATCCAGCCCTTCGAGGCCGGTTGACCCTGCCCCACCCCGGCCGCGCGGCCGAGCGCTGCGGACCCGTAGCTGGTCCAGCATGGCGTTCTGGTCGTCCTGGAGCGCCCGTTTGAGCTTGCGAGCCAGGGAGCCGACAAGCGCCTCCACTGCCTGGTCCCGGCGCTGAAGGGCCGACTCGGCGGCCAACGGCGTTACCTCCTCCTGGCGCTCCTCCACCTCGCCTTTGGAGGAATCTTGCTCGGTGGTCCCATCGTCGGGTGCCCCGGAACCCGCAGCGCGCAACCTGGCGAACAGCTCCTCCACCGGTTCCTGCAGGGAGCCAGCGATGGCGGGTGCGGGCTCGGCGGGTGCGGGCTCGGCGGGGGCAGCAGGCCCGGCTGGTGCGTCGGCGGCGGCAGGCTCGGGCTCGGCGGGCTCGGGCTCGGCGGGCTCGGGCTCGGCGGGAGGCGCGGGCTCGGCGGCGGGAGGCGCGGGCTCGGCGGGCTCGGGCTCGGCGGGTGCGGCTGCGGGCTCGGGCTCGGCGGCGGGTGCGGGCTCGGGCTCGGCGGGTGCGGGCTCGGGCTCGGCTGCGGCGGGAGCGGGCCTGGAGAGCCTCCGGGGGCCAGTGGCCCGGCCAACCAGCTCTGCCTGCCGGCCCATCTCCAGGGTGGCCTCCAGCTCGGCCACTGTGTCCGCCTCGGGTGTGGCGGCAACCTGGCGCACCGCGGCCTCGGCCGCGAGGCGCGCGTCGGCCTCGGCCCGAGCCAAACCCTCGTCCAGGGCCGCAAAGGCGACCCTGGACGAGCGCACAACCTCTGTGAGGCTCTCGCGTCCAGCCCTCAGCCTCTCCACCTGGAGGTGCAGGACTCTCCGGCGCTTGGCTAGGTCGGTCAGCACCCGGGTCCGCAGCTGGCGGGCCTCGGCAAGCAGCTCGGCTCCCTCGTTCGTCGCCGCCTCGACGATCTCTGCAGCACTCGCCCTGGCCTCCTCAATTTGGGTAGCTGCCTTGGCCCGCGCCTCGTCCATGAAGGCGTCTACCTGAGCCCTTCCGTCGGCGAGGATCCCGAGCGCCTCTGCTTCGACCTCCGCTGAGCGGGCCTTGGCGGCGAGATCCGCCTGGTTGCTGCGCTCCTCCAAGACCGACTCTGCCATACCCGTGAGCCTCGCGGCCTCGGCGCGAGCTTCGTCCATCACCTTTGACGCCTCGTCCTCCGCCCTGGTCACCACCGCCCTGGCCGCCTCCTGGGAGGTGCGCAGGACCAGCGCCATCTCATGGCCGAGCGCATTGGTGAGCACCTCTGGGTCCAGCTCGGGGTTGGCGACACGGTGCTCCGCCTCGGTGAGGCGCAGGAGCAAAGCCTCTTCGCGCGCTGCCGTCGACTCCAGCTGCACGCGCACCGCTTCCAGGAATGCCCTGACGGTGGCAGGGTCGTAGCCCTTGCGCACGATGTCGAACTTCTTGCCTGCCACGTCGGCCGGCCCGATCCTGGCCCCTGCCGTCTGCTCCTCACCCATCGCCCAAGACTATGACGCGGCGGGCAGGAAAGTGGGGATGGGGGGCGCTCAGTCCCAGACTGCCTTCCCGCTGTCGGGGTCGAACAGGTGGAGCCGGTCGGTGGCCACCGCGAACACCACCCGCTGGCCGGGTTTCACCCCCGAGCGCGGGTCTACCCGCGCCACCCCCTCTGCCAGCGTGCCCTCCGGGACCGGGACCTCCCTGGTCGTGGCGCCCTCGGCCCGAACCTGGCGGGCATCCAGCTTGAAGTGCACGATCAGCTCAGACCCGAGCGCCTCGACCAGCTCCACCTCACCTGCCAGCGAGCGCCCCACCCAGTCGCCCCCGCCCGCCAGGGAAGCATCGGACAGGTGCTCAGGTCGGATCCCGAGCACCACCGGTTGGTCGCGGTATCTCTCGATACCCGGCCGGGCGATGCGCAGGGCCTCCGGGACGGCGAGCACCTGGCTGCCCAGGCTGATCTCGGCGCCGTCATTGGATACGGCTGCCTCGTAGAGATTCATCGCGGGCGAACCGATGAATGCGGCAACGAACAGGTTGTCCGGGTGGTCGTAGAGTCCCTGTGGCGGCCCGCACTGCTGCAGCAGCCCCGACCGCAGCACCGCCACCCTGTCGCCCATCGTCATCGCCTCCACCTGGTCGTGGGTCACGTAGAACGTGGCCACGCCTATCTGGCGTTGGACCCGCGCGATCTCTGCCCGCATCTGGACCCTGAGCTTGGCGTCCAGGTTCGACAGCGGCTCGTCCATGAGGAATGCAGCAGGCTCTCGAACTATCGCCCTGCCCATGGCCACCCGCTGTCGCTGGCCGCCGGAGAGCTGACCGGGCTTGCTCCCGAGGTGATCGGTGAGCCCGAGGATCTCGGCGGCGGCGGCCACCTTGGACTTCAGCTCCTCCTTGGACACCTTGCGCAGCTTGAGGGCGAAGCCGATGTTCTCGGCCACGGTCATGTGGGGGTAGAGGGCGTAGTTCTGGAAGACCATCGCCACGTCCCGGTCCCGGGGCGACAGGTCGTTGACCACCTTGCCGTCCACCCGCAGGGTCCCCTCTGTGATGCCTTCGAGGCCCGCCACCATCCGCAGCGCGGTCGTCTTGCCACAGCCGGAGGGCCCCACCAGCACCATGAACTCGCCGTCGGCCACGTCGAGGTCCAGCTCTGACACGGCCTTGAACCCGTTGGGGTACACCTTGGTCACGTGCTCGAGGCTTACCGAGGCCATCGTCCGGCGATACTACTTGAGCGCGCCGGCGGTCAACCCGGACACGATGCGGCGCTGCGCGAACAGGACCAGCAGGGCGATGGGGACGGTGATGATCACGACTGCGGCGTCGATACGATTGTAAAATACCTGGTACTGGCTCTGGCCAAGGTTGACGATAGCGAGTGGCGCGGTAAACTTGGAGGGAGTCTCGAGGAACGACACCGCGAATGTGAAGTCGTTCCAAGCCAGGATGAACGACAGGATGGCGGCGGTGAACACCCCCGGGAGGGCCACCGGCACGACCACCCTGCGCAGCGCCTGGAGCCGGCTGGCGCCGTCCACCATGGCGGCCTCCTCCAGCTCTTTGGGTATCTGCTCGAAGAAGTTCTTCAGCAGGTAGGTGGATATTGGCAGCGTGTAGACGAGGTAGGTGAGGATCAGCGGGTAGATGGAGTCCAGGAGCCCCAGGTTGCGGTAGAGGAGGAAAAGGGGGCCGACCATGGCCAGGATCGGGAAGAAGCCTGCCAGCAGGATGAAGCCGAGGATCGGTCCCCCACCGCGGATCGGCAGGCGGGCCAAGGCGTAGCCGGCGAGGGCCCCGAGCACGACGGACACCACCGTGGTCACCAGCGAGACGATGGCGCTGTTCACCAAGGGCCCGAGGAACTGCTGCTGGGTGAAGTCGTCGATGTAGCTGGAGAAGGTCGCTCCCGAGGGGAGCAGGCCGTTGACCCCGTTGCCGACCGCCTGCGTCGACTCGAGCGAGGTTCGGAGTATCCAGTAGAAGGGAAAGAGCGAGACCGCCACGACCACTAGGACGCCCAGGTAGAACAAGGCGCGCCTCCAAGGTGCCCTGCTCATGTGCTGGGTCTCAGGACGCGCACGTAGATCCCGGCGATCACTAGGGATAGCACCACCAGGCTCACCGAGATCGCCCCGCCGTAGCCGAAGTTGGTGTCCACCAAGAAGGCCTTCCAGTTGAGGTACGAGAGGGTCTCGGTGCTGGTGCCAGGCCCGCCCCCGGTCATGATGTAGATGACGTCGAAGATCAGCAGGGCCTGGAGGGTCCGGAATATGAGGGCGACCAGCAGGGCAGGCTTGAGCAGGGGAAGGGTCATGCGCCGGAAGGCCTGGAAGGCACTTGCCCCGTCGATCCTCGCCGCCTCGTAGACCTCTGCGGGTATGACCTGGAGACCCGCCAGCAGGATTATGGCGATGAACGGGATGTTCTTCCAAGCGTCGGCAACGAAGATGGCAACCCAGGACGTCGCGGCCCCCGCAAGCCAAGTCGTGTGAGCTCCGGGCAGGTGCAGCGCTCCGAGGAGGTAGTCCACAAAGCCGGACCGCGGGTCGAACATGGTCTTCCAAAGCGTTGCCGACACGACGGTGGGCACCGCCCAGGGGATGAGGATCGCAGCCCGCAGCAGCCCCCGGCCCTTGAACGCCTTGTTGAGCATCAACGCCAGCCCTATCGCCACGACTGTCTCGATTGCCACCGAGGCCGCGGTGAACACCAGCGTGCGAACCAGTGCGCCCACAAAGCCCGGCGTATTGAACAGCTGGGCGTAGTTGGCCACCCCCGAGAACGTGTGGGGTTGGGCGCCGTTGGCAAGGTTGACGTGGCGGAACGAGTTGACCAGGTTGTACCCGAGGGGGAAGGCGGTGACGAAGAGCAGGCAGATCACCGCCGGGGCGATCAGCGCGTAGCCCAGCCGCCTGTCCGAGCGAAGCCGGGCGCGGTCGACCCCAGGGGGGCCACGCCTCAGCCTGACAGAACGGCGGGCGACCGGAGCGGCGGGGGCCGCGGCCGGGCCGCTGCCGGGAGCGGGCAGCGCCACGTCACTCACGCTGGCCGCTCCTGGTCAGTCCCTAGTTTCCCAAGACCGTCCTGCCCCGGCCGCTCAGCCCTGAGAGCCGCCCGCTGCGAGGGCCTTGATCGCGGGAGCCGCAAGCTTGAGCGTCTGCGCCGGCTTGATCTGGTTGGCGAACACCGCGGAGAGCGCGTCTTGGAGGGCACTGGAAATCTTGGGGTAGTTGGGGCTCACCGGCCTCGGCGCCGCGTCGGCTGCCAGCGCCTTGATCTGGCGGAACTGTGGAGCCTTGGCGTACAGGGCAGACGTGTAGGCGGCCGGCCTTGCGGGCGGGTCGCCAGTGGCCTCGGCCCGGGTGACCATGGCAGGCACGCTGGTCAGGTACTGGATGAGCTTCCATGCAGCGGCGGCGTGGGTGGTCTTGGCGTTGATGGCCAGCATCTCACCGCCGAGCGCCGAACTCGGCGTCCCGCCCGAGGCCGCCGGGAACGGGATGAAGCCGATGTGGCCGTAGGCAGGCTGACCCTGCATGGTCGCGGAGAAGACGAAGGGGTAGTTGATCGCAAAGGCCGTGTGTCCCGACGAGAACTCGCTCTGGACCTGGCCCTCCTGCCAACCGGTGACTGCCGTCGGGGCGATGTGGTTGGTGTAGATGGCGTCGTACAGGAACTGCAGGGCTGCGACGTTTCCGGGCGTGTCCAGGTTGGACGGGTCGAGCTTGCCGCCAAATGCACCCTCGGTGGTGAGGAACGCGGTGATCGCACCCTCGTACTTCGCCCCCTCGAAGGCCAGCCCCTCCTTCAGGGCGTGATCGGATTTCATGGCTGCCTGCGCGTCGGACACCAGCTGGGCAGGCGTCTTCGGGGGGGTCTTGACCAGGTCGGTCCGGTAGAAGAGCCCCTCGGGGTTGTCGAACCAGGGGATGGCGTAGGTCTTGCCCTGGTACTGGCCTGCTGCCACCTCGCCCGAGAAGTAGCTGGAGTTGTTGGGTCCATAGCTGTCCAGCGGCATTATCCAGCCAGACTTGGCGAAGGCCGCGGGGTAGGTGACGTCGGACTCGAGCACGTCCGGCGTCGGGGAGTTGGCCACGAAGCGCTGCTCCAGCTGCTGGAGGTATTGCGTCGAGCTGGTCGAGAGCACGTCCACCTTCACGGTGATGTTCGGGTTGGCCTTCATGAAGGCGTTGATCGCTGCCTGGGTGGCCTGGCCCTCCGTCCCGAGGCCCGACTCGGCGAACTCGATGGTCTGCTTGGCGCTTGCGGAAACGCCCTGGGACTTGGGGGTGGTGGTGCCGCACGCCGCGGCGAGCAGCGCCACCCCTGCCAAGCCAACCACCGTCCCCCGACCAATCTTCGTGACTCCAACCATGGCTCCCCCTTCTCACCTTGGCTACGGGAATAGTTTATACGCACCTCTTATACCACATTTGGCGACGGTTCCGCATCGACAGCCACCGGTATCACTATCGCGAAGCGCGAGCCCGAGCCAGGTGTCGAGTCGCAGGTGACGCTGCCCCCGTGCCCTTCAGCCACCTGCTGGACCAGGGACAGGCCCAACCCCAGCCCTCCATACAGGCGGGTGTCGGAGCTGTCTCCCTGCACGAAGTCGGTGAACGCCTGGGCGGCCTCGGCCTTCGACATCCCTCTCCCCTGGTCGCTGACCGAAAGCTCGACAGAGCGGCGATCAGGTGCTGCCTGGGCCGTCACGGTCACCTGGGCGCCATCCGGGGAGAACTTCACTGCGTTGTCCACCAGCTCGTCCAGTGCCAGGGCCAGCCACCGGCGGTCGCCCGACAGCGACGGCAGGTCGCGGGGCACCCGTCTGAGCACCCTGCGCGAGCCGTTCACCCTCGTCGACCAAGCCTCGGCCACCTCGTCCACCAGCGCCCCCGGATCCAGTGGCTCCTTGCGCAGGAACACCCGACCGGCTCCGGCAGAGGCGAAGAACTCCAGCATCTCCACCGTCCTCAGCAGCCGCTTGGACTGCTCGAGGATCTCCTTGTGCCACGTGGCCGCCCGATCCGGCGAGACCTCGGCGCGGGCCAGCAGCTCGGAGAAGCCCATGATCCCGGTGAGCGGAGTCCGAAGCTCGTGGCCCACCCGTGAGAGGAACTCCGACTTCATTTGCTCCACCTCGCGCTCCGAGCGCAGGTCTCGGATGACGAAAACCACGCCCCCCCCCTGGTCCCCGCTTCCCCGCACGTCGCCGGCCGACACCGCCACGGGGACCTGTGCAGGGCCACTCGCCCCGCGCCGCAGGACCATGGCGTCGACGCTCCAGCGCAGGCCAGGTGGCCTGCGTAGCTCGGCCGAGATGTCCCTACCGTCGGTGTCCAGCAGGACGATCACCTCGTCGACGGGCTCGCCCAGGACCGCGGTTGCGTTGACGCCGATCAGCTCCTCCGCAGCCTCGTTGAAGTCGGTGATGCGGCCCGACCCGTCGACAGCCAACAGTGCCTCCCCCATACCCGCGACCACAGCTTCCAAACGACCCCGCAGCGCTGCCTCGTCGTCGGCCGCCTGGCGCAGTGCGGAGGTCTTCTCGTCTATCGAGGTGGCCATGGAGTCGAACGCAGCGCCGAGCTCGCCCACCTCGTCGCCGGTGTCCACTCCAGCTCGCACGCCGCGCCGCCCGCCCCGGATGGCGTCTGCGGCCACCGTCAGACGGCGCAGGCGAGCACCGATCCGCTCGCCAATGGCCGAGGCCAGCAGCAGTGCGAGCAAGGTGCCCCCGAGCGCAATGAGGAACAAGGTCCGGAACAGGGAGTCTTGCGACAGCTCCACCGCGTGGGTCGAGGTGGCTGCCACCAGGGCGGCCACGGGGTCGCCCAAAGTGTCTTGGATCGGCAGGACAGTGACGAACTGGGCACCGATGGAACCGTGAACCGAGGCGCCTCTGGACAGCGTCGAGGAGGCGAGCTTGATCAGGGGTGCCTTGCCCGGCAGCTGGCCCGCCGAGCCCAGGACCCCCCTGCTGCCGAGAAGCGCCAGCGAGACGGACTTGTCGGCCTGGAACGGGATCTGCAGGTAGGCATCGTTCAGGGGGGCGACGACCACCGCCACCCCTACCACCGTTACCCGAGCGCCAGGCGCACCGCTCGTCACCTCGTCGGGGGAGGCCGCCACGGCGAGGAGTCGCCCGTCTGTTACCTCGACCGAGGACACGACCCGCCCCTTGCTTATCGCCTGGGTGACCACCCCTGAGCTCGCAACAGCGCCACCGGTGGTTGCGCCGAGGAGCGCCGTCGTGTTGGGGGAGGTGGCCAGCACCTGGGGAGCCCCCGGGGTGGCTCGGCCGGTCCTGACCCACAGGGCGGCCACCGACGGGACCGATGGCAGGTAACGAGCCACGGTCAGCAAGTCGTTGGAGATGCAGGCATCCACAGCCTGGGTGCAGACTTTCAAGTAGCTCTCGACGGCGGTCGAGAGCAGGTATGCCTCCTGTGGCAGGTCGTCACGGGTGAGCGTCCCGACCTGGGTGACCTCTGCAGCAGCCTGGGTGTCGAGGCCCTTGATCGCCTCGTTCTGAACGGTGGACGAAAGCACGGCCGAGAGGGCAACCGAGAGGACCAGGACCAGCGCCAGCAGGGTGAACCCCGCGCTGGCTGCCACTCGTCCAGCGATCGAGCGGCGGCTGGAGAGGACAAGGGCAGCTCCGATCGCGATCGCCCCGGCAGCCAGCAGCCCAGCTGAGACGAGTGGCGCCGCTGCCTGGATGCCAAGCGATGCGGCCTGGCAAACGATGCCCACGCAGAGCAACACGGTGCTCGCCGCAGCCGAGGCTTCGCCCGGGGCCTTCGACGACCTGGTGCCCAGGGCAACCACGCCTGGGCGGAGCTTGCCCCCGAAGACGCCGCCGAGGGCGAGCAGTGCCAACCCCAGTGCCTGGACGGCGGTGCTCGCCACTACCTCGGTATGGATCAGCGCCCCGTGGAGGAAGGCAACCACCGCGATGGCGGCGAAACCAACGGCCAGGGCGACCTCGTCTCGCCGCCGGCGGCCCAGGTACTGGGCCCGCAACAACACCAGGGCGAACCCGCCCGCCGCCACCACAAAGGTGGCGAACTGCACGGCGAAGGTGACCTGGACTGGTGCGCCGGGCATGGCTATCGCCTCAGCCGGCCGCTGGGCGCTGCGAGCCAGCCGGCACGTGGCCCCCCAGGGACCGAAGGGCCGCCAACGCCTGGCTGAGGCTGCTCACCGCAACCACGTGCAGGTGGGGGCCGGCCTTGGAGAGGGCCTGGGTGTAGTTGGCACCAGCCGGGACCAGGAACACGGTGGCGCCCGCTTTGCGGACCGCGAGCGTCTTCTGGGGGACCCCGCCGACAGCTCCAACCCCGCCGCCCAGCGCGATGGTTCCAGTCGCGGCGACCTTTTGCCCTGCAGTGAGGTCACCACCTCCCAGGGCATTCATGATCCCCAGGGTAAAGGCCAGGCCAGCCGAGGGCCCCCCGATCCCCTTCGAGTTGATCCCCACCTTGAAGGGCAGGGAGAAATAGGCCTCAGTCGCCACCCCGACACCCGCGTACGCCTGTGACGGGTGCTGCGGCCTGGACGTGAGGACAAGCGCCTCGGGCCCACTTGTACCGTCCACGTGGGTGACCGAGAGGACCACCCGCTGGCCGGGGTGGTCCCTGCGCAGCGCCGCGGTCAGCGCCGGAGCGCCAGAGAGGGCCGTGCCGTCCACGGCGGTGATGGCGTCGCCGGGCTGCAAGCCTCCCAGTGCCGACGCCGGCGTGTGGGGCTGCACCTGCAACACCACCGCCCCGGTGTGCTCCGGCACCTGGTAGCCCAGACGCCGCAGCGCCACCACCCGAGCCAGCTCGCTGGAGCCCACCATCTCGAGCAAGTTCTGGGCTTGGATTTGGGCTGCAGGCACCGACGGGCCGAACAGGGCAGCTGCGGGGTAGACCGCCACATTCGGGTCCAGCTGGTAGATCGGCCACTGCAGCGCGCTGATTCGAGACTCGTACACGTCGGTGAGGAGGATCCCGCCGTGGGAGGCACTCCCCTTGGCGGGCGGGACGCTGATGAGCGGCCCGACAGCTTGGGCGACCCCAGGGCTCAGGACGTAGTCGTTCAAGGGGATCGCGTTGGCGATGAAGATGCCCGCCAGGGCGAGGAGCCCGATCACCAGGACCACCGTCAGGCTGCGGCTTGGTCGCCAGCGCCGGGGCGGTGTCTCCTGCGCAGCGGGGTCGTGTTGTAGCATGGGCTTCCCTGTGATCACGTCGCCGCCTGCCTTCCCGTTTCCCACCGAATCGGCTGCTGAGGCCGGACCACGCACCATGAACGTCATGTTACGCAAAGGCCGCCTGCTTTGACTTCGCCCACCGACCCACGCCAGGAGGCCCGAGCCCAAGCGCGCCCAGAGGACGAGCAGTGGTGGGCGAACCGGGTGGCGGCCCAGGCTGAGGAAAGGGCCCGCTCCGAACAGTCGCCGAGCGAGCAGGTCGGCACCGACAGTGGGGTGTCGGCCACCAGCGCGTTCTGGCGTTCCCTCGGAGCTGGCGGCTATACGCCTGGGCCCCAACGAGACACCCTGGCCCGGAGCGGCTTCGGCTTGGGGGGGGCCCTGTCCGACCCGGACTCGGCCCGGTCGGCCCTTTACCTGCTGCTCCTGTCCGTGGGCGTGGGCATCGCCGCTGGGCTGGTGGTCCTGCTGATGGCGGTCGTGTTCTTCTCCACCGTGCTCCACACCGGTGGCTAGTGCTGCGCCGCGGAAGAGCCATGTGTGTCGCCCAAAGCATTAGACCTGTTGAGAGCGGTCAAGACCTGATAAGCGACACACATGGCTTTTCCGCTCAGCAGCACTGACGCCAGGCGAGCGGTCGCTGTGGCGGGTCACCGGGGCGACGAGGCAACGGCGCGGGCGGGGCTCGGCTATCCCTCTCCCGAGGTCCGAGCCAGCGCGCTCGGCGCCCTCGCCCGGATCGGTGCCATCAAGCAGGGGGACCTTGCCGCTGGCCTGGCCGACCCCGCGCCATCGGTGCGCCGCCGCACCGCCGAGATCGCGCCCGACAGTCTCGGAGCGGAGCTGGCAGCCTTGCTGGCCGACCAAGCCTGGGAAGTCGTCGAGATGGCGGCTTGGGCGCTCGGCGAGAGGGGCGAGCCTGACTGTGTCGCCACCCTGGCTTCGACGGCTCGGGCCCACCCGGACCCCCTCTGCCGGGAGTCCGCTGTGGCAGCCATCGGCGCAATCGCCGCCCGGACAGGGTGTCCGGCGGAGCGCCTGGCAGACGGGTTGGCAGCCGTCCTCGATGCGCTGGGCGACCGGCCAGCAGTGAGGAGGCGGGCGGTGCTCGCCCTAGCCCCGTTCGAGGGCGCCGGGGTCGAGGCTGCCTTGCGCGCTTCGCTGGCCGACCGGGACTGGCAGGTCAGGCAAGCAGCGGAGGACCTACTCGCGGGGCCGTGAGCCACGAGCAGCTGACCCTACGATGCGAGCACGACCTACCGGGCCGCCCCCACGAACATGGCCTTGAGGGAGTCGAAGGAGTCGAGGCAGCGACCAGCGCCCAACACCACGCACTCCAGGGGCGCTTGGACCAGATGGACCGGCAGGTCCGCCGACTGGGCCAGCCTGACGTCGAACCCCTTGAGCAGCCCGCCGCCCCCAACCAGGTGGATCCCCTGGAGGATCAAGTCCTGGGACAGCTCCGGCGGTGCGTGCCCAAGGCAGCGGACCACCGAGTCCACCACCGAGCTCACTGGCTCGTCGATCGCTTCACGTACCTCGGCCGGCGAGAGGATCACTGTTTTGGGTAGGCCCGACATCAGGTCACGCCCGCGGACCTCGACCCTCACGTCGTCCGCGACCGGCCAGGCCGACCCGATGGCCAGCTTGATCTCCTCGGCGGTGCGGTCACCTATAGCGATGCCGTGTACCCGGCGGAGGTGGACCTGGATCGCCCCATCCAGCTCGAAGCCGCCAATCCTGATCGCCTGCAGGGCGACAACCCCGCCCATCGAGATGACGGCTGTCTCGCTCGTCCCGCCACCGACATCGACGACCATGTTGCCGAGAGGCTCCTGGATGGGGAGCCCGGCCCCGATCGCTGCAGCGAGCGGCTGCTCGAGGAGGTACACGTCAGAGGCCCCCGCCCGCTTGGCTGCCTCCTCGACGGCCCTGCGCTCGACCTCGGTGATTGCAGATGGGACGCAGATCAGCACCCGGGGACGGTTGAAGCGCGAAACGCCGCATCGCTCGAGCAGCAGCCGGATCATGCGCTGGGTGATCTCGAAGTCGGTGATGGCCCCCTTGCGCAGGGGCCTCACCGCCACGATGTAGCCGGGAGTCCTCCCGATCATCTGCCAGGCGTCCTGACCCATTGCCAGGACCTCCTGGGTGCGTGTGTTCAGGGCTATCACAGTGGGCTCGTTGAGGACTATCCCCCGACCGCGGACGTATACCAAGGTGTTGGCAGTGCCCAGGTCGATAGCCAGGTCCCTAGCCACTGCCCACGTGCCTCACCTCGCTGGCTCCTTCGGCCCAGTCAGATCCACCTGACCAGCTCTCCCGCTTCCAGATCGGGACCGTGGTCTTGAGCGTGTCAATGCACCAACGTGCCGCGTCGAAGGCCTGGCCGCGGTGCGGCGCCGACGCAACCACCACCACCGAGGCCTCCTCGACCTCCATCAACCCCACCCGATGGAGCAGGGCCAGGCGGCCAAGCTCGGGCCACAGGCGCCGAGCCTCGATGCCGAGGGCCGCTAGCTTCGGCTCCACCTCCTCCCGGTAGGCCTCGTAGTAAAGGCAGGTCACCCCGGGTCGGCCCTCGGAATGATCTCGGACCGTCCCGACGAAGGTGACCACTCCACCGCAATCCGGGCGAATCGCCCAGCTCGCTGCCTCCGCCACCGGGAGTGGACCGTCATCGAGCCCGATCCAATCCATACCTGCTGGTGATTGCAGCACACTGATAGCGTAGATGTCCACAGCCCCAAGGTGTCAACAATCCCGCGTCAACAACCCGCGTCGACAGTCCCAGATGCCCGAGGCAGCGCGACGACAACTTGGCCTGGGCTGTCTGTAATGTCGGGACCGTGCTGGCCAGCGAGGGTTCCGAGTTCGACGAAGACCCTGGTGACGGCCCGCGCTGGCCTGCCCCCGACCCCGACGACAGGCTTTGGCGACACCCCTCCGAAATCCCCAGCTTCCCGGCCCTGGCCGCGAGCTCTCCAAGGCGCTCCGGGCAGCTCAGGGCCCGGGGTCGCCAGCTTGCGGGAGCTGTCCTGGTGGCCGGCTTGGCCGGCGCGGGTGTCGTGCTCTTGTTCAACGGGCTGTTGACGGGCCACCCCGGGCGCAGTGCCGGCTCTGCCAGCTCGCTGCGGACCGACACGACGCAGGGTCCTGCCCCCTACACAGTCGCACCGGCTGGCGCCAACGTCCAGGGGTCGTCGGTCGGGGTCGGCCCGGGCGTCATGTCCATGATCATGAGCCGGATGCCGGGGATCGTGGCCGTGGACACCGCTGGGCAGGGGGGGTCCCAGCAGGGCACCGGGCTGGTCCTTCGCCCTGACGGGGTGATCCTCACGACCAGCCAGCTCGTGGAGGGTGCGACCACCATCACGGTGACCTCCTCGGACGGCCAGGAGTGGAACGCGGACCTGTTGGGCACCGACTCGGCAACCGGAGCAGCAGTAATAAGCGTTCCGGCCAAGAGCATGACGGTCATTCCGGTCGACTCCGACAACGACCTCAAGCCTGGCGCGCTATCGGTGGTGGTGAGCGCGAACAGTAAATCCGGAGGTCATTTCGAAGCCTCGATCGGGCTGTTCTCGGGCGTCAACCAGAAGGTGAACCTCGGCGACGGCAGCGCGATCCTGGACGCGATAGTCACCGACGCCGTGCCCCCCAACCCCATGGGTGCCGTCCTCCTCGACGACCAGGGCCGAGTTGTCGGGATCCTGAGGACGGTGATCAACGACGGGAGTGCGTCGCCCCAGGCCGTGGCAACGCCGATTGCCCTCACCCAGAAGGCCGGCGCCAGCCTCCTGGCTGGCCAGCAGGTGGTGCATGCCTGGCTCGGTGTCTCCGGGACCACCTTTGCAGCGGCGACCGGCCGCTCCGGAGGGGCCTTGGTTGCACAGGTGGCCCCGGCGGGCCCGGCGGCAGTCGCCGGCATCCACCCCGGCGATGTGGTCACGGCCATCGACAACCAGTTGGTTCCTTCGATAGAGGCCCTGGCCCAAGACGTCCGGTCGCTTCAGCCGGGCAGTTCGGTCATGCTGACCATCGACCGAGCTGGCTCGACGCTCCACCTGGCGGCCGCCCTGGACGGCCAACCGGGCATCGGCCCCTGAGGACCTACCATTGGGGTGGTGAGCGGTCCCTCGCCATTCGGCGACAACAACCCGCTGGAGCACCTCCTCGGCGACCTGCTCAAGCTCATGTCGACCAACGCACCAGTGCAGTGGGACCTCGCTCGCCAGCTCGCGCACACGGTGGCCTCGGACGGCCAGGCTGAGCAGAACGTTGATCCTGTCGAGAGGATCCGGCTGGAGGAGCTGGCCAGGGTGGCTGAGCTGCACGTGAGTGACGCCACTGGCCTCAGCACCTCGACCACTGGTGGGTTGGTCACCGTCGTCGCCCTGAGCCGCTCCGAGTGGGCTTGGCGCACCCTCGACGCTTGGCGGCCGCTCTTCGAATCCCTCGCCAGCGCCCTCCACCCGGCGACCAAGGACGAGGCGCCAGCCCCCGAGGACCTGGGTGGATCTGGCTTCGCTGGCCTGATGGGGTCTCTGGGCCAGGTGATGGGACCAACCTTGCTGGGCCTGCAGGTTGGCTCCGCCCTCGGGCACCTGGCCCGCCGGGCGATGGGAAACTATGTCCTGCCGATCCCCAGGCCGAGTTCGGACGAGCTGGCATTCGTCCCGTCCAACATCACCAGCTTCGCCGACAACTGGAGCGTCCCCGCGGACGACGTGAGGCTTTGGGCGTGCCTCACCGAGCTCGCCCACCACGCAGTCCTGGGCCTGCCTCATGTCCGGCGGCGTCTGGAGGAGCTGCTCAGAACCTACGTCGGTGGCTTCAGACCCAACGCGTCCGCTCTGGAGGAGCTCCTGGGAGGCCTGGACCCCAGCGACCCGACAGCAATCCAGGCGGCCATGGGAGACCCGACCGCCCTGCTGGGCGGGCAGGAGACCCTGCTGGGCGGGCAGGAGACCCCGGAGCAGGCTGTGGTTGCCGGCCAGATCGAGGCCCTGGTCGTGGTCCTAGAGGGCTACGTGGACCACGTGACGGACCTGGTCGGCAGCCGGCTCATCTCCTCGTACGGATCCCTGGCCGAAGCGATGCGCCGCCAGCGGGTGGACCGCGACTCCGGAGAGGCAATGATCGAGCACCTGCTCGGTGTGGAGATGAGTCAGGCCCGCTTCGACCGTGGGGCGGCCTTTGCTCGCGGGGTGATAGAGCGCGCCGGGGCCGACGGCTTGGCGCGTCTGTGGGAGTCGGAGAGCACCCTGCCCACGCCAGCCGAGATCGAGGCTCCCGGATTGTGGCTCGCTCGCATCAGCCTGCCCGATGACGGGAGTCAGTCGGCCTCGTAGGCGTCCGGCAGGCCCAGGTCCCAGTCGAGGATCAGGTTCTCGCGCTCCGCGTCTCGCACCACCCTCTCGCGGTTGCGCCGGAACTGGGGATCGTGCGGGGGCAGCAGGACCAAGCGCGCGAGGGCTCGCTGGCGGAAGTCCTCCAACAAGTTGCGGTCCCCGAACACCGCCTCCACCTCCCAGTGGGGCGCGACCGGGCCCAGGTAGAGGATCCGGACATGCCCGCGCGCAGGCTGGGCCTGCTCGAGGGCCTCTGGTGACGTCGACATGGGGTATCAGCCTACGCGCCGGCGAAACCAGGTAGGCTGTGCCAGCCAGCTACACCGCCAGGTCGACCCGCCGACACTGGTGACCCGGAGCAGCTTCGGGTGGCCAGCTGGCCCGCACTGGGCGAGCGGCAGTGTCGGCGGGCAGTGGAGGAGTCATGGATACAGCATGGATGGCAGATGGCAAGTGTCGGGAGCTACCCCCGTCGATGTTCTTCCCCAGCGATGGAGTCGGCGTCGAGGTCGCCAGACGTATCTGCGCCGACTGCCAGGTCAAGGAGCCATGCCTGGAGTACGCACTTCACAACCGCATCGACCACGGGGTCTGGGGCGGGTGCTCCGAGCGCGAGCGACGCCGCATCGCGCGCCGTAGGCGCCTCGCCGCAGCGACCTGAGGCCCTGAGCCACATCCCCCCAGCGCTGCGCCGCGGAAGAGCCATGTGTGTCGCCCACAGACATCAATCCTGTTCAGAGGCACCAAGACCTGATGAGCGACACACATGGCTTTCCGCTCAGCAGCGCTAGCGCTGGAGTGCGTGGTCAACTTTGCCGAAGGACGCTGCAGAGATATCCTCGACGCCCTGGCGGCCGCCGCCGGGCGGTCAATGCTCGACATCCACACCGACCCCGACCACAACCGCTCGGTCCTGACGCTCGCGGGCCCCGAGCTGGGAGCGTCCCTGCGAGCCTTGGCGCGCTTGGCCGTGCAGCTGATCGACCTTCGCTCCCACCAGGGCGCCCACCCCCGGATCGGCGCCCTGGACGTGGTGCCGTTCGTGCCCCTGGACGGTGGGCCCCTGGACGGCGCCCTCGCGGCCAGGGACAGCTTCGCGACCTGGGCATCGACCGAGTTGGGCCTGCCGTGCTTCCTCTATGGCCCCGAGCGCAGCCTCCCCGACATCCGCCGGGCTGCGTTCGGCCAGCTTGCTCCTGACCTCGGCCCGAGCATTCCCCACCCCAGCGCCGGCGCGGTGTGCGTCGGCGCCCGTGGCGCTCTTGTCGCGTACAACCTGTGGCTGGCCGGCAGCGACCTTCGCCACGCCAGGCAGGTGGCGCTGGCGCTTCGAGGTCCCCGGCTGCGGACGCTGGCGATGGCAATGAGCGGTGGGCGCGTCCAAGTGTCGTGCAACCTCGTCGACCCCGGGGTCGTCGGGCCGGCTCAGGCGTACGACGCAGTGGCGTTGGTGGCGCCTGTGGAGCGGGCGGAGCTGGTCGGGCTGATCCCTGCGGCCGT
Organism: Acidimicrobiales bacterium; assembly: GCA_050744085.1. GTDB lineage: Bacteria > Actinomycetota > Acidimicrobiia > Acidimicrobiales > JAJPHD01 > JAVKSL01. The sequence continues at coordinate 21,009 of JBOGGU010000115.1, forward strand.
GCTGGAGGCCGTGCCCCGGCAGCGCTGGGGCCAGCTGGATCTGAGCCAGGACCGCACCATCGAGGCGCGCCTGGAAGGGCTGCTGGCTGGGCCCAGCGGCTAGCCGGGCATTTCGCACATGGCGAGGCGTAGGCGGTAGCCACTCAGGACGTGGCCCGATGCCTCACCGGGGTTGAGTCGGATCTACGTGCAACAACGCCAGGATTTTGGCCTGCAGTGGAGGTGGCTGGGGAACGATGGCGGGGCTGGTATCGGTGGCAGGGATGAGGCGCAGGTTGGCGAGGGCTCCGAAGATGAGTCGTCCGGTCGGCTTGGCGGGTCGCCCTGCCCAGAGCCCGTCGAGCAACACCAGCGGGGCAATGGCGGCTCGTAGGCCCCGCTCGACCAGGCTGAAGATCAACAACGCCAGGCAGATGACGCTGATCAGGGCCTGGATGCGGGCGTTGTTCTTCAAGAACATCGGTGCCACGGCCAGTGGTCCTTTGAAGTCGCCGTATCGGCGTTCCACCACCTCTTGTCCCTTATAGCGCAGCAGCACCTCAGCAGGGCCAGCCTCAGCGGGGTCAAGGTTGGTCAAAAGTGCGTACCACCCGTCGCTCGCTGCTTCGGCGTCGAGGGCCACCTGGTCATATGACCAGGTGAAGGTAGGCTTGTTGGCCTCATCGACACCGATACTGACAACCAGGTAGTCCTTGACACGGCGCTTTGTAGCGATGGCGTCCACCCGGGTCCTCACCGCAGCGGCGTCAGGGTAGTGGCGGCCTCCCAGCCCGTTGGTGAGCCTGGTGAGGTCATCGGTGGCCCGGGCCAGCTTTTTGTCCCTGGCCACCTTGGCTGCGGTGGCGCGGGCCGAGGAGTACACAAAGACCCGGCGCAGGCTCAACACCGGGTCGGAGCGTTTCGGCCCGGCCAAGGCCCAGCTGTCGTCGCGCACCGCCCAGGTTCCGCGCTCCTCGGGCGCCTTGTTCGAGTCGCGCTCGGCCACATAGTCAACCACCAGCGCCTTCTCACGATCCTGGGCGCCCAGGGTAGCGGCACTGACATGGCGTTTGGACGCCGGAGCCACGAAGGTCACCCCCGCGTCGATCATCGCCCCCAGGTTGGAATAGCTCACCAGCTTGGAGTCGCCCACCATCAAAAAGCGCCGCTCAGCCGCTATCTTGCGCAGGGCAACCATCGCCCCGACCACCTGGGATACCTCGGCTGCCCCGCCGCTGTAGGCCCGGTGGAAGATGGGTATGCCCCCATCTGCGCTCACCGCCAGGCCGGTCTGGACCTGTTTCAGATCGGGTCTACGGTCCTTGGGGTGGCCATAGCGGGGCTCGATAAAGCCGGACTCGGGGTGCTCGTAGTCGCCAAACACCGAGATGGAGGTCATGTCCCAGTGCAGGCGGGCCACGTCGATGCCGAATGCGGCGATGGCGCCAGCGCCTATGGAGCCGATGACCCCCTCCAGCTTGGGCGCCACAGCGTCCAGGGCTCGCCCGAGGCGGTCGTCGTTGAGCGCGCCCGGGTCGATGCCGAAGATCTCTTCCACCGCCCACTCCGCCGCCCAGTCCGCCACGCGGACCAACGGGGCAGGAGAGCTGAGCCGGTTGGCGATCAGCGCCTCGATCACGGCGCCGTGGCTCAGCCTGGCCACGTCGCGAACCGGACAGGCCCGGTCCACGATGCCCGCGACGTCCAGGGATCGACAGATATGGGCAACCACTGGAAGCGCTCCCAGCGATTTACCCTGCTCAGGCGGCCCATAGTGGATGTGTGGTCTCATAGAGTAGTCTTCGCGACCACCCACCCACCCGGATTACATCAACGCAATTTCTGTCAAAACTTCTCACCTCGACCCTATCGACGCCCATGTGCGGAGAACGGGGCTAGCGCTAGCTCGCCGAAGCGTGCTGGGCGGCGGCAACCGCCCTCGAACGGCGTAGCCGCCGTCGCTCGCGCTCCGACATGCCTCCCCAGATCCCGAACTTCTCGCCGTAGCTGATCGCGTACTCCAAGCAGTCCTCACGCACCACACAGCCCCGGCAGACCGCCTTGGCCTCCTGTGTCGAGCCTCCCCGCTGGGGAAAGAACAGCTCAGGATCGACCCCCATGCAATTCGCTCGCTGATGCCAAGCGTGCTCTTGGACTAGCAACCCCGCAAAGTTTGACTCCATCGGCACATCTCCCCTCGACTGGTCTGTGCCACCATCTCTGTAATTACAGCACTGTTACCTTAGCGTGTCCAGTCGTTGGGCTCCGCCGCGCGGCGGGTCGGCGGGCGAGTGGGCGCGGAGGGCCGGCACAACAGGGCAGGATTCCTTGGATGAGCCCGGTAACGTCCAGGCAAGCGAGAAGGGGACAATCGTGTTGGTCGTGGTCCTGGCCTTGGGAGCCGCTGTCTTCAACGCGCTGTCGTCAGTGCTGCAGCGCTCGGCGGCGCGCGACGCCCCCGACGAGGACTCCCTCCGGCTCAAGCTGGTCACCTACCTGCTGCACCGCCCGGCCTGGCTCGCCGGTTTCGTGTCCATGGGGTTCGCCTTCGTGTGCCAGGCTGCGGCACTGACCAAGGGCACGCTGTCGATAGTGCAGCCGATCCTGGTCATGGAGCTGCTGTTCGTGCTGGCCATCTTGGCCCTGTGGTTCCACGTCCCCGTAGGGCGTCTGGAGTGGGCAGGCGCAGTGGCCACAGTGGTGGGCCTCGGCGGCTTCCTCGCCGTCGCCAAGCCGTCGGGGGGGACTGCGACGCCTTCGTGGGTCGCCCTCGGGGCCACCGGGATCGGCGTGGTAGTCGTGGTCGCCATGGCCATCGCGCTGTCTCGTGGGGGGAGCAGCGCCAGCCGGGCAGCGCTTTTCGGGGTGGCGGCCGGGGCGACCTTTGGGCTGACCGCGGGGATCATCAAGCTGTTCACCGACGCCATAGCAGCCCACGGGCTGGGAGCTGCCCTTCTCCGTTGGCCACCATACGCCCTGATAGTGACCGGTGTGGCGGCCCTTTTCTTCGCCCAGAACGCATTCCAGGCGGGCCCGTTGACGGCCTCCCAGCCGGCGCTCACCATCACCGACCCGATGGTAAGCGTGGCCATCGGGGTGAGCCTGTTCGGAGACCACCTGGCCCACAGTGGGGCCGACATCGCCCTGGAGGTCGTCGCCTTCGTGGTGATGGCACTCGGGGTCGTGGCGCTCAGCCTCTCGCCTCACATCACGGGCGACGTGAGGTCCCGGCGAGACAAGGGAACGGTGCCTTCACGCACAAACAGGGTCGATAGCGTGTGAGCCTGGGTACGTGCGTCCCGGGGGGCTTGACATGTGCGCAGCCAAGCGCTATGGTCTCGCCGTGCCTTCATACCGCATAAGCCAGGCAGCCGCGCTCCTAGGCGTCAGCACCGACACTGTCAGGCGCTGGGGGGACGACGGTCGCTTCACCATAAGCACGGACCGAACCAACCACAAGGTGATCGACGGTGAGGTGCTGGCTGCGTTCGCGGCCTCCCTTGCCGACACCGCCGACGTGCCGACCGTGGTCGGCGAGTCAGCGCGCAACCGCTTCACCGGGATCGTCACCAAGGTCATCAGGGATGTCGTCATGGCGCAGGTGGAGCTACAGGCAGGGCCTCACCGTCTGGTGTCGCTGATGAGCCGTGAGGCCGCCGACGAGCTGGGGCTGGTCCCGGGCGTCCTCGCGGTTGGCGCGATCAAAGCAACGAACGTCATAGTCGAGCTGCCCGAGACACAGGGGAAGAACCTGTGAGAGCCCGCCGGATTACGACAGCTGGCGCATTGGTGAGCCTCGCCCTTGTGGCCGCGGCATGCGGCACCAAGACCAACAACAACACCACCACGACCACCCCCGCCGCGGGGGGGACAGCCACCACGGCCGCCACCACGGGCACCACCACCCCGGCAGCCAAGGGCAGCGGCCCGGTCGACGTCCTTTACGCCGGCTCGCTGGTGGACACCATGAAGAACACGATCGGCCCCGCGTTCGACAAGGCGACCGGGTACACCTTCACGGGATTCCCCGGCGGCTCCACCGCCCTCGAATCCGACGTCAAGGGCAAGGTACGCCAGGGCGACGTGTTCGTGAGCGCCTCACCCAAGGCCGACAAGGGCCTCGAGGGCGCTGCCAACGGCAACTGGGTCTCGTGGTACGCAGAGTTCGCCACCACCAACCTGGTGATCGGCTACAACACCAAGTCCAAGTTCGCGAGCCAGCTCAAGACTAAGCCGTGGTACAAGGTGGTCGGCGAGCCGGGCTTCAAGCTCGGCTTCACCGACCCCAAGACCGACCCCAAGGGCGTCCTGGCGGTGAAGGCACTGGACATGGCGGCTTCCATGTTCAACGAGCCGGGGCTGAAGACGGTTGCCTCGAACACGAAGAATGAGTTCCCCGAAGCGGACCTGGTGGGGCGGCTGCAGTCCGGCCAGCTCGACGCGGGCTTCTTCTACACAGTCGAGGCGACAGCGGCCAAGCTCCCCTCGGTGCCTCTGACCCCCATCAACCTGCCTTCGCCCTACACCGTCACGGTGCTGGCAAAGGCGCCGCATCCAGCGGCGGCTGACGCCTTCGTCGAGTTCCTGCTCGGCTCGCAGTCGTCGTCGCTGCTCAAGGGCCTCCAGATCAACATCGTGTCGCCTCCGACGGTGTCCGGCACGGGGGTTCCCTCGACGCTCAGCTCGGTGCTGCCCGGCGCTTGAGCCGGCCAGCTCACTCAGTTGAGCTGCGGCTCGGCTGACCCGCCGCCGCCAACGACATGACCTCGTTGATGAACCCACCCCGCGCCAAGGCGCGGGGTGGGTCGTCGGGGGGTTTCCTCCTCCTCGGAGACCTCAAGCACAGCCCGCTGCCCTGGCTGGGCGGCTTGCTCGGGCTGTACCTCCTGGTGCCGATCGTCGCTCAGCTGGTGCGGGTGGCCTCGACACCCGGCTCGACCCTGCTCGTCCCCGGAGTGGGCTCCGCGCTCGCCATCTCGCTGCTCACCGCCAGCATCTCGTCCGCGATCATCGCCCTCCTCGGCATCCCTCTCGCCTGGACCCTTTCGAAGGCTCGGGGCCGGGCATGGGACCTCGTGGGGATCGCGGTGCAGCTTCCCCTGGCGCTGCCCCCGCTCATGAGCGGGATCCTCCTTGTGGAGCTGGTCGGGCCCTACTCGTTCGTCGGACAGCTTTTCGGAGGGCGCCTGACCACCTCGGTGGCGGGGATCGTCCTGGCCCAGACCTTTGTCGCCTCCCCGTTCCTGGTGATCGCCGCCCGCTCGGCTTTCGCCACCGTGGACCCGGGTCTGCTGGAGGTTGCGGCGACCCTCGGGCACCGGAGCTGGTCGCGATTCTGGCGGGTCAGCATGCCCCTCGCGGCGCCCGGCATCCGGGCTGGGCTATTGCTCACCTGGCTACGGGCATTCGGCGAGTTCGGGGCCACGACGATCCTGTCCTACCACCCGTACTCCCTGCCGGTGTTCACCTTCGTGCAGTTCGACTCCACAGGCCTTCCTGCCACCCTCGGGCCGACTGGCGCCGCCATCCTTGCGGCCATCGTGGTCCTGGCAATCGCCTACGGCCGTCCGGGGCGATGGATGTGGGGCCACTTGGGCCCGAAGGTTCGCCGGGCGGTTCGGCGAGGAACTCCCGGGGGGGTTCGGCGGGGAGCTCGCCGGGAGGTCCGGCGGGTGGGTCGGCGGGAGACAAGATCGGTGAGCGGGAACCGCCTTGGCCAGCCCCTGTCCGTCGGCCGGACAGGGGCTGGCCACCGACCCAGGGGGGCTGGCCGCTTGGCCGCCGCCGATCGGGGGGGGGCCGCTGATCGGGGCGGCACTCCGGCGAGCCTCGCCTTCGACCTGCACGACAAGCTGGGAACATTCGAACTAGCGATCGCCCATGATGGAAGTGCCCCCCGTCTCGCCCTGCTGGGACCGTCAGGCGCCGGCAAGTCGTTCACCCTGCGCTGCCTGGCCGGGTTGCACGGACAGGCCTCGGGACGCGTCGAGCTGGCTGGGCGAGAGCTGGGCCGCCTTCGGGTCGAGGATCGCAGGGTGGGTTGGGTCCCCCAGGACTCTGCCCTTTTCCCCCACATGACCGTCTGGCGCCAGCTCACCTTCGGGGTGGGCACCGACCCGGCACTGGCGGCGCACTGGGTGGAGCGGCTCGGCCTTTCGGGGCTCGAGGGGCGCCTGCCCCACCAACTCTCCGGGGGCCAGCGCCAGCGGGTGTCCCTGGCCCGAGCCCTGGCAAGGGACCCGGACTTCATATTGTTGGACGAGCCGTTCTCGGCTTTGGACAAGCCTGTGAGGGACAGGCTGCGCCGCGAGCTTCGCCGCCTCCAGGCCGAGGTAGGGGTCGCCACCGTCCTGGTGACCCATGACCCCGAGGAGGCAGCGATCCTCGCGGACGAGGTGGTGGTCATCAACGACGGTCGCGTCTTGCAGGCCGGCACCAGGGAGTCGGTATTCAGGAGGCCCTCCTCTCTCCAGGTGGCGGCATTGCTGGGCATCGATAACCTGCGCACAGGCAGGATGCTGGGTCCAGGCCGTCTGCTCAGCAAGGGCTCCGAGCTTGCGGTGGCCGAGGTCAGCCTGGCGCCGGGCACACCCGTCAACTGGTGCATTCGCTCGGAGCGCCTGATCGTGAGGTCCGAGCCAGACGCCCTCACAGCCCCGATGGCGTCGAGCTATGGGGCAACGGTGTTGGAAGTGCTGGACCTTGGCGGCCAACGCGAGGTAACAGTAGAGCTCGACGGTGGCCTGGACCTTACTGCCACGACACTTGGGGAGTACGACCTGGTAACCGGCCAGCGCTGCCAGGTCGAGATTCCCCCTGATGTCCTCAGCCTGTGGCCGGCCCCGGCGACGGAGGCCGCGCCCGATCCCGTAGGGGTGACGACACCCTCAGGGGGTCAACCAGCCGAACAGACGCTCCGCTAGGCTTGGAACTCAGGCTGTTGTCAGCGCCCCCGGCCAGCCGGCCCTGGCCAAGGTCGATCCGCTGACCGGTGCCAGCGCCGGCCTCCCAGCCTGGCCTCGGGTGGTCCTGGCATTTCAGCCTACGGTGACACTCTTGGCTAGGTTGCGGGACGTGGTAGAGGTCCCGGCCCGGGGGCGGGCGACGTGGTGAGGCCAATAGCTGGAGCTGCAGGAGCGCCGGGCGACCTGCCCTGCGCCAGCTACGGCCCGCCGCCGCGGTCGGGCACCTGGCCAAAGAGCGACTCGGCGATGTCGTCGCGCAGGTGGGTGTCCACTGGTGTCATTTTGGTCCCATCTGGTCGGGCCACCCACAGAGAGCCTGGCACCGACGGGTCCC
>JBOGGU010000116.1:0-4441 GCA_050744085.1 Acidimicrobiales bacterium
GCCCGCCACCTGCTCACCCGCCATGCCAGCGCCTCGGCTCCCCCATCGCGCACGCCCGTACCGTCATGTGGCATCATGTTGGGGACCAGTCAAGCCGCCTCCGGCCACGCACTTTCGCGATGAGACCATTACGGGGGCCCGAGGCCGGCTCCGGCCCGGGCACCCCGACCCAAGACCGCCTCCGAGATCGCCTTCCTCGCCATGGGGCCAATCGCCGAGACCTTCCTCAAGGGGGCAGTCGCCGCAGGGGTGACGACCCTCGCTGGCGAGCTGAGCGAGCTGTGCGACATGGAGGCCGCGCACGGCAGGCCCGCAGTGCTGGCAGCGATCGGGCGCGCGGTTGAGTTCGGACGTTTCCGAGCCAATGATGTGCGCTCCATCCTGGCCGCGGGCGCCGGGGTCCCTCGGCCGCGTGGCCCCGGTGATGCGCTCATCGTCAGCCTGCCAGCCGCCGCTACCCGCTCGCTCGACGACTACGCCATGGGTGCCGACGCATGAGTACCACCCCGGCTGTCCTGCCGGCCGATCTTGACACCGGGCTTCGCCGCCTGCGCCTCGCCGCTATGCGCCGGTGCTCTCCTGAGCTGTTGGTGGTGGCCAAGACCCAGCGCTGGAGCCCCGAGGACTTCTTGAGGACCCTGGTGGAGGCCGAGATAGCCTCGCGTGACGAGTCCAACGCCCGGGGCCGGATGGCCTCGGCGGCCTTCCCGGTGACCAAGACGCTCGACGGCTTCGACGTGGGCGCCTCCTCGGTGCCCAGGGCAACCTTCGACTACCTGGCCAGCCTCGAATGGATCGCCGCCAAGGAGAACCTATGCCTCGTCGGGCTAGCTGGTACGGGCAAGAGCCACCTGCTCGTAGCTCTCGGGCATGCCGCAGTCCAAGCGGGAAGGCGTGTCCGATACTTCGCCGCCACTGACCTCGTCGAGACCCTCTACCGTGGCCTGGCTGACAACAGCGTCGGTCGCATGATCGAACAGCTCCTGAAGACCGATCTGATCCTGATCGATGAGATCGGGTTCGCCCCGATGGACGACACCGGTGCCCAGCTGTTCTTCCGGGTAGTCGCCGCGGCCTACGAACGCCGGTCCATTGGCATCGGCTCGCACTGGCCATTCGAGGAGTGGGGACGCTTCTTGCCGGAGCACACCACAGCGGTCAGTCTGCTCGATCGGCTCTTGCACCACAGCATCGTCCTCACTACCTCAGGCGAGTCGTTCCGCCTCAGGGATGCCCGTCAGAGAGGAGGGAAGTCGCCACCCAAGTAGGGTCCAACACCACAGCGAGGCTGCGGACTTCTGGTGGCCAAAACCGCGGACCGGAACATGGCCACTTACACCGGGACTACGTGCCTGCGATCGAGCTGGCCACGTACTGGGCTCGGGAGGCGCGGTCCTGACATCCGGGCACGGCTCCGAGATAGGCTTGAGCCGGTAGATGGACAGGCTGAGCGAGGAGGCCCCAGATGGCTGCAAGCGAGGGACAGCGGGTGGTCATAGCCCGCAAGGAGCGCTCTATGATCCGCTGGCGCTGGACGGAGGATGCTCCGGCAGGACTCGTAGAGCTGGAAGCCGCGGAGGGACTGGGCGCCAAATGGGAGGACGACGAGTTGGTGACCTATGACCTGGAAGGGCTCACCCAGCTCCTTGCCTACCATAGTGGCGGCGACTACCTGATCGACAACGACTGACCCGAGTTGGCAAGCGCTGGGCCGGATAGTCCCGCCATGCGTGGCCGAGCGCCCTGACCAGGCTGGTCTTGCCGGTCCCCGGCGGCCCGTGCAGCAGCAGGGTCCAGCAGTCGCCTTCGGCGAGCACGACGGTGCGCCACCTTCCGATGGCCGTACGGCTGGTGGATGCGCACGAGCGACGGGCCAGCACTACGCAGGGGCGGGTCAGGCAGGCTGGTGCAGCGGGGCACAGGCCCCGCACAGGCCCCGGAACACGATGTCCACGTCGATCAGCTCGAAGCCGTGGCGCTGGTCGGTAGGCAGGGCCAAGCCAGCCTCGCCGGAGGGCAGCACGTCGCGCAGCGTCCCGCAGTCCACGCAGACGAGGTGCTGGTGAGCCACCGCAACGTTGGGGTCGTAGCGCTTGGCGCCCACCCCGGCGGAGACCTCGGCCACCTCGCCCATGGACACCAGCTCGTTGAGGGTGTTGTACACGGTGGCCAGGCTGACCTCCGGAAGCCGGCTCTGCGCCAGGGTATGGACTGCTTCGGCGCTCAGGTGCACGTGCTCGCCCACCAGCACCTCGGCCACCACCCGGCGCTGGGCTGTCATCCGCCAGCCACGCTGGCGCAGTCGCTCGACCAGCTCGCTGATGGCTCCTCCTCCGCGCAACCCGACCGGCCGCCCGGAACCTCCGGACAGCCGCCGCCCGGAATCTCCGGACAGCCGCCGCCCATTCTAACTCATCTGGCGTATTTCGTGAACTATAGCACTCCTGAGGCTGGACAAGTTCTAGACTTGGCCCTAGACTGATAAAGACAGCTATCACGAGGAGCGCCCACATGAGCGAAAAGCACCAGCCCCCTGCCACTCGGCCCCCTGCCACGACCACCGACGCCGGGATCGCCGCTCCCAGTGACGACTACTCGCTCTCCGTGGGACCCAACGGACCGCTGTTGCTCCAGGACCACTACGTCGTCCAGAAGATGGCCCAATTCAACCGGGAGCGGGTCCCCGAACGGGTCGTCCACGCCAAGGGCCACGGTGCCTTCGGCCACCTCGAGGTCACCGAGGACGTGAGCCAGTGGTGCAAAGCCGACTTCCTCAAGAAAGGTACCCGCACCCCCATGCTGGCCCGATTCTCCACCGTGGCTGGCGAGCTGGGCTCGGCCGACTCCGTGAGGGACCCCCGCGGCTTCGCCCTCAAGTTCTACACCCAGGAGGGCAACTACGACCTGGTCGGCAACAACACGCCGATCTTCTTCATCCGTGACCCCTCCAAGTTCTCCGACTTCATCCATTCCCAGAAGCGCCGCCCCGACACCAACCGTCGTGACCACAACATGATGTGGGACTTCTGGACCCTGACGCCTGACTCGGCCCACCAGGTCACCTTCTTGATGAGCGACCGGGGCATTCCCCGAACGCTGCGTCACATGAACGGCTACGGCTCGCACACCTTCATGTGGGTCAACGGCGGGGGAGAGCGCTTCTGGGTCAAGTACCACTTCAAGACAGAGCAGGGCATCGAGAACTTCACCGATGCAGATGGCAAGACCATGACTGCGGAGGACCCCGACTGGCACCGCAAGGACCTGTGGGAGTCCGTCGAGCGCGGCGAACACCCGGCGTGGAGCATGGAGGTGCAGGTCATGCCCTTCGAGGATGCGGCCGACTACCGTTTCAACCCGTTCGACCTGACCAAGGTCTGGCCGCATGGCGACTACCCGACGATCCCGATCGGGCGGTTTGTCCTGGACCGCAACCCGGAGAACTACTTCGCCCAGATCGAGCAGTCTGCCTTCGAGCCGGCCAACATGGTGCCCGGCATCGCCCCCAGCCCGGACAAGATGCTCCAGGGTCGTTTGTTCAGCTACCCCGACACGCACCGCCACCGCATCGGGCCCAACTACCTCCAGCTCCCGGTCAACCAGCCGATCGTGCCGGTCAACAGCTACAACAAGGACGGCGCCATGCGCTACCACCACAGCGGCGACCAGCCGGTCTACGCGCCCAACAGCTACGGCGGCCCCACGGCGGACGAGGCCCGGTACGCCGATCCGTCCTACCAGCTGACCGGCGAGATCGTTCGCAGCGCGTACGCCCTGCACGCCGAAGACGACGACTTCGGCCAGCCGGGCACGCTGTACCGCCAGGTGCTCACCGAGACGGACAAGGCCCACCTGGTCACCAACATCGTCAACCACGTCAACGGGGGTGTCCACACCGACGTCGTGCCTCGGGTGGTCGAGTACTGGGGCCAAGTCGACCCGGACCTCGGTGCGAGGGTGGCCAAGGGCCTCAACGGCAACAGCTAACCCCGCCATGCTTGCTGTCCCGGCAGGGGCTTCCCCCGGTCTCTGCCTGGACAGCGATCTTTGGGGAGGAATGCGACCCGGTGCTCGTCACCCGCCGTGCCCTGTAGCGCGCCGTGCGCCGGGCGGAGCGGTGGATCTGGTCGTGTTTGTTGCTGCTATGGGACCACAAACACGACCAGATGCCACCGACCCCTCGGCGGCGGCAGCGGAGGGAGAGGGATTCGAACCCCCGGGACTCTCGCCCAAGGCTTTTCAAGAGCCTCGCATTCGGCCGCTCTGCCATCCCTCCACCGTCCAGTCTTGCGGGTTGCACCGACGAACCCGGCCGGGGCGAGCGGCGCTGGACAGGGCACGGGGCTGGGGGTCAACCGGGGAGGATTACTTGGCTCCTGAGCCTGTCGAGCCACCGGTCGGCCGCGCGCCACCTATCGTCGGCCTCACGCCGCCGTGCCGC
>JBOGGU010000117.1:0-14890 GCA_050744085.1 Acidimicrobiales bacterium
CCCCGGCGGCGGGGGCGGGCGACGCGGTGGGGGCGGGCGCCCCGGCGGCGGGGGCGGGCGCCGCGGCGGCGGGAACGATGGGAGCAGACGGGGCTGGTGTCGTCGTGGGGGCCTTGGGGGGGCTGGGACTGCTGACAAGGCGAGGGTCCACGGGGCGCACCGAGGCCGGGCTGGGCAAAGAAGCTGCGGCGGGGTCAGTCGGGTTGCCAGCGCCGGCGGGGATCTTGTGCTGACCGAGGCCCATCTTGGCAGCGTTGCGCCGCGCGCGATCAGCCTGGGGACCCTCGATGCTCGAGGAGTGGCTCTTTACGCCGATTCCCAGCGACAGACAGAGGTCGAGTGCCTCCTTGTTGCTCACGCCGAGTTCTCTTGCCAGCTCGTACACACGGATATTCTTGGCCAACTGTTGCTAGTCCTCTCGTCTACTGCTCGTCGGTGATCGGCACAGGAGGAGCATCCTCCCACACCTCGAGGCGTACCAGGCTCGCCCGCAAGGGCTCGATGGCTGACGCCTCCACGGTCCCCCTTAGTGATCGGGAGAACGCGTTCCTACGTTCGGCCTGGTCGATGCAAGAGGGGGAACCAGCGCAGAGCCATGCTCCCCTCCCTGGCATATGACGACCAACCTCCAGAAGGTCTGCCCGCCTCCGAACGATCCTTACCAGCTCGGTGGCCGGTGCAACCCTACGACAGCCTATACAGGTTCGAAGCGGGCCTATGCCGGACGCTCCTCGCCCACAGCCCCATCAGGAGGCCGTGGCGCTGGAAGTTCGACCGATCCGGCCTCTTCGGGCGCCTCCGTCGCCGAGTCGGGCTCTGGCGACCCCACCTCGGTCGCCGAATCGCTGACCGCAGTCCCGAGCGACCACTCCTCGGCGGACACCGCCTCACCACCCTCAGCGGGCTGCCACACCAACTCGCCCGCCTCGTCTTGGACCCACTCGCCCTCTGCCCAGTCCTGGTTCGCCAGCTCCTCCTCTTCCGCCAGCTGGGTCTCGCTCTTGATGTCGATGCGCCAACCCGTGAGACGTGCCGCCAGGCGGGCGTTCTGGCCCTCCTTGCCAATCGCCAGGGAGAGCTGGAAGTCATGCACGATCACCGTCGCCGTACCTGTCTCGTCGTCGAGACGGACCTCTTTGACCCTGGCCGGCTGGAGGGCCCGCTGGACGAACTCGGCTGGGTCGTCGGAGAACGGGACTATGTCCACCTTCTCGCCACGCAACTCGTTGGTGACCATCCTCACCCGCGCTCCCCGCGCTCCCACGCAGGCACCGACCGGGTCCACGTTCGAGTCGTTGGACCAAACGGCGATCTTGGTGCGGTGCCCGGGCTCGCGAGCAGCCGCCCTGATCTCGACCACTCCGCTGCTGATCTCTGGGACCTCCAGCTCAAAGAGGCGCTTGATGAGCCCGGGGTGGGTGCGGCTGACCACGATCTGGGGGCCCTTGGGCGTTCGGCGTACCTCCACTATGTAGGCCTTCAAGCGTGCGCCGTGCTCGTAGCGTTCGTAGGGGACCTGCTCGGCCTGTGGTAGCAGGGCTTCCACCTTGCCCAGGTCCAAGAGTGTGTAGCGGTTGTCGCTCTGCTGGATGATGCCGGTCACGATGTCGCCCTCGCGCCCGGCGTACTCCTCGTATTTGAGGTCGCGCTCAGCCTCGCGGATGCGCTGGAGGATCACCTGCTTGGCTGTCTGAGCGGCGATCCGGCCAAAGTCGTCGGGGGTGTCGTCCCACTCCCTCACGACGTTACCCTCCTCGTCCAGCTCCTGGCCGTAGACCTTGATCTCGCCGCTCTCGGGGTCGATGGTGACCACTGCCTCCTCGGCTGCCCTGGGGAGACGCTTGTACGCCGCGACCAGCGCGTTGGCCAGCGCGTCCAACAGAGTCTCCACGGAGAGGCCCTTGTCCTTGGCGATCTGGCTCAGCGCCTCTAGAAAGTCGAAGTTCTTGTTCGTCATCACTTTGCGCCGCTCCGATTGGTCGAGGGTGAGCCCGGCCGGCTCTGGAGGCCACGAATCGATCCCCACTCGAAGATGGTCCGCGCCTTGTCAATCTCGCCGTACGACAGCCGGCGTGGCTCTCCCTCTCCGCAGGCAAGCGTGATCCCCGACCCGTCTGCCGCCATCAGCTCACCACGGATCCGTCGCTCGCCAGGCACCCCCGCACGGGTCTTGACGCTTACCGAGGAGCCGACGTGGCGAGCAAAGTGCTCCGGCGTGCGCAGGGGGCGCTCCAACCCGGGGCTGGAGACCTCCAGCGTGTAGCGCCCCGGAATCGGATCCTGGGCGTCCAGGGCGGCCGAGACGATCCGGTTGGCGAGGGTCAGGGCTTCGATGTCCACGCCGCCCGGGCGGTCGAGGACCACCCTTACCAGGTTCGACCTCACCTCGAAATCGACCAGCTCGAGCTCCGGTATCCCTGCGTCATCACCGACCCCGGCGAGGGCGCGGCGGACCACGTCCTCCACTGTCGTGGTCGTTGCCACGGGGCACCTCTCCTTCTGGTCACGATCCGGCAGGTAACAGACAAAAGCGTGGGCCACCGCCCACGCATTTGGTGCGACCTCTGTAGTAACGAACGGCCCAGTGAGTATAGCGACCCTCGGGGGGCAAGCCCCCCGAGCACCCCCCAAGCCAAGACCCTCGGGGGGCAAGCCCCCCGGAGCACCCCGGGGTCGGGAGTGGGGAACGGGTGCGGGGCGGCACCGAGCAAGATTGCTCCCCCTATTCGGGCTCCTCCAGGCGCTTGCGGATCAGCTCGATGCGCTGCCCAGCGGCGTTGGGGTCCTCGCCCTGGGTGTCGAGGAGTGATCGGCGGTCCGCCTCGGCCTCGTCGGCGGCCCCGGCGTCAGCGGCGGCCATCCGGGCCTCGACTCCTTCGGCGACGATCCTCTCGGCTTCGGTGACCAGGGCCTCGAGCATCGCTTCCTCGGGGACCACCCTGACGATCTTGCCCTTGATGAACAGGTGACCCTTGTGCTTTCCCGCCGCGATGCCCAGGTCGGCCTCCCTCGCCTCCCCCGGCCCGTTCACCACGCAGCCCATGACCGCCACCTGAATCGGAAGCCTGCGGTCCTCCAGGGTGGCCTGGACCCGCGCCGCCAGGCCGATCACGTCGATGTCGGCGCGCCCGCAGCTCGGACAAGCGATGAGGTCGAGCCCCTTGCGCTCACGCAGCCCCATGGCTTCCAGCAGCTGGCGGCCAGCCTTGGCCTCCTCGATGGGGTTGGCGGTAAGGGAGTAGCGGATGGTGTCGCCAATGCCTTCGGCCAGCAGGGTGGCGATACCGGCCGTCGCCTTGATGAGGCCCGCTGGTGGCGGCCCGGCCTCGGTGACGCCGAGGTGAAGGGGGTGGTCGACGACCTCGGAGAGCTGGCGGTAGGCCTCGATCATCAGCGGGGGGTTGGACGCCTTCACCGAGATCTTCACGTCGTCGAAGTCGACCTCCCGGAAGTACGCCAACTCCATGAGGGCCGATTCGACGAGGGCCTCGGGGGTTGCCCCGCCATGGCGCTTGTACAGCTCGGGGTGCAGCGAGCCCGCGTTCACGCCTATGCGGATGGGCACGCCCCGGTCCTTGGCCTCGGAGGCGACAAGGCGGATCTCGTCTGGCTTGCGCAGGTTGCCGGGGTTGAGCCGCAGGCACGACACCCCCGCCTCCAGTGCGGCGAGGGCCATTTCCACGTGGAAATGGATGTCAGCGACGATGGGGACAGGCGAGCGGGGCACGATCTGGGCGAGCCCCTCGGCGGCGGAGGCCTCGTTGCAGGTGCAGCGCACAATGTCTGCCCCCGCACCAGCCAGGGCGTAGATCTGGGCAAGGGTGCCTTCCACGTCGGCGGTCTTGGTGATCGTCATCGACTGGACGCTGATGGGGGCGCCCCCTCCTACAGGGACCTTGCCGACCATTATCTGGCGGGTCGAGTGGCGAGCAGCCGCCAGGGTTGCTGTGCGAGTCACGCCTGCCACACTACCTAGTGCTGCGCCGCGATGGCTAGTTGAACAGGTTGGGCAGCGGGTGGGCAATGTCGAGGTAGAAGGCGCTCACCCCAATAACGACCAGGAAGATGAACATCACATACGTGGCCGGCAACAGCTTGGCCACATCGGCGTGGTAGTGCCGGGCCCGGCGGGAGCGAAGCCGCTCGTAGATCGCTATCACCACGTGGCCGCCGTCCAGGGGGAGCAGCGGGAACATGTTGGCCAGGCCAATGAAGATGTTGATGTCGGCCAGCACCAGCAGCAGGTCGCCGATCCCGGCGTGTGCCGCCTGGGTGGCGAGCCTCGCGGCGCCGACAATCGACACTAGGCGATTGTTGTTGGCGCTGTTGGCGCTGGCCGCAGGGGACGCGGTCGCCTTGTGCCCACCGCTTCCCGCCACCTGGCTCACGTAGTTGGAGATGCCGTGAGGCGAGAAGATCTGGCCGATCCCGATGACGCTCTGGCTGACGATGAGACCGAAGTCGTTCGCCCCCTGGGCCACAGCTGAGAAGGGGTTGGACCTGACGAGAGGCGGGCCGCGCTGGACCTGCGTCGTCACCCCGATCACGCCCTCTGAGCCGGTCGGCCCGCCGGCCGGGGCCACCACTGCGGGCGAGCTGGCGTAGGTGATGCTGGAGGCAGGAACCGGGGTCACGTGCAGGATGACGTTCCGGCCGTGACGGCTCACGACCAGTGAGACCGGCTTGCCGACTTGGCTCTTGGTCACCGAATCGAGCGCGTTCAAGGCCTTGGCCTTGTGTCCGTTCACCGACACGATGACATCGCCCGCTTGCATGCCCGCTCGTTGAGCGGGGCTTGTCCCATGGGCCAGCTTGCTGAGCGAGACCACCACGACCCGGCTGGTACTGGCAGTACCCACCAGGGCAAACACCGACCACAAGAGTACGAACGCCAGGATGAAGTGGACCGTCGAGCCGGCCACCGCGACCGAGAGGCGCCTCCAGAACGGGGCTTGGCGGTACGTCCGACCCTCGTCCTCTTGGGGAACATGCTCCAGGTTGGTCATGCCGACGATCTTCACGTAGCCGCCCGCGGGGATCGCCTTGATCCCGTACTCGGTCTCACCCCGGCGCACCGACCACAAGCGGGGACCGAAGCCCAAGAAGTACTCGGTCACCTTCATCCCGGCCCACTTGGCGGTGGCAAAGTGGCCGAGCTCGTGAAGCATGATCATCGCCACGATGGCCAGGACCACTATCAGGAGGGCTCCGTGGCCGGTGGCCACCGCGAGGGCGATGATCGCCGCGACCACCACCACGAGGCGCATGACATTACTCCGCTGGGTCGTGGGCCGGGGGCCGGGCGCACGCGTGGGAGTGGTGGGGTTGGGCGGGCCGGTAGCGGCCTGGATGGGGTTGGGGGCGCCCCGCTGGTTCGGGGACTCGCCCTCGGTCACACGGCCTCCTGTCAAGCGGCTCGGCTCCAGGCGTCCACCGCCGCCGTCGCTCGGCGCCGCGCATCGGCGTCCACCGCCAGCACATCGTCGATGCAGGTGAGCTGCACAGCTTCGTAGCCCCCGAGCGCTTCGGCGACAACCTCGGCTATGCCCGTCCAGGCCAGGCGGCCCTCCAGGAAGGCCGCCACCGCGACCTCGTTGGCCGCGTTCAGGCAGGCCGGCGCCCCACCACCCTGGCGCCCTGCCTGGTACGCAAGGTCCAAGCAGGCGAAGGTCTCGCGGTCGGGCACCGCGAAGTCCAGCCTTGCGAGCGACGACCAGTCAATGACTCCGTAAGCGCGGTCACAGCGCTGCGGGTAGGCCAATGCATAGCCGATCGGCAGGCGCATGTCTGGGTTTGACAACTGAGCGATTGTGGCTCCATCGGCAAAGCTGACCATGGAGTGAACCACTGATTGCGGATGCACGACCACGTCGATGCGGTCGTAGCTGACGCCGAACAGGGCGTGAGCCTCGATCACCTCGAGACCCTTGTTCATCAAGGTGGACGAGTCGACGGTGATCTTGGGCCCCATGCTCCACGTCGGGTGACGGAGGGCGTCCTCGACACCCACGCTGGCCAGCTCCGCCCTGCTCCTGCCCCGGAATGGGCCGCCGCTCGCAGTCAGCACCAGCCTCCCCACCTCCTCTGCTCGCCCGGAGCGGAGGCACTGGTGGATGGCACAGTGCTCGGAGTCGACGGGGATGACCTCTGCACCTGGGGTGGCCCGAGCTGCAGCGACCACGGGTGCCGCGGCAATCAGGGATTCTTTGTTGGCGAGGGCGAGCCGGCACCCGCTGCGCAACGCCGCCAGGGTGACGGGCAGCCCGGCGAAGCCGACGACCCCGTTGACAACCACCTCGGCGTGGGTGGCGATCTCGGCCAGGGCCTCGGGCCCGGCGAGGACCTCCACGCCCGCGGGGACCCGGTCGGCAAGCGCTCGGGCCAGGGAGGAGTCGGCGATGGCCACCCTCTCCGGTCGCAGCTCGGCGGCCTGGGCGGCGAGGAGGTCCACCGAACGCCGAGCGCCTAGAGCCACCACTCGGTAGGCGCCGGGCTGGGCTCGCACCACTTCGACCGCTTGGGTCCCGATTGACCCGGTCGAGCCGACCAGGCTGACCGTCCTGGGCCAGGCGGCCCCGGCGGAGCCGGTCCCGGTGGGGGCGGTGGTCACCCGACCCCGAGGTGGAGGAGGCGCACAAGGAAATATGCAGCCGGGATCACGAACAGGAGGGCGTCGATGCGATCCAGCACTCCTCCGTGGCCAGGAAGGATCGCCCCCATGTCCTTCACCCCCAAGTCGCGCTTGACGACCGACTCGCACAGGTCCCCGAGAGGCGCAAGGACACACACGACAACCCCGAGGCCGAGAGCGCTCGCAGTGCCCCAAGGGTGGATCCGGCCCACCACTGCCCCGGAGACGATCAGGGAGACCACTATCCCCCCGAGCATCCCCTCCCATGTCTTGTTGGGGCTTACCGAGGGTGCCATGGGGTGGCGACCCAGCTGGGACCCCACGACCAGGGCTCCGACGTCGTAGGCAACTGTGGCGATCACGGCACCGAGGAAGAATGCCTCACCGTGGCGGTTGGGGAACAGCGCAGGGCTCAGCAGCAACGCTGCGAACGACCCGAGCAGCCCGACCCAGAGGAATCCGAGGACCGACGCAGCCAAGTTGGCTGTAGGCCTCGCTCTCTCGACCCCGATGAGATACCAGAGAAGGCAGGCAGCAACGGTCAAGAGCAGGACTATGCCGATAGCCGCCTCACCTTTCAGGTATTCGGCAACCATGAGGCATATCGTCGCCACCAGCCCGACAAGGGTGGCGGGTTGGTAGCCCGCCTTGCGGAGCACGCCGTAGAGCTCAGCTACGGCCATCGTGACCAGGAGGATCACCAGCGCCAGGGCGGGGAGTGGACCTACCTTGAGAGCCACCAGGAGCAGGACCCCTATGCCGACGCCGGTGAGCGTCCTGACCACAGGCCCGGACCTGCTCCGCCCACCACCGTCGGGTGGCACGGCGCCTGGGTGGCGCAGCGCCGAGGCCGCCGGATCACGGCCCCCGCCCTCGCCGCCGTAGCCCTCGGCGCCATAGCCCCCGCCGTAGCCCTCGCCGCCGTAGCCCTCGCCATAGCCCTCGCCGCCGTAGACCCGGCCCCCGACCATGACGTCCCCGCCTGGGCGGTCGTACTGAGCCGCGTCGGGGTCGGGCCGCCACCGATTGCCTCGTCCCTGCACCATCGACCGGCGAGATGGCCGGCGTTCAGCCATCGCAGGCGCACCCATCTCAGGGATACCCATCTCAGGGGCACCCGCGGGCGCACCCGTCACGGGCGAGCCCCCAATCACGGGCGGCGCCGCCCCGGCGGCGTCCACGGTATCGAAGGAGAACAGCTCGTCCGGGTCGCCCCTTGCCTCGTCGAGTGCGCCAAGCGCAGCGTCCCTGCCTCCGAGACGCGCTGGCTCGTAATCGGCGTCGTCCCAGTCAGCCTCACGGTCCCTCCAACCAACCCCCCTGGTCCGCCCCGGATCAGCGCGCTGGCTCGAGGGCTCCGCCGCTCCCGCACGCCTTGCGGGGACGATCAAGGGCACCTCACCCGTCGGAGGTGCAGCCCAGTGGGGCAGCTCGACGTCCGAGGCGCCCAAGGGCTGCACCGACGGCAGCTCGGAGGGATCCCCGTAGCCTGGGACCGGAAAGCGGTGCATGGGTCGGGTGCCCGGCTCGATGTCCTCGAACGCGGGCGGCCCATCCGGGTAGTCGTCGCCCCGCCGACGCCCGTGCGCCGATTCGCGGCGCGACCGCCCCCGGAAACCCTCGTCACCGCCTTCGTATTCGTCCATAGTGCCTCCCTGGGTGGGGTTGTCGCCCACCCTCCTGGCGAGCTCGTCAGACTTCGAGCAGATCCTGCTCCTTGCGCTGCAGCACCCGGTCGACCTCACTCACATGCTCGTGGGTGAGCTTCTCGAGCTCCCTCTCGACCCTCTCCAGCTCGTCTGTAGTAATGTCGCCCTCCTTCTCCAAGGACTCGAGCTCGTGACGAGCCGTCCGCCTCACGTTGCGGATCGCAACCCGGCCCTCCTCAGCCTTGGTGCGAGCCACCTTGACCATCTCCCTGCGCCTTTCCGTGGTGAGTGGAGGGAACGCCAACCGGATGACCTGCCCGTCGTCTGAGGGGGTTATGCCCAGGTCGGACTGCAAGATCGCCTTTCCGATCGCCTTGAGCGAAGACTTGTCGTACGGGTTGACCACAAGCAGTCGAGCCTCGGGGACGGTGAACCCGGCCAGCTGCTGGAGTGGCACCTCGGTCCCGTAGACATCCACCTTGATTTTCTCGACCAGGGCCGGAGCGGCTCGACCTGTCCGGATCGTGCTCAGCTCGGAGGAGGTGTGCTCCACGGCCTTGCCCATGCGCTCACGGGCATCGCCGATCGCCACGCCGATGAGCGAGTCGTCCATCACGCCACCAGCGTACCTATTGGCTCACCCGCGAGCGCGCGCCCTATGTTCCCGGGCTTCATCAAGTCGAATACCAGGATCGTGAGCACGTTGTCCTTGCAGAAGGTGATGGCCGTCATGTCCATGACCCGTAAGTCCTTCGCCATCATCTCCATAAAGGAGATCTCGTCGAAACGGGTGGCGCTCATGTCCAGCAGCGGGTCTGCCGAGTAGACGCCGTCCACCCCGGAGTGGGTACCCTTCAGGACCGCGTCCGCACCGATCTCGGCTGCTCGCAGGGCCGCGGCTGTATCGGTGGTGAAGTACGGACTGCCCATCCCTGCCGCGAAGATGACCACTCGCCCCTTCTCGAGGTGACGGATCGCCCGCCGACGGATATAGGGCTCTGCCACCTCCGCCATGCTGATCGCAGACTGGACCCGGGTTGGTTGCCCATGTCGCTCGAGCGCGTCTTGAAGGGCCAGGGCGTTCACGACGGTGGCCAGCATGCCCATGTGGTCGGAGGTGGCCCTGTCCAGGCCAGCCCCGACTCCAGTGGTGCCTCGCCAGATGTTCCCACCGCCGACGACCACCGCAACCTCGACACCGAGGGTGGCCCGGGACTCGGCGATCTCTCTGGCGATGCGCTGGACCACGGACGCGTCGATTGTCTCGTCGGAAGCCGAGCTTGCCAGGGCCTCCCCAGACATCTTCAACACGACTCGCCGCCAGCGGCCCACCTGCTTCAGGCCCCCACCTTCAGGCCACCGAGACCTGGGCAAAGCGAACCACTCGAGCTTTGCCCAGCAGCGCTGCGATGGTCTGCTTCTCGTCTCGTACCCAGCCCTGGTCCAGCAGGCAGCGCTCCTTGAACCACCCGTTGAGCCGGCCCTCCACGATCTTGGGCATGGCGGCTTCCGGCTTGCCTTCGTGCCGGCTTATCGCCTCGATGGTGGCGCGCTCCGCGGCTACCTCCTCGGCAGGGACATCCTCCCTGGTCAAATACGCTGGCCTCGTAAAGGCTATGTGGACGGCTATGTCATGGGCAAGGGCCTGGGTGCCGCCCGCCAGCTCGACCAGAACGCCATTCACGCCCCGGTCGCTTTGGACGTGCAGGTAGCCATCCACCACCGAGCCCTCCGCCGGTTCGAAGCACACGACCCGGCCAAGCGTGATGTTCTCCTTCAGCGCGATGGCCAGCGCCTCGACGTCGCTGGATCGCTCTGAGGCGGCACCCTCCCCCTTGGCAGCAACAGCGCTCGCCAGGTCCTGGGCCAATTCGACAAACTCCGGGGCTTTGGCTACGAAATCGGTCTCGCACCGCAACTCGACCAGTGCCCCGGTCACGTCCACGACCATCGCAACAGCACCCTGGGCCGCTTCGCGCTCGGAGCGCTTGACCACTGCGGACTTGCCCCTTTCGCGGAGCAGCCTGCTCGCTGCGGGGATGTCACCTCCGGTCTCCTCCAGCGCTTGCTTGCAATCGAGCATCCCGGCCCCGGTGAGCTGGCGCAGGCTTTGCACATCCTTGGCAGTGAAGCTGTTCGCCATGTCTCAGCCCTCCGGTGTGACATCGGCGGCGGGGGGCGGCGCGGCGGCGGGGGGCGGGGGCGGCGCGGCGGCGGGGGGCGCCACCTCCCGCGCCGATCCCACAGAGGCTCCTGCGGGCTCTTCGAGCGCCCGAGCCGCGAGCCTCGCCTCGCGTTCGGCAGCCTGGAGAGCCGCTGCCCTACGGGCGTCGGCCTGGTGTGCCGCTCTGCGCGCCTGGTTCTCGGGGCTGGCTGGCGCCCCGGCTGGCGCAACAGTGCGGGCCGCCCGCTTGGAAGCGATGAAGCGCCCCTCCATAACGGCGTCGTAGACGATCCGGCACATTAATGTCCCAGCCCGGATCGCGTCGTCGTTGCCCGGGATCACGTACTGGATCACATCGGGGTCGCAGTTGGTGTCCACCACTGCCACCACAGGAAGGCCCAGCTTGTTGGCCTCGGTGACCGCTATGTGCTCCTTCTTCGTGTCGATCACGAAGATTGCCTCGGGGAGCCGGCCCATAGTGCGGATCCCCCCCAGGTTGCGCTGGAGCTTCTCGAGCTCGCGCGACAAGGTCAGCGCCTCCTTCTTCGGCATGGCGTCGAAGTCCCCGTCAGCGCGCATCCGCTCCAGCTCCTGCATCTTCTTGACCCGCGAGCTGATGGTGCTGAAGTTCGTGAGCATCCCGCCGAGCCAACGCTCGTTCACATAGGGCATCCCGCACTGGGCCGCGAAACGGGCAACGGGGTCCTGAGTCTGCTTCTTGGTGCCCACGAACAGGATGCTGCCGCCCGTGGACACCAAGTCACGCACGAAGGAATAGGCCGCGTCTATGCGGTCCAGCGTCTGGTGCAGGTCGATGATATAGATGCCGTTGCGCTCGCCAAAGATGAACCTACGCATCTTGGGGTTCCAGCGCCTCGTCTGGTGCCCGAAGTGCACCCCTGCCTCCAGCAGCTGCTTCATGCTCACTACAGCCATCGCATGGCTCCTTCCCATCGGTTGGTCCAGCTGCTGCGCAGCGCCCGGGGGCGACCGTTGGGAGCGCAGCAGGAGGGTGTGGTCCCATCTGGCCGGGTTCGGCCCCGCCCGAGCCTACCCGCCCCTCGTTACCGGCGCACCACGGCCGAGCCCCGCCGGGAACGGCACCCACTCGACGGAGCTCGTCGCCTCGGCAAGGATGTCAGGGAGGATCTCGACTCCCAGGCCGGGGCCGGTCGGCACCGCCAGGTGACCTTCCTCCAGAACAAAAGGGCCCGCGATGTCCCGAACGAAGTACCGACCGCTTGCGCTGACGTCGCCGGGCAGGGTGAAGCCGGGCAGGCCAGCCAGCGCCACGTTGGCGGCCCTCCCCAGCCCGGTCTCCAACATCCCCCCGCACCACAGCCCGGCCCCCGACCGGACACAGGCGTCGTGGACTCGCACAGCTTCCAGGTAGCCCCCGACCCGGCCTGCCTTGAGGTTGACCACCGAGCACGCGCCCATGGCGATGGCCTCGGCCGCGGCCCGGGCCGAGGTGATCGACTCGTCCAGGCAGATCGGGGTTCGCAGGGCGGCGGCCAGGTGGACATGGCCAGCCAGGTCGTCCTCAGCGAGCGGTTGCTCGATCATGGTCAGGCCGAAAGCGTCCAGCGCCCGCAGCCGACCCAGGTCCCCGGGGACGTAAGCGCCATTGGCGTCGACCTGCAACACGACGTCGGGCCAGCGCTCACGCACCGCCCGCAACGGCTCGGTGTCCCAACCGGGCCGCACCTTGAGCTTCACCCGGAGGTAGCCCTCTTCGAGGTACGCCTCGACGGCGTCCAAGAGCGCCCCGATCGGCGAGACGATCCCCACGGACACCCCTGCCGGGACGGCCGATCGAGAGGCGCCCAGGTAGGAGGCCAACGAGCGCCCGGCAAGCCGGCACTCGGCATCGAGCACTGCCATCTCCAGGGCGGCCTTCGCCATCGGGTGGCCCTTTACCGGCGCCAACAGCGTGGCCACGTCAGCCGCCCCCACGCCGTGCCCAGCCGCCCCCAGGGCCGGCAGGAGGAACCGCCGGAGCACCTCCGCTGCCCCATCGACGTACTCAGCCGTATAGGAAGGGGCCGCCATCGCCACACACTCCCCCCAACCCTCGACCTCGTCGCCATCGTCCCCGCGGCCCACCACCCGGACCAGGAGGGCGTCCCGGCAGGTCTCGACCCCGTAAGAGGTCTCGAAAGGCGCCACGAGCGGCAGCCTCACCCGCCGCAGCTCGCAGCCGGCCAACCTCAGAGCCGACAGAGGCGACAGAGCCGACCCGCCACCCTCAGGACCGCCCACAGGACGCCTCAGTACTCGAGAAGGGCGTCCAACGCGGTGGCGATGTCGCCCACCTGAGGCAGGATGGCAGCCTCCAGGGTCGGCTCGTAAGCCACCAGGGTGTCCTTCGCCCCCACCCGCCTCACAGGGGCGTCCAGGTCGCCGAAGCAGTGCTCGGCGACCCACGCAGCCACCTCGGCGCCGAACCCGCACGTCAGGCTGTCCTCGTGCACGACCAGCACCCGCCCCGTCCTGGCCACCGACTCGGCGACCATCTCGCTGTCCCAGGGCACCAAGCTCCGCAGGTCGATGATCTCGACCGAGGCGCCCTCCAGGCGGGCGGCGGCCAGCACCGAGCGCTGCACGGTCGCACCGTAGGTGACCACCGTGGCGTCGGTCCCCCGGGTGACGTAGCGGCCCTTGCCGAACCCCACGAGGTGACCCGGCCCAGTCAAGGGGTCCCGGGTGTACGCCTGGCGCAGCAGGTGCTTGTGCTCCAGGAACAGCACCGGGTCCTCGCAAGCGAACGAGGCCCGCAGCAGGCCCGCTGCGTCGCTGGCCCGGGACGGGAAGGCCACGAGGATCCCGGGGGTGTGGACGAAGATCGACTCGCCCGACTGGGAATGCCAGATCGCCCCGCCGGTCAGGTAGCCCCCAATGGGAACCCTGACCACCATCGGGCAGCTGAACATGCCCGCCGAGCGCCAGCGCACGGTGGACGCCTCGCTCTTGAGCTGGCTCATGGCCGGCCAGATGTAGTCGAAGAACTGGATCTCCGGGCACGGCCGCAGCCCCCGCATGGCCTGACCCACCGCCCGCCCGATGATGTTGGCCTCGGCCAGGGGGGTGTTGTAGCAGCGGTCCGATCCGTACGTGCGCTGCAAGCCGAGCGTCGTGCCGAAGACCCCGCCCTTACCGTCGACTTCGCCCAACAGCTCCTCCGACGCGTCAGCCACGTCCTCGCCGAACACCCGGACCCTCTCGTCGGCGCCCATCACCTCGGCGAGGGCCAGCCGGATCGCCTCCCCCATCGCCACCCCTTTCTTCGAAATTGAGTCAGCTTCGCCGTCCCCGCCGTGCCCACTCCCGACCCGCGACAGCCCCGCGCCACCCGCCTCCCCCACCTCCGGCAGCACCCACACGTGCTCGGTGACGCTGGCGGGATCCGGCCGGGGCGCGGCCAAGGCCTCGAACGCCGCAGCCAACGCTACCCGCCTGGTATCTGCCCAGATGGCCGCAGCCGCATCTTCGTCGAGCACCCCGCGCTCGATCAGGGCCTGCTCCATCAACAGGATCGGGTCGTGCGCCGCCTCGTCGGCGAGGTCCGCCGCCCCCCGGTACTTGGCCTGGGTGTCGGATGCGGAGTGCGAGTAGGGACGGGTGACGGTGGCGTGGATCAGGGCGGGGCCGGCTCCAGCCCTCATCGCCTCGATGACTCTGGCCCCGAGGGCTCGGGAGGCGAAGTAGTCGCGCCCGTCGAGGGCGTGGACTGCCAGGCCGGGCCAGGGCCGGGCCAGCTCGCAAACCGGAGCCGGTGTCTGCTGGGAAGCGGGGACAGAGATCGCCCAGCCGTTGTCGGCCACCACGTAGAGCACCGGCAGGCGGAGGTTGCACGCGGTGTTGAGGCTCTCCCAGAACTCGCCTTCGGAGGTGGCGCCGTCGCCGAGCGAGACGTAGGTGACCTCGTCGGGCTGGGCGCTGCAGCCAGGCAGCGGAGCGTGGTCGCCGATGTAGCGCCCGGCCTCCGCGCACCCCACGGCTGGAAGGCACTGCGTGCCCGTCGGGCTCGACGCCGTGAGCACATGGAGGTCCTTGTTGCCCCAGTGGCACGGCATCTGGCGCCCGCCGGAGGCCTTGTCGGCGCCGGAGCCGACGGCCTGGAGCAGCATCTCGGTGGGGGTCACCCCGAGGGCCAGCATCAGCGCCCGGTCGCGGTAGTAAGGCAGGAACCAGTCGTGTCCCGCCCTGAGGCTGTGGGCCAGCCCCAGGCAGAGCGCCTCGTGCCCGGCCCCGGCGATCTGGAAGAAGCCGCGGCTCTGGGTCTGCAGGATCAGCTCACGGTCGTCCAGCGCCCTGGACAAACAAGCCAGGCGAAAATCGGCGATCAGCTCGTCCCGGGGGTACTCCAGGACAGCCGAGCCGTTAAGCGCCGGCCCAGCACTCTGGCGTCCAATACTCTGGGGTGCGATTGTCTGAGGCTCAGGC
>JBOGGU010000118.1:0-34709 GCA_050744085.1 Acidimicrobiales bacterium
TCTGGTTGGGTCGGTCTGATCACGACCAGTTCAGCGGACCCCGTGGCCCCAGTGGTGGATGCTGGCTACCTCAGCGCAGACAGCTCCCAGACCGGGACCTCACCACGCGCTTTCGCGAAGTACCACACCTTCGGGGAGCGGCTCGTCGTACGGGTTGGGAGCCTCCCTCGGGTCCGGTCGAATGGTTCCGTTGAGCAGGATGCCGGTGTGGATCTTCCCCGTGCTCGGGTAGTGGAAGAACAGCACGCTCTTTTGGCTTCCTGTCCCGAAGATGAGGTCCGACCGAGGTTGCGTGGTTTGGATCGGCGGAGCAGACCCGGGTCCCAGTGGGGTCAAGGTGGCCAGCTTGTAACCGCCGGTCGTGGTCGCTCCCGGCGAGCACCTCGTGTTTGCGTTCGCTTCGAGCACTGTGGTTGTCAGGCCGGTGACCTGTCCGTGGCGCATGCCCACTCGTTGGGCTCTCCCGACAGGTAGCTCGCCGGGGGGCACTTTGAGCTGCCCGCCAACTGCACTCTCGAGCTTGGCGATCAAGACACGCCAGTGGCCGGAGTCTCTCGGCGGATAGATCGTCACGAGCTTCTGGGTACCCTTGAACATCTCCGGATTGGTATCGACCTTGTGCTGGACCCCCAGGCTCTTGAAGATCGGGATCGAGTTGCCCACGACATCGAGGGCTTGGCGGAGGCCGGTGGCCGCCAAGTGGGCTTTCCACGCCACATGCGGGAGGGGGTAGTCAAAATCACCGCTCGTCGGGTACCAGAAACTACCTTGTGGGCTGTAACCATGTTGTCTCAGCAGCTCGATCAGCTGAGTGCTCACCCGCCCTCGGTTCTCGTCATCCAGTCTCGCGATGCTGCGCTTCAGCTCGCCGGAGCCGTCCACCGTGTTGATTGCCAATCCTCGAATCCTGGCCAATCTCATTTCCACTCCCGAGATCACTTCTGGTTCGCCCAGGGCTTTGAGGTCCTTGATTTCGAATAGCAGCAACTGGATATCGCAGTCCGCGAGCAAGAGATCAAGCTGATTAGTAATGTTGGCTGCTTGGAGGGCTCCCACCCTCTTCTGCTTCTTCTTTTCCTGGAACGTGGCGCGGCATGTCAGAGCAGAGCTTCGGACGTCCATGACAGTGTCCCGGTCGGGAGTTTTGGTGAAGGCGTTCAATGCGATCTGAAGTTTGTCCCATGATCCCTTCCTGTGCTTGCCGCCCGCGTAGCCTGTGGCATTCTGTATCTGCTCGCTCGTGGGGATTGGGAAGCGTTGCACAACCCCCAGCGCATAGGAGGTTGGAGGCCGAACCTTGGATTGCGCCCCGATGAGTTGGGTGAGAGCGGCGTTCCCAACCGAACGCTGGAGCCCAAGGACTGCTTCTGGCGATAAAAGTTGGGGGAGCGTACGCTCGACCGTCGCCGAACGCTCTGGATCGCGGCTCCGAAGGACTGCCCGTGGGGATGGGACCCTCCGCCTGTCCTCGGTGGTGTGCATGTCGGACCTCCGGGTTCACTCGAACGAGCTAACAGCGAACACTGTAACCAACCTCAGGCTAATTGTCGATGGCTCGGAGGACTGACATTGGGGCAGACGCTCTCGCCCTAATAGGCATCCGCCAGAGTGACTGGTGACCGAGCCGGGACGGACCTAAGAGGGGCTAGCCAGCTCCGGTGCCGAAGCGGCCACGAATGCTGGGGTGAACATCGGCATCGGCTCGATCCGCACGAGAGCGCCGGTGTGGGGGGCGTCCACCATGTCCCCATTCCCGATGTAGATACCCACGTGCTCGATGGCGGTGGTGGAAGGCCCGAAGAAGACCAGGTCACCGGGCACGAGGGTTGCGCCCGGTGCCAGGTGGGCCGTGGCGTTGTACTGGTCCTGGGCCACCCGGGGCAAGGCCACCCCGGCCTCGGCGAACACCCACTGCACCAGCCCGGAGCAGTCGAAGCCGACGCCGGGGGCCTCGCCTCCCCAGACGTAGGGGGTCCCCACGTAGGACTCCGCGGCGCTGATCAAGTAGGCAGCTAACCCCGACGGCGCCGCGGGGCTGGAGGTGGCATAAGCATCGGCGGTGGCCATCACCTGGGCCACATAGGCAGCCGAGTGGTTGTAGGCGAAGATGGCGCTGGTGAGGCCGCCGGGCTGGGCGGCGCCGTCGTCGCAGAGCATCCGGGCCGCCGACCAGATGGCGTCCACCGGGTCGTAAGGGTTAGGAGGATCAGCCCCGCCTGGGCCGACTGTTGCGTAGGCGGCAAAGGTGGCCGGCTCGAACTGCATCGGCCCCTCTGCCCCGGCAAAGTTGGCGCCCGAGTGCACCCCCGGCAGCGTGGAGATGCCGTTGGAGCTTTCGACGTGGCCGATCCCCGCCAGCACCGTCCACGACAGCCCGGGACAGGTCAGCGCCGCCTGCTGGTCCCAGGCCAGGTAGTCCGCCGGTACAGCCCCAAGGGCCAGGGCGCTGGGCGAAGCCAGGGTGGGCGCAGTTGATGCGCTACCCAGGCCAGCGCTCAAGGCGACGCCCCCGAGCAGGGCCGCCAGGGCGCCCAGCACCACCACCGGCGCCCCGAGGAGCCGGGTCCTCACCGGGCACTCACTGGACCATCCCAGGCACCGCGTCCACTGCCCAGCGGGCCCCCGCCAGGCTCAGGTGCAGTGGCAGCATCACCTCAGTCGAGGTTGCCGCAGCACCTGAGGCCACCGTGGTCAGCCGCACCGAGGCCAGGGCCAGGTCCTGGCCCGGGCCAGCTGGGTCGATGGTGGTGCCCAGCACCTTGGCGGTGGTCACCGAGTGCCTGGCGACAAAAGCCTCTGGCGGGCCGCCCTGGTCGGGAGCGGCCACCGCCGCGTCCAGGCTCGCCGTGGCCCAGGGTCGGACCCTGGCGGCCAGCGCCCCCGGGGAATCATCCCAGGAGGAGGCCTCGAACGCGGCCGCAAAGCCCGCGGCGACCGCCGAGGGCCCGGCCCCTATCCGGGGTGTCGTTTGCGAAGCTGCCGCCTTGGGGGTGGCCTTCGGAGGAATATGCCCGGTGCTGGAGCGAGTCCTGTGCCCACTTGCCCCGGCGAGCGCCCCAATCAACACCAGCGCAGCGATCCCAACCACCGCGCCGGCAGCGATGAGCCGGAGCCTCCCGAGTCCGTCCCGGTCAGGGGACCGGAGCAGGTTCATTGCGTTTCTCGGTCGAGCGATCGCGATCTGGTGCCTCTGGTGCCTCCAATCGCGACCTCCTGTCTGTGTCAGAGTCCATGCTGGCATCAGGCATCGGGCTCGGAGCGGGTGGGCGGGGCCGGTGGCGGGTGGCCGCCCACCAGTCCGGACGGCCTCCAGCCGGCGGCGGCCGACGCGGGATCGCGTGGGTGGCTACCCGCCGCGGCACGCCGGAATGACGCTGATTCGCCTGCCTGGGCGTGGCCGGGGTCAGGACGCCGCGAAGCCGGTCCGGTGCGAGGGCGGCCCCGGTGCCCAGGAGGGCGTGGATCACACGCCCCCGGAACACCACCAGGGCCACCATGGCCAAGGTCGGCAGCAGGGCGGTGATCGCCCAGCCGACCCCCGCGGCGCTCATCAGCGCGACGAGGGTGCCGATCACGACCAGGACCGCCGCCAAGGCCACCGAGTACACGACCCGTTTCACCACCGCGGCCACGGCCAGCTCTGCCCAGCGCAGGGCGATCCGCCGTCCGTAGCCTGGGTGGACCCCGAGGATCAGGAACACCGGAGCCAGCGCCACCAGCAGCACCAGGGCCACCTGGGCGAGGAGCACCGCCAGTGCCAGGGCGGCCAGGAGCACGCAAAGGGCAGCCGCAGCCACGAACGCAACCAGGACCACCCCGAAACGTCCCGCCGGGTAGGTCCCGGCGAACCAGGCCTGGGTGGTGGCGGCGGTTGCGGCTCCGGTTGTGCTCCCAGTGGCCTTGGTGGCCGTGCCCGCACCGGCCGTGCCCGACCTGGCTGTGCCCGAACCCGCCGTGCCCGACCCGGCGGTGCCAGACCCGGCGGTGCCCGACCCCGCCGTGCCCACCAGCGCCCCGCCGGCGGTGACGCTGCCCGCACCGGCTGCGCTCTGGGCCGCGGACCCGCCCGACTGGGGGCCAGCCAGGGCCGCCTGCTCAGCCTGGACGGTGCCCCCGTGGCTCTGCAGCGCCAGCCACGCCGGGCCCGCAGTGGCGCCGGCCGAGGTCGAGCCGAACTCGGCCACCAGCCACGGCTCGTACACGTAAGCCTCCCACAAAGTGTTGGCCGCCTTGCGCAGCTCGGCATCGGAGGCCGGGCCCTTGGTGTACGCCGCGCCCGGCGTTGTGGCGCCGGCAGCCTTGGCCGGGGCGGGGGCCAGCGGGGCCAGGGCCGACAGAGCCGAGGTGCCGATTGCCGAGGTGGCGTGATCGGCGCCGACCAGCAACGAGGTGGGCTGGGCCAGGAAGGCCACCGCAGCCACCACTGCCACCAGCATCCACAGCGCACCCTCGCCGGCGACGCTCACCCGCCGGCGCACCAGGCCCCACCAAACCAGCCAGGCCGCACCCACCACCAGGACCGTCGCCACCCATGGGTCGAACACGATCCTGCCCAGGGTCTGGGTGATGTGGTGCAGGCTGGGGGCGATGACGCTCGCCAGGTCGAGGTGGAACGCCCACTGCACCACTGTGATGGCGAACCCAACCAGCAACATCACCATCGACCACAGGGCGTCGGTCACCGCGCCGAGGGCTCCGCTCTGCGGCGTGCTGGTGGCCGAAGGGGCCTCGGTCAGCCCGTAATACGAGGAGCCGTAGCGCTCGGCAAAGGTGGGCTGGTTGCCGTGGCGGATGGCGGGAGGCCCGAGCAGGGTGTCGGCCCCCGTGCCAGCCGGTGCTCCGAGGGGGGCGGCGGCTGGCACGGTGCTGGCACCCTTGCCGGCAACTGACGAGGCGCCAACCGGAACCGTGACCTGGGTCGTCGCGCCTGGGGCCGTCCCGCCTGGGGCCGTCCCGCCGGGCACGGCGCGTTGGGTCGTCGCGCCCGGCACGGTGACCTGCGTGGTGCCACCCACCCCGGTCGAGCCTGGCGCCGGCACGGTCGAGGCCGTCCCCGTCAAAGCCGCCCCGGTCGAAGCCGCCCCGGTCGAGGCCGTCCCGGTCGAAGCCGCCCCGGTCGAAGCCGCCCCGGTCGCGCCCGGCGCGCTGGCGGCAGGCAGGGTCGTCTGGGTGGTCGAACCGGGCGAGGCGCCTGCTTGAACGACCGGCGCCCACATCAGCCATAACGCCGTACCAACCAGCGTGGCACCAGCCAGCCCAACGCGAGCAGCGAGCCGGGGCCTCACCAGGGCCGGTCCGGGGTCGTGTTGAACGCCTTGCGGATCTCCTCAGTGACCAGGTCCACGGTCAGCACCCCGATCCTGGCCTCCAGGTCCCGGAACAGGCACTGGCCGTTGCGGAGGTTGGCGACCAGGCTGGAATGCTCGGGGCTGGGCTCGGCCCGGACCAATCGCAGAATGTCTGCCACCTCAGCCTCGTCGGTCGAGCAGAAGCAAAAGGCAGCCCCCACGTTGTTGGTGACCGTCTCGTCAACCAGGTCGCCAGCGTTCTGGGACACCAGGAGCAGCGCGGTGTTGCGCGAACGCCCGGTGCGGGCCAGGCGCCGGACCAGGTTGGCTCCCACCCGGCTCTGGGTGATCGCCCAAGCCTCGTCGAACATGACCGCCTTGGGCAGGTTGGCCGCGGAATCGCTCACCAGGCGGTTGCACAGGGCGGTCACCAGGCCCATCACCGCGACCGCCAAGCGCTCTGCCAGGGTTTGCTGGGACGGGTCGATGCCCGGCGCGGGCAGGTCGATGCCGGAGAAGGACAGGGCGATGACCGCACCGGCGCTGAAGCGCAGCGGCGCCCGCCGCGGGTTGTCCGCAAAGCACAGCCGGCTCAACGGGAGCTCGGCCAGCGCCTCGAGGGCCACCCCGGCAGCCCTCACCGTGGAGGATGGCGACCGGGCGAGGCGCCGCACCATGCCAATCAGGCTCGGTGCTTCGATGGATGTTTCCTCACCTGCGCAGGCAAGTAAGGCGTGCTCCAAGCCGGAGGCCAGGTTGGGGGGCAACAGCGACTGCACGATCCCCACCGCCAGCAGCCGGGCCTCGGCCGGCTCGGCGACCAGGCGGAACGGGTCGAGCAGGCCGGCGTGCTCTGGGCCGAGCTGGACCTGATGAGCGTGCTCCATCCCTGGGAGCTGGAGCAGCCCCTGGGCGTCCCCCTTCGGGTCGGCGGTGACGACCGCCGCTCCACGCAGTGCCATCTGGTAGGTGAGCAGCTGGGCAAGGGTGGTCTTGCCCTCCCCTGGGGCGCCGCAGATGGCCACGGTCGTGGGCCGGTTGGCCAGGGCGGCGGCCAGAGGGTCGAAGTGCACCGGCGTGCAGGTGACCCCCGAGGTCATGCCAATGTAAGGCCCGATCGTATCGCCCAGCTCAGAGGTGGCGTGGAACATGGAGCCGGCGAGGGTGACCACCGGCTGGCGTTGCTGGTAGCTCCGCCGGCGGAGGCGCCCGCCGGGCATGGCCTCCAAGAACAGCGAGAGCTGGTCGCCGCGAGGCCGGACCAGCTCGACGCCCAGGTCGCGGTAGGAGTCGAACAGGTCCCCCACCACCTCGGCCAGCTCGCGGGCGCTGCGGGTGCTCACCGCCAGGCGTGGCCAGCTGTAGACCAGTGGGGCTTGGGAAGAGCTGACGGCGTGCTCCAGCTCGGCGGCGGCGTCGATCGACTCGGCCAGGGCGAGAGGGATTGCGTTGCGTGTGCCGGCAATGTGGGCAGCCTGGTCGGTGGCATCGGCCAGCTTGCGCGCCGTGTCCTTGGCCGCACGCCTCGGCGGGACCAGCTCGAATCGAACGCTCGCCTCCACCTCGACGCCCTCCCGGGCGACCGACTCGAAGCGATGGAGCCACTCCCCTCCCGGGTAGTCCAGCACCGAGGGGAATCGTGCGGCGCCCAGGAATGCGACGAACGAGCGCTCCCCGCCCCGGTCCAGGACCAGGTGGTCGGGGTGGTTGCGGACCGACACACCAGCGGGGGTCGGCGGAGGGCCCAAGGCCCGCCACCAGCCGCGCTGGAGGAGCCAGGTCAGGTCACCGGTGCTCGCCGGTACCGCCCGCAGCTCGGATGTGGCAAGGGAGCGCCCTAGCGACACCGCTTCGGGGGCGGAGGACTGCCGCACCCCGAGGAACACCTGGCGCTGCGTGCAAGCGGCAGCCTCCAGTTGCGTGGCCACCACGTCGCTGTATGCGCCCCAGGCGTCACTGGCGTGGCTGGCCTCTCCAGCGGTCACGTCGAGGCATGCGCGCCACGTCGCCACTGGCCACGGTCTCGAAGCCACGATGAGATGGCAGCTGGCCTGGCGCAGCCCAGCCAGTGCTGCGGCCGCGCCGAGAGCCAGGCTGGTCCGCTGTCCAGGCCCGAGGACGTCGTAGGCAACGGTCGGGATCCGCCAGTAGCGCCATGTTGCCTCCGAAGTCGCCACCACGCCCTCTTCGACCCGGGACGGGGGCACTCTCCGGATAGGCACCGCTCAGCCCTCCGGGTCGACCAGGATGCTGGCCGAGAGGCCCGCCAGGTCGCCAACCGCCAGGTCGCCAACGGCCAGGTCACCAACCGCCAGAGCGACAACGGCCGGGTCGCCAACCGAGACCGCACCGGGCTCGGCCAGCTTGCGGGGCTCGCAAAGGAAGCGGACCTGGGATGCCAACCACGGCCCCAGGCCTTTCTCGTCGGCGACCGGCTGGGTCGACCACCACGCCAGGGCCGCCGGCGGCACCACGAAGGCCCACGCGGTGGAGGCCGAGAACCCCACCCCTATGGCCCGGGTGACCAGCCAGACGACCAGCACGCCAACCGCGAACACCCCGATTTGGACCATCTCCACAGGCCGGGGCAGCTCCCAGTCGTAGATCGCGTACAGCTTGCGCCGTAGGACGAAGATCGAGGTGTAGGTGGGCAGCTCCACTAGATCACCACCCCGATGGTGGATGCGGCCTGGCGAGCCAGGCTGACGTAGACCCCGGGCGCGTAGACGAAGGTGCCCACCGCCACGCCGACCACCGCGAACTCGACGACCTTCAAGAAGTCCCGTCGGGCGAGCAGGACGATGCCCCCGACGCCCAGGGCAGCCAGGAAGACATTGCCCACCAATAGCTGCACGAAGTGCAGGAGCCCCCCGCCGGGACTGGCGACTGCGCCCAGCATCACGGCACCTCCACCGTGAGCTGGCCGGGCATGACTACCTCGATCACCCCGCCCCAGGTGCACATGCACTTGGACATGTTGTCTAGGGCTGGCATGGACCCGATCAGGACCGTGTCTGCGCCCGGGACCCACGGGGCCGGGACGACCGGGACACAGGGCATCGGAGTGAACACGCCGAGCTTGGCCGCGGTGGCTGCAGCCACCACCGGGTTCGAGATGCTGTTGCACATCCCGAAAGGCTCGATGTTCACGATCGGGATGTGGTCCATGATCGTGGCTGCCGGTTGCTCGCCCGCCAGCACGCGATTGATCGGCAGCACGATCAGCGTCCCCGGGGTCTCCCCGAAGCTGCACTGGGTGACGGCGGTGTTGACGACTTGCTGGGGCATGGCGACTCCTCTCAGTAGCTGAACACGACTCAGTAGCTGGACACGACTCAGTAGCTGGACACGACGTAGGGCTGGGTCGGCCCGAACGCCTCGGCGGAAGGGAACACCACCAGGTAGGTGGTGCTCACGGGGGGGAACCCGGTGCCGGTGGCCACGATCTCCAGGTCCCCGAGGGCGCTGTGGGGGATCACGTAGATCGTCATCACCAGCCGTCCCTCGGCGTCGGTCACCGCGGTCACCGGTGCGCCGAGGTTCGCCGGCCACGTGACGGTGACCGATCGGCCAGGTGGGAATCCCGTCCCGTACACCGTGGTCGTCCGCCCCGGTGGCCCGTCGGGCGGTGAGACTGCGATCCGCGGAGCGCCCTCGAAGTAGCTGACCGAGCTCACCCCTCCCGCCGGCACGGGCGCGAATGCCCGGGGGGAAGCATCCGAAAGGCCCGGCGCCGGCGTCGGGTTGACGGTGCAGCGGGTCCCCGGCGGCACGTTCGGATAGCGGATGGTGCCGCTGCCGGTCAGGCTGCCCTTGAAGGATTGCCCGTTGCTGCACTTGATCACGTAGTTGAGCGTCGGCGGCTTGGGCGGGGCCAGGCCCCGGGGCAGCCCTCCAGCCGGCCCAAAGGCCAACGACCCGGCGATGCCCCCCCCGATGCCAGCCGGCGCGGCTGCCGCGCCGGCCCCAGCTGCCGCGCCGGCCGGCGACGCCTGACCCAGCAGGCACAACAGACCCGTCCCCAGCACTACTGCCCCCAGTCCCAGGGGAGGGGGTGGCCGGCCCTCAACCAAGGTAGCCACCCAGGTATACGGCCGGCTGGCACGGCACCTTGGCCGCGGCGGGGTTGGTGCAGGTAGCCGAGAAAGTGACCGGGGTGCCAGCGGGGAAGGTGATCGGCGAGACGAAGTGGTAGTCCAAGTCCCGGAAGTTGGCCAGGTTCTCGAAGAGCACCACTGCGCTCCCCCGCATCACGCTCACCGTCCCGCTGTCCCCGTTGGGGTTCTCGAAGACCACGTCGGTGAGCTGGAAGGGCTTCTTTGGCGGGATCCCGGCCAGTACCTGGTCGACAGTCATGCCAGGGGGTGCGGTGATCACCACCCGACCCCCGGTCGAGGTAGTTTCCGGCCCTGGAAGGGTCGTGGATGTGGCAGGAGCGACGAACTTCTTGCCCGTCGCCTTGGTGGCAGCCTGGGCGGCAACCCCGGCTGACTTGCTGGCGCTGCCCGCGGCTTGCTTGGCCTGCTGAGATGCAACCAGCGCCTTGTGGGCCTGGGCCACCGCCTTGGTCGACTGCTTCTGCGCCACCGCCCTCGCCTGCGAGCGGATGTTTGGCCGGAGCAGGCCGTACCACACGCCGACGGCGGCAAGCACCACCGCGGCCGCCAACACCAACGCCTTCAATATCCAACGGGGAAGGATCGCTACGTGAAGCATCACCCCCTCGGAGCGGATCGGTGGTTCCGACTCGTCGGTGCTGCCCGCTTGGACCACGAACGGCAGGGTCAGCGGCTGGCCCCTCCAGAGCCAATGGGTGGCTGTCGTGGTGACCCGGGCAAATGTGGTGGTCCCGGCCAGCACATCGACTCCCGCTGGACGGATGTACAGGTTCAGGCTCCCATTGGGATCCAGCCCGGTCAACTGGTATGACACCGGCACGTTGCCCCGGTTGTCCACCGCCAGGCGATAGTGAGCACTGCGCCATCCGCGTCCGGCGTGGGGGATCAGCTCGACGAGGGTGTCGGTGAAAGGGGCGATGTCTACCGTGCCCTCCTCGACCACCGACCCCTCGGGGTCCTCTCGAGACGAGACCATCACCCCGAAGGCCTGGGGGCCGGCGCGCGGGAAGGAGCTGCTTGGCGGCGAGAACGTGACCCTGGCCGTGCCCTCGGTTTGAGGGAAGAGCGACAACGACGCTGGCTCGACAACTGCCCAGGCCACAGCTTCGCCCAGGATCCGCAGGGTCAGCTCGTCGACGACCGACCCGTTGTTGCGAACCAGCACCTCGACGGTGGCCGTGCCGCCCGGCTGGATGGAGATCGCGCTGGCAGACAGCGACGCGGTGGCACCCATGCGGTCACCATAAGGAGCCCCGGCCGCCGGATACAGGCCCGAACGGGCAAGAGATAGGGCAGTCGCCCCCACCTGTTGAGCCGTTGTTGAGTGCCTGTTGAGCGCGCCGGTGAAAAATATTGCCCAGTGCTGCGCAAGACCCGCGCCCACTCGCCCTCAGCGTGTGCAAGTGAAAGGACTCCCCCCATGCCCAGGCCAATCTCCGTATTCGTATTCGCCCACGACCCGCTCACCCAAGCAGGCCTCACGGCCGAGCTGCGGGGCCGGCCAGAGATCGCCATCGTGGCCCCCTCCGGCCTCGACACCGCAGCGGTGGCGGTGGTCGCAGCAGACGACATGGGCGCCACAACGGCCAGCACAGTTCGTGCGATCCAGCGAAACGGCTGCCCCAGGGTGGTGGTCGTGTTGGGGCACTTGGACGACGACGCTGTGCTCGCTGCCGTGGAGGCGGGCGCGTCAGGCATCCTGCGCCGTAGCGAGGCCAGCCCCGAGCGCCTGGTCGAGGCGATCTCTGCGACTGGACGGGGCGAGGGCCTGGTGCCGTCGGATCTTCTCGGCCGCCTGCTGGAGCAAGTTGGCCGCACCCAGCGCCAGGTGCTCGGGCCCCGAGGCTTGTCTTTCCGGGCACTCAGCGAGCGCGAGGCCCAGGTGCTGCGCCTGATGGCCGACGGCATGGATACCGCCGAGGTGGCCAGCCAGCTCGCTTACTCGGAGCGCACGGTCAAGAACGTGCTCTACGGGGTGACCACCCGTCTTCAGCTGCGCAACCGGACCCACGCGGTGGCATTCGCGGTGCGGGAGGGACTGATCTGATGATCCACGACGTCGACGAGGCGCTCCGGTCCCTCATCAAGCGGGAGGCCCTGGACGGAGCCGACGTGGAGGTGGTCCTGGATGCCCCCAAGAAGGACTGGGCGGCCCGCTGCACCGCCCCGACCATCGACCTGTACCTTTACGACATCCGGGAGGTGGCCTCGCGGCGCCGGACCGGGATGGTCGAGGTGCGCGACGAGGACGGTCGAATAACCGCCCGCAAGCCCTTCCCGAGGGTGTTCCGGCTCTCCTACCTACTGACCGCCTGGACCCAGCGCCCCGAGGACGAGCATCGCCTGCTGACCTTGGTGCTCGGGTGCTTCTTGCGCCACGAGAGCTTCCCCGCTGACCTGTTGAGCAAAGTGTTGGCTGCGTCCATCGAGCCACCCAAGATCTCCATCGCCCAGGCTCCCCCTCAGGACCGCCAGATCTCCGAAGTCTGGTCGGCGCTGGGCGGGGAGCTGAAGGCATCCCTCGACTTGAGCGTGATCGCCAGCATCGAGACCGGCGTAATCGAGAGGGCAGCCGGCCTTGTCAGGGAGGTGCCCCGGTTCACACTATCCGACCCAGCGGGCCGGAGCGAGGAAGCAGGCCGCCGAAGGGAGCTCCCGCCGGAGCTCGGCCGGCCCCAGGTGGTGGCCGGCGTGTGGCACGACGACGGGGACGGCGAGTTGGTCCACGGTGGCAAGGATCCCGAGCCGGGCCGCTCGGTGAGGATCCGCAGCATGCCCCGCCGATGAGCGCGCCTCGGTGAGCCGCCGCTCATGACCGTGGTCACGGCCGGTCCCCTGGAAGCGGCGTCCCTGGCCCACCTCTTGGCCCACCTGGAGCTCTGCGAGGCCAGGGTCAGGAGGGCCGTCGAGTCGCGCCGAGCGGTCGACCCTGCGCCGGATGACCCTCACCGGGGCCTGTACGTCGGAGAAGAGCACCTCGACTGGATCCTGGGCTCCACCCTTCCTGCCCGCACTGTGGAACATGACCCCGGCGAGGAGGCACGGCTGTCCGCCGCCGAGGACGCCGCCGAAGCCGCGGAGCGAGCCGGGGCGGTGGTGCGCCTCAGGACCCTGACCCGAACCTTTGGCCTGACTGAGCTCGACGTGGGGATCTTGATGGTGGCCCTGGCCCCCGACCTGGACCAGCGCTTCGAGCGCCTCTACGGCTACCTCAACGACGACGTGACCCGCCGGCGACCCAGCGTGGGCTTGGCGCTGGAGCTCTGCGGGGCGTCCCCGCTCCATGCGCGGGCCCGAGCCCGGCTCAGCCCGGCGGGTGCGTTGTTGACCGGGGGCTTGGTTCAGGTGGCCGACACGGAGCGGCCCATGCTGAGCAGGGTGCTGGTCGTGCCGGACCGGGTCTCGGCACATCTGCTCGGCGACGACGGCCCCGACCCTAACCTGGTCGACGTCTTGGTGGAACCGCCACCGGTCACCGGTGACGGCGTCGGGTTGGCTCGGGCCTTCGCCGCCGGTGCCAGGCTGGCCTACCTGCACGAGCATCCCGGCTCGCCAGCTCGGTCCATGGCTGTCGAGGGCCTCCGGCTGGCCGGCATGGGAGCCGTGATCATCGACTTGGGCAGGCTGGCGGCTCACGAGGACCCGGGTTCAGTGGTTAGGACGGTGGTGCGCGATGCCCGCCTGGTAAGTGCGGGGGTCGTCGCCGGCCCCGTCGAGGCGCTGGTCGAGGCGAGTCCCGCCGCCCTGTCGTGCCTGGCCAACCTGGCCTGGCCCATTGTGCTGGTGGGCCGGCGGGTGTGGGACCCGCGCTGGTCCCTGCAGGTCCCGGCGACCCTAGACGCCCGGGTCCCGAGCGAGGCCCAGCGGGCCCAGCTGTGGCACGACGTGCTGGGACAGGAGGCCGGCCCTGGGATTGGCCAGCAGGGTGCCCCCGGCGCAGCGGGGACGGCACCTGCTGGCTTCGACGCGGGCAACCTGACCTCCCAGCTGGTCCTCACCCCCGAGGAGGTAGTCCGCTCGGTACGGGCTGCATCGCTGGAGGCCGCCATCTCCGGCACCACCCTGGGGCCAACCGAGCTGCTGGCCGGCGCCCGTTCGCAGAACGCGGCGGGCCTTGACCGCCTCACCCGTCGCATCGAGCCGGCGGTCGGCTGGGACGACGTGGTCGCCGGCCCAGGCCTGTTGGGGGAGCTGCGCGAGCTGGCGTCGCGGGCCCGCAATCGGGGGTTGGTCCTCGACGAGTGGTCGATGCGCCCCGGCGGCGGGCGTGGCCGGGGGATAACCGCACTGTTCGCCGGACCGCCTGGCACCGGCAAGACCATGGCCGCGGAGGTTATAGCGGCCGAACTGGGAATGGACCTGTACTCGGTGGACCTGGCGACGGTCGTCGACAAGTACATAGGTGAGACGGAGAAGAACCTCGAGCGCATCTTCTCAGAAGCGGAGGGGGTGAACGGTGTGATCCTCTTCGACGAGGCGGACGCGCTGTTCGGGAAGCGCTCCGAGGTGAGCGACTCGCATGACCGCCACGCCAACACCGAGGTGGCCTACCTGCTGCAGCGGATGGAGAGCTTCGACGGCCTGGCGATCCTGGCCACCAACCTGAGGGCGAACCTCGACGAGGCGTTCTCTCGTCGTCTGGACGCAATCGTGGAGTTCGCCATGCCCGAGGTATCGGAGCGGCGGGTCCTGTGGGCTGCCTGTCTGGGCGCCTCGGTCCCCCAGGCCGACGACCTCGACTTGGATTTCGCCGCCAAGTCGTTCAACCTGGCCGGTGGCAGCATCCGCTCGATAGCGGTGACCGCCGCCTATCTCTCCGCCGCGGCGGGCCGGCCGGTCAGCATGGCCGACCTGATGCGAGCCACCCACCGCGAGTACCGCAAGCTGGGCCGCCTGATCCACGAGTCCGAGTTCGGCCCCTGGCTGGAGGCCGCCCGGCGATGACCACTGGCCGATCCTGCCCGGAGCATCTCTTGTAGGCTGACGTGTGCTATGAGCGAGCAGTCAGCGGAGGTACTCACGCTTCCCGAGTTCTTGGCGTGGGAGGCGACCCAGCCAGGAAGGCACGAGCTCGTCGGCGGTCGAGCCTATGCGATGGTAGGGGGCTCCCAGCGCCACAGCCTGGTCAAGGACCAGCTTCGGGAAGCGATGGGGCCGATGGCCCGAGAGCGAGGGTGCAGGCCCTTTGGGTCCGACAGGCGCCTGGTGACGGCGTCGGGCAACGCGTACTACCCCGATCTCATGATTTGTTGCGGCCCAGCTACCCATGACATGTACGAGACAGACGCCGTCCTGGTCTTGGAGGTGCTGTCACCCAGCACGAGGTCGACGGACCGGCGTGAGAAGCTGCTGAGCTACGCCGCCCTGGCCTCCATCGAGGCGTACGTCATGGTGGAGCCCGACCTCCGACACTTCCAGGTCGTTCGATGGGAGGACGGCATCCCGGCATGGGAGGAGCTGGGGCCTGGCGACCTCCTGACGACTTCGTTCGGCGTCCTGAGCATCGACGAGATCTACGACGTGGTGGACTCCACTGCCATCCTCGACTGCTGATGGCTTCGCTCCTCCACAGGGTTATCTACAGGGTGGGGATAATCACAAGGCGGTGATTAATGATTAGCGCTTGGTACACTTAGGCTCGTCACCAAGTTTGGAGGTTGGCATGGGAATCAGCCAGGCGGTCAGGCGGTACGTGGTCTCCGCA
Organism: Acidimicrobiales bacterium; assembly: GCA_050744085.1. Taxonomy (GTDB): domain Bacteria; phylum Actinomycetota; class Acidimicrobiia; order Acidimicrobiales; family JAJPHD01; genus JAVKSL01. The sequence continues at coordinate 15,111 of JBOGGU010000118.1, forward strand.
TCGGGCCAGATGTCTCTGCCAGCAGAGGTCCGTCACCGATGGCAGCTGGATGGAGGTGGCCCTGTCGAGGTGATCGACCTGGGCTTCGGCGTTCTGACGGTTCCGGTAGGCCAAGGGCAGCGAATCTTCCGTGACATCCTGAGCCGCGAAGACCAGGCAGCCTTCGTGGCCGGCCTCGATGATCCGGATCTCGCCACCTCGTGACGACCGTCATCGTCGATGATCACCTCCTCGGCGACCTGATTGCTGGAGTGGCACCCGCGACCCTGGTCCCATTGCTCCGTAGCAATAGATTGGCAACCACCAACCTCTACTATTACCGGCTCTGCCGAGCTGCCCTCGCAGGCCGCGGAGGGGCTCTCACCAGCTCGTGGAGCGCACGGCAGCGCCAGCAAGCGACTCGGGAGCTGACCTTGCTGGGGCCCGAAGTCGCAGTGCTGCCCATGCGGGAGATCGCTTTCCGGATGGGAGAGCTGGCTCGTGACCACAGCCTTTCCGCGCTCGGTGCCGAGGCGGTGGCCGCCGCCGAACGCGAGCGTGGGGTCCTGTGCGTCTGGGAAGGCGATGACGGCCCCAGGATCCGAGCTTGCTGCGACGCCGCTGGAGTGGAGTACCAGACCATCACCCGTGATTAGTGCTGCGCCGCGGAAGAGCCACGTGTGTCGCCCAAGGCATCAATCCTCTTCAGAGCCGCCAAGACTCGATAAGCGACACACGTGGCTTTTCCGCTCAGCAGCACTAGCTGCGCTTTAGTGCAGTCAAGACTTCCCTTGTCTCCTCCCTCCCGGTCGTTGTGGGTCCCCTGTCGGGCCTGCACACTGGGGGCACGACATCCCAAGGAGGAGACTGAATGCCCCAATACCTCTCGCCTGGCGTCTACGTCGAGGAGATGGAAGCAGGTACCCGCCCCATCGAGGGGGTAGGGACCGCCGTCGCCGCCTTCGTGGGCGTGGCGTCACAGGGCCCGTACAACGAGCCCACCCTGGTCACCAACTGGAGCCAGTTCACGTCCCTCTTCGGGGACTTCATCGAAGGCGCCTACCTTCACCACGCGGTGTACGGCTTCTTCCAGAACGGAGGAGGCATCTGCTACGTCGTGCGCGTCGGCAAGGACACCGGCGGGACCAGCGTGCCGGCCCGAGCCGAGCTCACCACCGGAGCAGGGGACCAGAAGGGGGGTGCGATGCGCATCAGCGCCCTGGAGGCTGGCCCGGTTGGTAACAACGTAAGCGTCGAGGTGGTTGACCCCCCTGAGGGCTCGCCCGACGACACCTTCAGGCTGGTGGTAAAGCAGGGCGGCAAGGTGGTCGAGGAGTACGACAACCTTTCGACCAAGCGGGGCAAGACCTACGCGGTCACCGTGGTCAACGCCCAGTCCAAGACGATCAAGCTGGAGGAGCCCACCACGGGCGGCCTGGTGCGACCCACCAAGGGCACAGTGGCCCTGGCCGGCGGGGCCAACGAGGCCCCGACCAAGACGCCCGTGCGCCCCGACGAGTATGTGGGCGACAGCGCCCAGCGGACCGGCTTCGGCGGCCTCGAGGCCATCGACGCGGTGACGATGGTTTCGGTGCCCGACCTGATGAGCGCCTACCAGCAGGGTCGTATCGACCTGGAAGGCGTGAAGGCCGTACAGCTGGGCATGATCGCCCACTGCGAGCTGATGGGCGACCGGGTGGCGATCGTCGACTCCCCGCCGGGCCTGAACGCCCAGGGGATCCGCGACTGGCGCATCGACGGCACTGGCTACGACTCCAAGTACGCCGCCCTGTACTGGCCCTGGGTGAAAGTCTTCGACCCGGCATCGGGCACCAACCTCCACGTCCCGCCGAGCGGCCACATGGCCGGCATCTGGAGCCGCAACGACGATGCCCGCGGTGTGCACAAGGCCCCGGCCAACGAGGTGGTGCGCGGGGCGATCTCGCTGGAGCTCAACATCACCAAGGGTGAGCACGACCTGCTCAACCCCCACGGGGTCAACTGCATCCGGGCCTTCCCCGGTCGTGGCATCCGGGTCTGGGGGGCCAGGACGCTGTCATCGGACCCGGCTTGGCGCTACCTGAACATCCGGCGCTTCTTCAACTACATGGAGGAGTCGATCATGCTCGGCACCCAGTGGTGCGTGTTCGAGCCGAACGACTACGCCCTGTGGGGCCGCATCCGGCGCACCATCGCCGCATTCCTGGTCATGGAGTGGCGCAAGGGGGCACTGTTCGGCCTGTCCCCCTCGGAGGCTTTCTACGTCAAGTGCGACGGCGAGAACAACACCGCCGAGAGCATCGACCTGGGCCAGGTCATCTGCGAGGTAGGGGTGGCCCCGGTCAAGCCTGCCGAGTTCGTCATCTTCCGCCTGTCCCAGTTCTCCGGCGGCGTCTCTCTAGTCGAGTAACGCCGGACCCGCTCAGCCCCAAGACCCAACCCACCCAAACAAGGAGGATGCATACCCATGGCCCTACCCACCGGCGATTCTGCGGTCGGACACTTTTTCAAGTTCACCTTCGACCAGGTCCAGTGCCCCTCGGTCACCGACATCACCGGGCTGAAGCTCGAGGTAGACAAGGTCGAGGTGAAGAGCATGACCAAGGACGGCAAGTACGTCATCAGCCAGATGCCGGGGCGGATGAAGCCCGGCGAGTTCACCGTCACCCGGGTGCTCGACGGGGACAAGACCCTCTACAGCTGGTTCGACAAGGTGGCCAACCCGAAGGGAGGCGACATCGTAGGGGCCCGTCACACCGCGAGCATCGAGATCTGCGACACGATGGGCGCCACGATCAAGAGCTACGACTTCACCGACTGCTGGTGCACCGCGATCGAGACCAACGAGTACAAGGCCGGCAGCACCGACGCCATGACCGAGAAGGCGACCATCACCTGGACTGAAGCCAAGGTCTCATGAGACGGGCGCTCAGCGCCGTCGAGGCAGCGGCGGTGGCCGCCCGGCCGGAGCCACCTCCGGCCGCGGCGGCCACCGAGTTCGACTTCTTGCTGCCACGCGGCTACGTCGACCGCAACGGCAAGGTCCACCGGGACGGCACCATGCGCCTGGCCACTGCCCGAGACGAGCTGATCCCGCTCATGGACGCCCGGGTGATGGAGAACCAGGCCTACATGTGCGTGGTCCTGCTGGGCCGGGTGATCACCCGCCTCGGCGACCTGGCCTCGGTGGACGACCGGGTGGTGGAGTCCATGTGGGCGTCTGACGTGGCTTTCCTGCAGGACCTCTACCGCCGCATCAACACCGAGGGCCATACCCGGGCCGCGGTGACCTGTCCCTCCTGCGAGCACGAGTTCACCGTCGACCTGTCGGGTGGGCGCCTGGGGGAATCGTGACAATCGGCACCGACCGCCTCTACGAGGAGCTCTCCTACCTGGCATACCACTTCCACTGGTCGCGCGACGACATGCTGGACCTGGAGCACCCCGTACGGCGCCGTTTCGTCACCGAGATAGGCAAGATCAACCGCCGGCTCTCCGAGGGGGGCTGAGCGGTGGGTGGCCGTGGCCGAGCGACCAGAGGCGGGTCTCTCGTCACCAGCGGGTCGAAGGGGCGAGACACGGGGTTGCCCAATGGCACAGCCTCGGGGCCTCCGCCTGGGGCCTTTCTCAGCCTGCCCCCCCTGCAACGGGCCATAGACCCGCAGATGCCCAGCGTCGTCAGCGAGACCCCTGCCACCTTCGCCGCTACCTGGAGGAACCCGGCCTTCTCCCAGGGCTCCCTGGGCCACTCGATCGACGCCACCGCGCCCGGTGGCCTGCTGCAAGCAGTAGCCGCCCTGGCCCCAGCGCCGCCCCAGCGCAGCAGGGCCAGCTCGGAGATGCCCCTGGTGGCGCGCCAGCTGGCCGACCCCGCCGACGCCGAGCCATCCGGACCCTTGCACGAGGTGGGCGAGCTGGAAGCATCGCCAGCTACCGTCCAGCGGGCGGCTCGCCCCCGCCTCACCTTGCCCGCCAGGCTCGCCAGGCCGGGGCGCCCGACCGCCCAACGCCAGCCAGCCCGGCCCACTGGCACCACGCGCCCGACGACCAACCGGAACACGGCCCACGCGGGGGCGGCCCACGCGGCCGCGGCCCACGCCGGGACGGGCCAAACCCAGGGAGGGGCGGGCAAGACAGGGCCGGGCAAGACAGGGCCGGGCAAGACAGGGGCAGCCCAAGCCCAGGCAGGGGCGGGGGCGGTCCAAGCCCAGGCAGGGGCGGGGGCGGTCCAAGCCCAGGCGCTCCCGGCTTCGACGGACCGGGGCCACTCTCCCCGGCCCACGGCCCCGCGGCCAGCGGCGCCGCGGCCCACAGTCCAGCGCCGCTCCGCCAAACCTCCTGCGGCTCGACTCCCTATGGAGCAGCCTCCCGACGCCCAGGCGCCCGCGGCCCGGCTCCAATCGGACCAACGCCCGACCACCTCGGCCCCGACAGCTCAGGACCAGCCCGCTCGGCCCCCGACCTCCCGAGCCGACTCCCGCCGGAGGAGGGATTCCCAGCGAACGAAAGGCCAACCACAGGGACTGCCCCTCGCTCCAGCCGCACCGTTCGTAGCGCAGCGAGAGGTTGCACGCCCGACTGACTCGACACCTGCGGGCCCAAACCAGACGGTTGCCAATTCGAACCTGGCGTCACCAACTCCGAGAGGACATGGCCCCTCCGTGATCGAGGTGCCAGGGCCACACCAGGAGCTGCGAACGCTCCCCCAACCGGGTTCGCCAGCTCCCATCCTTGGCCTCCAACTGCGACAACTCCGCGGGTCATCGGCCCCTGCACCGGCACTCCCCCCACTCACCCACGCTCCATTGGCCCCGACTCCCCCGTTGGTGGCGCGCTCCATCGAACCGGTTGACCACCCTCGGGCGGAGTCACCGATGGCCATGCCCGCTGGCGCTCCCCCTGCACCGGCCCGGACGGATCCTGAGGCCAGCGTCATTCCGGTGTCCCCTGCCGTATTTGCCCCCCTCCCCCTGGTCGAGACGCCCGCGCTTCGCCCAACGGCATCGCGTGGCCCCCGACCCGTTGGCCTGGGAGCCCCGCTGACCGTGTTGGCCGACCACCCTGGCGGGTCGCCTGACCCCCTGCCGCTGCCCAGCGTCCAGCGCAGCTCGAGTGGAACCGCCTCGGAACCCGCCCCCCAAGCGTCGGGCCTGCGCATCCCCGGCTCGCTCGCAGCGGCCGGAGCTTCCCATGCCTCCGACGCCGTTGCTCCTGTGCCGATCCGACCTAGCCCCCCACCTTCGGCCCATTCCCCCGCCGAGCCGGCACCGGTTCACCCTGCCCCGACGGCGCCGGGCTCCCCTGCCTCGGCGCCGCTCCTGTCGGCACCCCTCGTGTCCTCCCCGGCCGCTCCCCCTGGGTCAGAGCCCACGGTGGCTACAGCCCAAAGCGAGACCAACCCGCCGAGCAGCGGCCCCCTCCCACTGGCCGGCACCGAGCGAACAACCAAATGGCATCCCGGGCTCGGTCCGGCGACTTCCCACGTCGGGGTGCAGCGCGCGGCCACCGCCAGCTCAGGTGTCACGTCCACTGAAGCCGGTTCGGTGCGACCTCCGACGATCCCTGCTTGGGGGCGCAGGGTGCAAAGTGTCACGCGCAAGGCTTCGGATCCTGGACGCAGCATCCCGGGGGCTGCAAAGGCCCTGCCTGCACCGCCGTACCACGACCTGCCCTCCCCCGCTCCGGCCACCATTGCTGGCTCCGCTCCCGCTGGGAGGCTTCCCCGGCCAGCGACGCCAGGGCCGCTCACCGAGGCGCTCCCAGGCCTGAGCCCGCCCACTGCGCCGAGGCCCGGCACAGCCCCCGCCACCGCCAGCCGGCAACAGGATGGCTCGCCGGGAACCCCAGCGACGCCAGGGCCGCTGCAGATCGCCGTGCAGCGATCCAACCTGGTCGGCGCTGGCCCGCCGGTCACACCGCCTCCCGCGACGACCCCACCCCCCCAGCCGATGTCGGCAGCACCCCAGGCCGGCGCTCCGGCACCTCGGCCGATGCCGGCAGCACCCTTGGCTGGCGCCCCGGCACCTCGGCCGATGCCGGCAGCACCCTTGGCTGGCGCCCCGGCGCCAGCGGCCAAGCCACCCGTTCCGCCGCCTCTCACATCTCCCGAGATCGCTCTCGGCCAACCGACCTCGGCCCCCGTAATGCCCCTGATCACATCGCGCGCCGCGCCGCCCCTCGCCACTTTGCAGCGCCAAGCGGCGGGCCTTAGCGCGCCCGCCGGCAGCAGGCCCACGGTCACACCTGTGCCCATCGGATGGCTATCGCCGACCGGCCTCCCGAGCCAGAGCGACACGAGCCATCCGGGTGCCGAGGCCAGGGGAATGGCGCTACTTGCGCTTAGCGAGGTTCCCCCGGTGCAACGGTCGGTTGCGAGCCCGCCCGTTGGGCCCGCGGCTCGGGCGCAGCTGGCCAGCGTGGGCGCTGGTGGGGGGCAGAAGGGGCTCAATTTTTCCTATAGGCCGCCTAGCCGCCCCACCCAGTCGGCTGCGCCGAGGGTGCCCGCCGCGGCCGCCGCGGCCGTGCAGAGGCTGTCATCCGGGCCCGGCCACCTGGACCTGGCGGTGGCGCCCCCGGCAGCGAGGACCGCGAGCGTTCCGTCCAGCCCCGCGCCTGCACCGGTGCAGCGCAGCACCGCCAAGGCCATCGGGCCCTCAGCCGCCGTCCATCGGATCACGCCAGAGGTCGCCGGGCCAGTGCCGGGGGTCTCACCTGCTCCGGGGGCATCGCCGGCCCCGGGGCCGCTGGACCGGGACCTGGACGACGTGGCCCGCCGGCTCTACCCCCGCCTGCGGGCGATGCTCACCGCCGAGCTGCGACTCGACCGGGAGCGCTCCGGCCGGGTCACCGATCTGAGGAGATAGGAGGCACCGATGAGCACGCAGATGGTGGAGAAAGGGGTAGGCACGCTGGCCCCCGGTGATGGCCTGGTGGTGTGCTACTTCAGCGTCACCCTGGACCACCAGTCCCTCGGCGAGTGGACCGACGTCGAGCTCGGGGGCGTGTCGGTGGCGGTCGAGCAAGTCGAGGAGGGCGGGAACCAGGGGTTCGCCTACCAGCTCCCCGGGCGCCTGCAGTTCCAGCCGATCAAGCTGACCCGGGTGATGGACAGCTCCACCTCGCAGGTGGCCGAATGGTTCTCCGGGATGACCGGGGCCATCAAGCGCTCGACCGGCCAGATCGTGGCCTACAACACCCTCTCCAAGCCGGTGCTCAGCTGGAGCTTCATCGAGGCCATCCCGGTGCGCTGGACCCTGCCAACCCTGAGCGCCAAGGATGCTTCCAGCGCAGCTACCGAGAGCCTCGAGATCGCCCACCAGGGCTTCGTGAAGGTCTAGGCGGGCCTGCGGTGTCCGACATCTCCGCCGCCACCAGCGGGGCCACCCAGCTGGAGAAGGCCACCCTCACCATCATCCCGGCGTCGTCCAACCCCCGCTCGGGAGAGGGCAAGACCCTCAAGTTCCAGTTCAACCCCAAGGAGTACACCGTCACCAAGTCGGCCACCTGGTCACGTACCGACGCCCAGGCGGCCAAGGAGGCCGGGCCGGTCCAGTGGCAGGGGGCGGGGCCCAAATCGATGAGGATCGAGATCTACCTGGACGAGTCGGCCTCGGGGTCCGCCAGTGTGCTCAAGGACACCGACCTGCTGTTCACCTGCTGCACGCCCACCAAGGAGAGCCTCAGCTCGGAGAAGCCCTCGGGTCCTTTCGTCCTGTTCGGCTGGGGCAACCAGATGAGCTTCACCGCCGTCGTGAAATCGGTGAGCATCGCCTTCTTGATGTTCCGGCCCAACGGCGACCCCTACCGGGCCAAGGCCACCCTGGAGATGGAGCAGGTCGACGTGCCCGCCTCGGCCCAGAACCCCACCTCTGGCGCCCTGGCCTCCAGGCGCACCCACGTCATGGTCGACGGCGAGACCCTGGCGCACGTGGCCCACTCCGAGTACCGCGACGCGGGGGTGTGGAGGATCCTGGCGGAGGCCAACGGCATCGACGACCCCTTCCGGGTTGCCGCGGGCACGCGGGTGCTGGTTCCCGCCCCTGGCGAGCCCGCCGCGGGCGAGCCGGCCCCCGCCGCCGCGGGCTCGCGAACCGACGACGGCGCAGCCCGCGACCTTGCCCAGCGAGCCGGATAGGACCCGCCGTGGCCCCCTCCACCACCGTCGTCTACACCCTCGACATCAGCATCGGGGGGGCATCCTTGTCCAGTGCCCACCAGGACCTCCTGGTCAGCGCGGTGGTGGACAACAGCGCCAACTTGCCCGACCTGGCGGTGCTCGAGTTCAGCGACCCCGATGCCGAGCTGATCGGCTCGTCCGGGTTCAGCATCGGCGTGCCGCTGACCATCAAGGTCAACCCCGGCGACGGCTCGCCGACCAGCATCTTCGTCGGGGAGGTGACCGCGCTCGAAGCCCATTTCGACCCGATCGGCGCCAGGACGGTCGTGAGGGCGTACGACAAGACCAACCGCCTGATGCGGGGGCGCAAGACAAAGGCCTGGGTCCAGATGTCCTACAGCGACATCATCTCCGCCATCGCCAGTGCCGCCGGCGTCCCGGTCGGCACCGTGGATTCGACCTCGCACGTCTACGACCAGGTGAGCCAAGCCAACGTGGAGGACTGGCACTTCTGCCGCCACTTGGCCGACCAGGTCGGCTACCGCCTGGCGGTGGTGGACGGCAAGCTGGAGCTGGTCAAGCCGGCCGACCCCACCGCTGGCGAGCCAGCGACCCTCAACGGCAAGGGCCCCCTCTCCTACTACGTGGGTGACGACGGCCTGGTCCGGGTGCGGGCGGTGGCCACCTCCGCCGGCCAGGTGCCCCAGGCCAGTGCCCGGGGCTGGGACCCCAAGGCAAAGCAGTCCGTGGTGGGCGACCAGGCCGCCCAGTCCAAGGCGGCCAAGATCGGCGCGCTCAGTGCGGCCAGCATGGCGGGCACCTTCGATGCGGCTCCGTTCTCCGCCACCTGGTCGGCGATCGGCGACCAGGCCAGCGTCGCAGCCCTGGCCAAGGCAGCCTCGGACCAGGTCGCCAGCGCCTTCGCCGAGCTGGAGGCCGAGGTGGTGGGCAACCCGGCCCTGCGGCCCGGGGTGACGGTGACCATCGGGGGCATCGGCAAGCTCAGCGGCTCCTACGTCCTCAGCGCCACCCGGCACACCTACCACCGCCACCTGGGCTACCGCACCGAGATGGTGGCCAGCGACCGCCAGGACCGCTCCCTTCTCGGCCTGGTGGCCGGGGGTGGGTCCTCCGAGCCCCAGGTCCACACCATGCCCAGCGTGACCACCGCCATCGTCACCAACATCGAGGACGCCGGGGGCGGGATGTGCCGGGTCAAGGTCAAGTTCCCCTGGCTGTCGGACGACTACGAGAGCTACTGGGCCCGGACCGTCCAGCTGGGCGCGGGCGCCTCGCGTGGCTTCGAGGTGCTGCCGGAGGTCAACGACGAGGTGCTGGTGGCCTTCGAGCATGGAGACTTCGGGGCGCCGGTGGTACTGGGCGGGCTCCACAATGGAGTCGACACCCCGCCGATGCCGGTGGCCGAGGCGGTGGCCGGCGGCGAGGTGGTCAAGCGGATGTTCAAGTCCCGCACCGGCCACATCCTCCTCTTCGAGGAGTCGGACTCGGCCAGCACCATCACGCTGGTCTCCAAGGACAACAAGACCGAGCTGATCCTCGACGCCAACAAGAACCAGGCCACGCTCCAGGCGGGCAAGGACATCCTGGTGACCTCCCTTGGTGGCCAGGTCACGGTGACGGGGCCCACCGGGGTCACCGTGACCTCCGACGCCAACATCTCGGTGCAGGCCAAGGGCAACATAAGCATGGAGGCCAAGGGCCAGGTGTCGATCAAGGGGGCCACGGTGAGCATCGAGGGCCAGGGCCCGGTGACGGTCAAGGGCGCCCTGGTGGATGTCGAGGGCCAGGGGCCGGTGCAGGTCAAGGGCGCGATCGTGAAGATCAACTGATGGGCGCGACGACCGGCACCGCCCGGCGACACGGCCCAAGGGGGGAAGAGGCGTGAGCGAGGAGTTCATCGGCCAGGGGGTGGCGTTCCCCATGCGGGTCGACCCCACCGGGGGGATCGCCCTGGTCTCCTCCCACGTGGAGATCGAAGAATCCATCCGCATCGTGCTAGGCACCAGCTACGGCGAGCGACCCATGCGCCCGGAGTTCGGCTGCGGGATCCACGACTACGTGTTCGCCCCAGTAAACGCAACCACTGCCGGGCGCCTGGCCTACGAGGTGCGCCTGTCGCTGGCCCGCTGGGAGCCGCGCATCGAGGTGGAGAGCGTCGACGTGAGCTTCGCCGCCGAGGATTCCGCCACGCTGTTCATCGACATCAGCTACTCGGTAAAGGGGCGCAACGACCCCCGCAACCTGGTGTTCCCTTTCTACGTCATACCTGGGGAGGACTGAGATGGCCCTGCCGGCGCCCTACCTGGACGACCGCCGCTTCCAGCAGCTGGTGGACGAAGCCAAACGCATGGTGCAGGTCAACTGCCCCGAGTGGACCGACCACAACGTGTCCGACCCGGGCGTCACCCTGATCGAGACCTTCGCCTACATGGTCGACCAGCTGATCTACCGCCTCAACCGGGTGCCGGAGCGCAACTTCATCAAGTTCCTGGAGCTGATCGGGGTTCGACTGTTCCCGGCGACCTCGGCGCGGGTCCCGGTGACTTGCTGGCTGTCGGCACCAATGCAGCTCACCGTCACCGTCCACGAGGGGACGGTGGTGGCCACCTCCCGGACCGAGACCGAAGAGGCCATCTCCTTCAGCACCGCCAAGGGCCTGCCCATAGTGCCCTGCGCCTTCGCCCGGGCGGGGACCCACGTCGAGGGCGGCGAGGTGATCGACACGACCGAGGTGCTGGCCATGCACCAGGGATTCAGCTGCTTCAGCAGCCCGCCGCGGCCGGGTGACGTGCTGCTGGTGGGCCTGTCCGAACCGGTTCCCTCCTGCGCAGTCCGGCTGCGGGTGTCCTGCACCATCGAAGGGGTCGGCGTCGACCCACTGGACCCACCCCTGGAGTGGCAGGCCTGGTGCGGGGAAGCGTGGGGGCTCTGTGAGGTGGGCCTGGACGACACCGGGGGGCTCAACCGGGACGGCCAGGTGGTCCTGCACGTGCCCGCCGGGCACCGCGCCTCGGTGATCGACGGGGAACGCGCCGGGTGGCTGCGGGCCCGGGTCACACCCCCGGTGGAGCTCCAGCCCTTCTACAGCGCCTCCCCCCGGGTGAGTGCGATCAGCGCCGAGACCATCGGCGGGACGGTGGTGGCGGTCAACTCCCAGGAGGTCACCGGCGAGGTGGTGGGGCTGTCGGAGGGGGTGGCCGGCCAGCGATTCGCCCTGGCCCACCGCCCCGTGGCGGCTGCCGAGGGGCCGGTCTACCTGGAGGTCGCCGGCGGTGACGGCTGGCAGCGCTGGGAGGAGGTCCAGAACTTCGCCGAGTCCGGGCCGGGCGACCGCCACTTCGTCCTGGACGAGGTAGCAGGCGAGGTCGAGCTGGGCCCGGCGGTGCGCGAGCCGGACGGCTCCCTGCGCCACTACGGCGCGGTGCCGGCCAAGGGCGTCCCCATCCGGGTGGTGTCCTACCGCTGCGGTGGAGGCCGGCGGGGCAACGTGGCAAAGGGCGCGATCACCGTGCTCAAGACCACCGTGCCTTTCGTGGGGAGGGTGGAGAACCGGGTGGCGGCGGCCGGCGGGGTCGATGCCGAGAACATCGAGGCGGCCAAGGTCCGGGGCCCGATCCTGCTGCGCACCCGCAACCGGGCGGTCACCTCGGAGGACTTCGAGCAGCTGGCCCGGGAGGCTGCCCCCGAGGTGGCCCGGGTCGCCTGCCTTCCGGCCACCGAGGAAGGCGAGGCCGGGGGGGTCAGGCTCCTGGTGGTGCCCTCGGCCGCGGCCAACGCAGACGGGCGGCTGCGCTTCGAGCAGCTGGTGCCCGCTGAGGAGACACTGGCCAGGATCGGCGAAGCCCTGGACGAGCGCCGCTGCGTGGGGGCGCGAGTGGTGGTGGAGCCCCCCCGATACCAGGGGATCACCGTGGTGGCCCGCCTGCGGGCCAGCCCCCGGGCGAGCGCATCGCGGCTGGTGGAGACGGCTCTGACTGCGCTGTACCGCTACTTCAACCCGGTGATCGGTGGGCCGGATCGCACTGGGTGGCCCTTCGGGCGCCCGGTGCACGTGGGCGAGGTCTACGGAGTGCTGCAGCGCCTGACAGGGTGTGAGTTCGTGGAGGACGCCCGGCTGTTCGGGGCCGACCCGTTGACCGGCCAGCGGGGCGAGGCCACCCAGCGGATCGACCTGTCGGCGGGCTCGCTGGTCTTCTCCTACGAGCACCAGGTGCGGGCCGAGGAGGGGTGGGAGTGAGCGCCAGGTCCCTTGCCCAGGGAGCGCCGGGCCAGCCGATGCCGGGCCAGCCTACGCCGGGCCAGCCGATGCCGGGCCAGCGGGCATTGGTCCCGGGGCTGGCCAGCCCGTTCCCGCTGGGGCACATGCTCCCGGCCCTGTACCAGGGCGACGACTTCTCCCAACGCTTCACCGCGGCCCTGGACTCGGTGCTGGCGCCGGTCCACTGCACCCTGGACTGTTTCACCGCCTACCTCGACCCCAAGCTGGCCCCGGCTGACTTCGCCACCTGGCTGGCTGCCTGGGTGGGGGTCGCCCTGGACGAGAACTGGCCCCTGGCTCGCCAGCGCGACGTCATCATCCGGGCGGTGGAGCTCTACGGCCTGCGAGGGACCCGGAGGGGCATCGCCGAGCTGGTCCAGCTGTACGTCGGCGTGGAGCCCGAGGTGTCCGACTCCGGGTCGGTGTCCACCTCGGTCCAGCCAGGGGTGGCCATGCCCGGCTCCGAACGTCCCTGGGTGAAGGTGTGCCTGCGGGTCGCCGACCCGGCGTCCCTAGACGCCAAGCGGGTGGCTGCCATCGTGGCCGCGGTCAAGCCCGCCCACGTTCGCCACGAGGTGGAGGTGCTAGCCGCATGATCGTGTGCAAGAGCTGTGGCAACCAGGAGGTCGACTCCACCAGCTTCTGCGGGGCCTGCGGGGCATTCCTCGAATGGGAGGGCGAGCATGTCGCCGCGCCGGCGCCCGACGCGGGCTTCGACATCGAAGACCCCGAGGAGTTGCGCAAGCGTGGCGTGGTGGCCACGGTCAAGGAGGCGCTGGGCCTCGACCACGAGGAGCAGGCCCGCCTGGCCGAGGAGGCCGCCCGCAAGTCCGAGGCTGCCGCAGAGCGCGAGCAGGCCTACGAAGCCGCCGATGCCGCCGATGCGCTGGGCCAGTCCCGGGCTGAGGCCGGGCTGGAGGCCCGAACCGCCGCTGACGCCGAGGCCCGAGCCCGGGCACGCGAAGAGGTGGCCAGCCAAGCCCAGGCCGCGGCCGCGGCCGCGGCGACCCAGGCGGCCGAGGCCCAGGCTCGGGCCACCGAGCAGGCCGCGGCGGAGCAGGAGGCCAAGCTGGAGGCCGCAGCGCGCGCCGCCCAGGCGGCCGACGACGAGGCCCGCCAGGCAGCCGAGGCCGATGCCCGCGCCGCGGAGGTGGCTGCCGCCCAGGCCCGGGCGAGGGCCGAGGCCGAGGCGCAGTCAAAGGCCGACGCCGAGCTGCGCCAGGCCCGCGAAGCTGAAGCCGCCGAGCGGGCCGCGGCCGCCGCGGCAGTCGAAGCCGAGACCAAGCGCCAGGCGGAGGCCCGTGCTGCGGCCGCCGCCGAGGAAGAGGCCAAGGCGCGCGCCGAGTCCGAGGAGCGCCTCCGGCGGGCCGCTGCCCTGGTGGCCCCCAAAGCCCCCGTTGCTGCCCCGGCCCGGCGTGGGTCGGCTGGGAAAGGTGGGCGTGGCGCTGCCGGTTCCCCGGTCGCCGGGTCGGGAGGGGCGGTGCCTGCCGCTGCGGGCGCCATGGACGGTTCCGCTGCGACGGCCACAGAGCCGGGCAACGCTGTAGTCCCCCCAAGTGCCGTGACCCACACCGGGACTGGTGACACCGCGACAGGTGCCCCCCCCACCGGCGGCCCCCCCACCGGCGGCCCCCCCACCACCGCGGCCCCCACCGGCGGCCCACCCACCACCGCGGCCCCTGGCGCGGGGGAAGGGGCCCAGCCGGAGGCGGTCCTGCCGGGAATGGCCCAGCGCCGTCCCCGAGCGGTACGGGCCGCGCCGGCGCCTCGCCGAGCCGAGCCAGGCGACCTCATCTGCGGCCAGTGCGGGACTTTCAACGACTCGGAGCGCAAGTTCTGCCGGCACTGCGGCGCCTCGCTGGCCGAGGCCGCCACAGTGAAGCTGTCCTGGTGGAAGCGCCTGCGGGCCTGGTCCCGGCGGCGCCGGGTTCGATCGCTGGGCGCCAGGCCGACCGTGCACACAGGTGTCGCCGGGAGGGCCGGTGAGCTGACGGTCGGGGTGGGCCGGATCCGCCGCGTCTGGGTGCGCTGGAAGCGCTGGGTCAAGCGGATCATCGGCCTGGCCATCGTGGCAATCGTCGTGCTGGCGCTCGTACCCGGCACCAACCCCATCAAGACCGAGCGCCAGAAGCTCTTCGGCCAGGTCAAGGCCCTGAACGGCAAGCCGGTCACGCTGTACCCGTCGGGCGCCGTTGCAACCTCGTCGGTCCCGGGCCACCCGGCAACCGACGCCATCAACCTCTCCGACAACATCGCCTGGTACTCGGCCCCCTCCAGCTCGGGGGGCACCGGCCAGACCATCACGGTCTCCTTCGCCTCGCCTACCGCGGTGGACCGGGTGGGGGTGATCTCCGGCGCCTACCAGGCTGCTTTCGACGTCGAGTCGCGGCCGCTCGGCGTGGCGCTGACCTTCTTGGACCCGGCGGGAAAGGTCGTCGCCGCCAAAGAGGTGGAGCTCGCCGACGTGGCCACCTTCCAGCAGGTAGCCGTGAAAGCGACCGACGTCGCCAAGGTAAAGGTCCAGGTCCTCTCGGTCTACCGGGGCGCGGGCAACAACGGGGTGGCCATCGCCAGCCTGCAGTTCTTCAGGATCGCCAAGCCATAGATGCGGCGAGCGCGCCCCCCCCGACGCGCCGCTCGGGCGCTGGCAGCATCCCTCCTGGCCCTCGCCGCCGCCGGACTGGTGACGGTGGGACTGGTCCGGCCGTGGATGCCCCAGGCTCCCTCTTCGAAATTGAGCCTGGTGGTCAACACGATCAGCCTCCCGCTCTCTTCGGTGCGCCCCAGGGTCACGCTCAGCTGCGGTGGCTCGAGACCAGCTGTGGTCCCGCTGCGCTCGGCGGGCGCCGTTGTGAGCATCCCGGTGGCGCCGTCGGCACACTGCACGGTGAGGGACGATTCCGCGGAATCGTCGGGGGGGGTAGTGGTGGCCGACGTCTCCGGGGCTCAGGTGGTGGGCAAGGCAAACGTCTCCGGCGCCACAAGGGTCGCGCTCGTCGCCCCGAAGTCGGGAACAGCCGGGGTGGTGTTCAGCGAAGCCCCCAAGGGCGCGACGCTGGTGCCGTTCAAGCTGACCGAGCACCCCACGGTGGCCGGCTCGGCACCGACCGCCCCGCTGCAATACGCGGTGACCTGTGCCGGCCGGCGGTTCGCGGTGCCGTCGGTTGGCGCCGCGGGCGACCTGGGTACCGCCCGGATCGAGCTTCCCACTCGTGCAAGCTGCGTGGCCTCCCAGTCCTCAGGGGGCATGGCCATGCCCACTTCGGCCGTGGTCAGCGGAGCCGGGCCAGTACGTATGGCCCGCAGGGCAGCCGTCTCCTTCGTAACGCCCACTTCGGGTACCGCCCCGGTCGAGAGCACCTTCTACGTCGCCCCCACCAGCTCGGCTGACCCGGTCAGCGTGTCCTTCGCCTGCACCGATGCATCCCAGACCTGGACCGTGCCGAGCGGGGTGACCAGCGCCTACTTCGACGTGCGGGGCGCCCAGGGCGGTGGACAAAGCGCGCCCGGCGGCGGCGCGGGCGGCGAGGTCGGTGCCACCCTGGCGGTCTCGCCCAGCGAGGTGTTGAACGTAGACGTCGGGTGCGTTGGAGGGGTCAACTCCTCATCCGGTGGTCTCGAGGATGGGGGTGGAGGCGGCGGAGCCTCCCAGGTCATGGGGCCGGCCACCGGTCCGCTGCCAGACGTGATCGTCGCTGGCGGGGGCGGCGGCGTGGGAGGTGGGGACGTTGGCGGGGACGCTGGTGGGTACGGTGGGGTTGGCGGTACCCCTGGCGGCAGTGGGGGCACCGGCGCCAGCTATGTCGGCAACACGGCTCTCGCCCAGGGCGGGGGGGGCGCAACGCCATCCTCTGGTGGTACCAGCGGCTCGGGCTCCTCCGGGGGCGGGTCGGGGTCTGTTGGCACCAGCCTTGCCGGCGGTGTGGGGGGGAGCAGCTACACCCTCAGCGGCGTGGGCGGCACCGGGGGCTATGGCGGTGGTGGCAGTGGTGGGGCGGGGACCCCGAGCAACGGGCTCAACGGCGGGGGGGGCGGGGGGGGCGGCGGCTACTTTGGGGGGGGCGGGGGCGGGGGCTCGGACGGGGACGTTGCCGGGGCGGGCGCGAGCGGGGGGGGCGGGGGGGGCGGAAGCAACTTCGGGCCAACCGGGGCGGCGTTCACCTCGGGCGAGATCCCGGGTGACGGGTCGGTGACCATCACCTACACGCCGCCCACGCCGCCCACGCCGCCCGCCAACAGCTGCGCCGCTGTCGCTCCCACAACGCAGACGAACCCTTCGACATCTGCCACCACAGGCACCACGGTCGGGTCGACGGTGGCAATGTCCACCACCTCGAGCACGTCCACCACCTCGACGACCGTCCCCCCCACCACGTCATCCACCACCTCCACGACAACCGCGCTGCTGAGCGCCTACCGCATCCCGGACGCGATAACCAGCACCACCTTGGCGCCGGGCAACTACTCAGTCACCTTCACCACTCCCGGAGCCCAGACCTGGCAAGTGCCCGGTGGGGTCACCTCTGCAACGTTCTATGTGTGCGGGGCCGCGGGCGGCTCCGCTGGTGGTGGCAACCTCGCCAGCCCCGGGGGCACCGGGGCCGAGGTCGACGCCACCCTCGCCGTCACCCCCGGATCGACGGTTCAGATAGACGTCGGCGCTTTGGGCAGCTCCGGCACGGTCAACGGGGGCGGCGGCGGGGGCGGCAAGTCGGAGGTCGTGTTCGGCGGGGCCACCCAGATCGTGGCCGGCGGTGGCGGGGGTGCCGGCGGCACGGACGGGAGCTACGCCGGCGGCCAAGGCGGGCTGGGCGGGGCCTCCACCGGGGGTGGCGTGGGTGCCGACTCCTCAGGGGGCCACAACGCCGGAGGCGGCGGCTCGGGAACTGGGTGCGGGACCACCGGGGCTGGTGGCACTGGCGGAGCGGGAGGCGGTGTCGCCACCTTCGGATCTCGGGGCCTGCCAGGCTCAGCCGGCGGCGCCGGCGCTGGGGGCGCTGGGGGCGACGCCGCGCTCGGGACCGCGGGCGGGGGGACAGGTGGCGCCGGTGGTGGCGCGGCGGGCGGCAACGGGTACAACAGCATCACCGACGGGGTCAACGCCGGCGGCGGGGGCGGGGGTGGCGGGTGCTTCGGGGGTGGCGGCGGGGGCGGAGCGGGCAACGACCTTGGCATCAGCGGCAGCGGAGGCGGAGGCGGTGGAGGGAGTAGCTTCCCGCCAGCGAACGTCACCTCCAACGCGGCCTCTGCTGGCGGCGCGGTGGTCATCACCTACACCGTGGCACCGACCACCACCACCGGCTCCACCACTACCACTGTCCCGCCCACCACCACCGTCCCGCCGACGACGACCACGACCACTGTCCCGCCCACCACCACGGTCCCGCCGACGACGACCACGACCACTGTCCCGCCCACCACCACGACCACTGTCCCGCCGACGACCACGACCTTGCACACCACCACCACCGTGCCCCACCCGACTACGAACACAACAGTCCCGCCGACCCCTACCACGACCACTCAGCCCGCCGCCACCACGACCACCCTGCCGGCGGCGACCACCACCACGCTGCCGGGTGTCCTCCAGGTGCTGCTCAAGACCGTCCCGGCCAGCCCACCCGGTCAGTTCGTGGCGCTGGCGGGAGCCGGGGGCTCCACCCCAGCCATCCCACCCCCGACCAGCAAGGTATCCAAGCAGCCGGGCTCCCCCCCCGCTGGCGGGCATGGGCCCTCCGGCGGCACCGGGGCCAAGGGGTCATCGGGCGCCGCCAGCCCCAAACCTGGCAGCGGCGGCGGCACCACGACTACGGCGGGAGGCGGCCCTGGGCCCGCGGGGGCCGGGGGCGCTCCCAGCGGCCCCGCCCCGACCACCGCCACCACCCTGGGTGGCAACCAGAACGCATCGGCCAAAGGACCCCTACCTCCCACTCAGACCAACACCGGGAGGATCGTCGCCATAGTTGCCGGCGCCGCCGCCCTGCTAATCCTGCTGGGCCTGCTCTCCCGCCTCCGCAAAGGCCGCCCCTAGCGGGACCTTCCTGGCTAGCAGATTCTCGGGGGTGAGTCCGCCTCTGGAGAGACTTTCCAAATAACCCTCTGACCAGCGCGTTTGTGCTGGTCAGAGGCTCGCGATGTTTCAGCCCGTGTGGTAGTACCTAGATATGGCATTTATCCTTGGCAAGAAGCAGGACGGTAAGACCTACTACTACCTCGCCGAGTCGGCCAGGGTGGACGGAAAGCCGAGGATCGTCTCTCAGCACTACCTCGGAAGCGCCGAGGAGGTGGTCGCACGGCTCAGCGCTGGCGGCCCGGGCGAGCCCGACCGCTCCCGGCATCTTGCCTTCGGCGAACTGGCGGCCGTCTGGTCGGTGATCGGACGGCTTCGGATCGCTGAGATTGTCGACGAGGTAGTCGGCGCGCGCCGCAAAGACGCCGCCGCCTCGGTCGGGACCTACATCGCCCTGGCGGTGTTGAACCGGGTGTGTGACCCGTGCTCCAAGCTCGCCTTCTCCGACTGGTGGGCGACGACGGCTGGCGAGCACCTCGTCCGGGTGAAGCCCCAGGCGCTGGATCATCGACGCTTTTGGGACGCGATGGACGCCATCTCGGCCTCTCAGCTCCTGGAGATCGAACGACGCATCGTCGCGATGATGATCGGGGCGTTTTCGCTCGACTGCTCGGGACTGGTCTTGGACATGACCAACTTCGCCACCTACATCGACTCGGGCAACGACAAGGCGCCTATCGCGAAGCGTGGGCATGCCAAGCAGAAACGGACCGACCTACGCCTTGTCGGCCTCGGCCTCGTCGTCTCCGTCGACGGGGGGATCCCCCTGGTCAGCCATGCCTATGCCGGCAACTATCCCGACGTCACCCAGTTCCCGCTCATGGTTGAAGAACTTGTCGGCCGCTTCCGGGCCGCCGCCGAGACCGCCGAGTTGACCTTGGTCTTCGACGCCGGCCAGGACTCCGCCGACAACCAAGCCAAGATCGAGGCCAGCCCGCTGCACTTCGTCGGCTCCCTGCCGCCGTCGGATCATCCCGAACTGCTGGCGCTGGCGAGAAGCGACTACCGCGTCGTCGACGAAGACGCCTTCCCTCACCTGTCGGCCTTCGAGACCCGAAAGCTCGTGCTCGGAGCCGACTATCGCCTCGTCGTCACACACTCGCAGAACCTGCACGATAAACAGAGCATCGGCTTCGCCCAAACCCTGGCGAAGGC
>JBOGGU010000119.1:0-11022 GCA_050744085.1 Acidimicrobiales bacterium
GGTCTGGTTGGGTCGGTCTGATCACGACCAGTTCAGCGGACCCCGTGGCCCCAGTGGTGGATGCTGGCTACCTCAGCGCAGACAGCTCCCAGACCGGGACCTCACCACGCGCTTTCGCGAAGTACCACTAGATCTATCGTGATGACCACCCTGCTCGCGACTGGGCTCGCGACTGGGCTCGCGACTGGGCTCGCCGCCCTTACCGCCACACCAGTTTTCGCCGGTGCACCAACCGGGACACCCGTGATCGCTGTGCCCCGCACCCCTACCCAAGGGTTCGCCGGAGCGGCGACCGGTACACCAGCGATCGCTGTGCCCACAGCTGCCACCTCCAACGCAGGAGCGCACAGCGCTGGGCATTTTCTCATCACACAAGCCGGTAAGGCAATGGGGTTGAGGGCCACAGTTGAGCCAGCTCAGGTCCCGCCGGCAATACCCGCCAGCCACTCGGAATGCGACGGGAACTCCTGCATCGACGTCTACGGGACCGGCCTCGCCGTCGTTGGTTGGGATACATACGCCCACCTGGGCAGCATCTGTGGATATGCCTACTTCTACGTCAACGGCACCGAGGTCGCCCGGAGCTCCGGCTGCTACAGCGGCAATACTCCCAAGATCTACCTCAGTGGGCTGCCGAAGAACTTTAGCAATGGGACCCAGCTGTGCAACGAGTGGTCCCCCGGAGGCAGCGGCTATCCCTGCGCCGGGATCAAGTCATAGACCCAGCAAAGTCTCAGGCACCTCTCACGGTCTCCACATGGGCAATCGCGCACACTGGCGAGGTTGATACTCAACCAACCCAAAGGAGCGATACAGCATGATCAAGTTCAAGACCAAGCTGGCCATAGCCTCGGTGAGTGCCCTTCCCCTGATAGCTGGTGGCGTGGCCTTTGCCTCGGTGAGCGGCCCGGCTGCGGCGCCCAACGCCCGCGTCACGTCGGCGCACGTAGCGCCTGCCAACGTCGACTCGGGGGCCAACGTGCAGTCCGGCTCACAGTCCGGCGCCAACGTGCAGTCCGGTTCGCAAGGCCATGACACGGGGCCCGCGACCGAGGGAACCGGGACGACCAAGGAGGCAGCAAGCGGTGCGGACACTGGGGCCAACGTGCAGTCCGGCTCACAGTCCGGCGCCAACGTGCAGTCCGGTTCGCAGTCCGGTCCCGAGACTCCCGACGCAGCTGGCGCAAACGGCTAGCCACGGGCCCCTGTAGGCCAGCGACAGTGCCGGGCGGGGCATGACCCCTTTCCCCCGCCCGGCACTTGGCCAGGTCGGCTCTCATGCTACTCACATGTGCCCCACATAAGGTGAGGTCGTGCGCCTGCTCGTGATCGAGGACGACGCTCGCATGGGGCCACTCGTCAAGCGGGCCCTGGAGGAGGAGGGCCACTCCGTGGACCTGGTCCGTGATGGTCGCGAAGGCGAGTGGATGGCCAGAGAGAACCCCTACGCAGCCATTGTCCTGGACGTCATGCTCCCCGGCATGGACGGTTTCGAGGTCTGCCGGGCACTCCGGCGAGGCGGTTGCTGGTCCCCCATCGTCATCCTGACAGCTCGTGGCGACGTCTCGGACAGGGTCGAGGGCCTCGACTCTGGAGCGGACGACTACCTGGTCAAGCCTTTCAGCTTGGCAGAGCTGGCAGCGAGGGTGAGGGCACTGATCCGCCGCGGCGAGACAGAGCGCCCGAGCGTGCTCGAGGTGGGCGACCTGCGCCTGGACCCGGCGACCCACCAGGCGTGGCGCGGCGACGTCGAGCTCAGCCTCACCGCCAAGGAGCTCGCGCTGCTCGAGCTCTTCCTGCGCAACCCGGGCACGGTGCTGACCCGCGCCAGCATCATCGAGCAGGTGTGGGACTGGGCGTACGACGGCACTTCAAACGTCATCGACCAGTACGTCCGCTACCTGAGAAGCAAGGTCGACCGCCCGTTCGGGCGCCGCGACCTCGAAACCGTGCGCGGCGTGGGTTACCGCCTCCGGGACCCGTCCAAGGCGTGACCCGGTGCCAATCCGTCTCCGTCTGACCATCTTGTTCGCCCTGGGTGTCTGCGTCCTGGTTGGCGTTGGGGGCTTCGTCTTCGTGAACGAGCTGTCCGCCGGGCTCCAGCGCTCGCTGGTCGCCACCCTCCAGGGTCGGGCAAATGCGCTCTCGCAGAACCTGCCGGACATCGGTGGGGGGCCGGGGCCCAACCAACAGAACCCGGCGCCGCCTCCCCTGCCTTACACGCGGGTCGACCAGGGCGCGACACTGTCCCAGGTGCTCGGAGCCGATGGGCAGGTCCAGGCCTCCTCTGGGACAGGGACCACTCGTCCCATACTGAGTGCTGCGCAGCTGGCAACGGCTCGACACCACGAGATCCTGATCACGCGTGACATCCCAGGACTTGACCAGCCCGCCCTGTTGCTGGCCACTGGCGTAGGGGGCTCTGCGGGAACGGTCATCGTGGAGGGCACATCGCTCGAGACAGTGAACAACGCGGTCGGCCAGGTCGAGACGGCGCTGTTCGTGGCCGGGCCGCTCGCCGTGGTGCTCGGTGGCCTTGCTGTCTGGCTGATCGCTGGAGCGGCCCTGCGTCCAGTCGAGAGGATGCGTCGGCAAGCCGCATCGATCTCGGCGACCGACGAGATCGCCCTGCTTGCGAAGCCGCACACGCGAGACGAGCTGGCTGCGCTCGCCAACACCCTGAATGCCCTGCTCTTGCGCCTACAGGGTGCCCTCAGCCGTCAGAGGGGCTTCGTTGCGGCAGCCGGGCACGAGCTTCGCACACCTCTGGCCATCCTCAAGGGTGAGCTGGAGCTGGCAGGCAAGCCAGGTCGCTCCAGGGAAGAGCTCGTCGCAGCGATAGGCGAGGCAGCCGGAGAGACCGAGAGGCTGATCCGCCTGGCAGAGGATCTCCTATTCCTGGCGAGGGTGGACGACTTCTCCCCAGCGCTGCGCCAAGCCCCACATGACATCACCGCGGTGCTGGCCGCGTCGATCGCCAGCTTCTCTGCTCGAAGCTCCGAGAGGGGGGTTACCGTCCGGGCGGGCTGGATCGGGCCAGTCCTGGCCCAGATCGACGAGATCCGGGTGCGCCAGCTCGCTGACAACCTGATCGACAACGCTCTTCGCTTCGCCCCGCGAGGGTCGGTGGTGGATGTGAAGCTTCGCTCCGTCGAGGGCGAGTTGGCGCTGGAGGTGAGCGACTCAGGGCCCGGGTTCCCCGTCGAGTTCCTCCCTCACGCCTTCGAGCGCTTCAGCCGGGCACCCCAGACGCAGGGGGGTGACGATCACGGCATTGGCCTGGGGCTGGCAATCGTCAGGGCCATCGCGCGAGCCCACGGTGGTCACGTAAAGGCTGCCAACAGCGACTGCGGAGGTGCGCTGGTTACCGTCAACCTGCCGCTCGACCAGCGTTGAAGCGGGCACCCTCCGGGGCCGGCGGCGGCGGGCTCGCTACCCAGCGTCGTCGGGCTGCGCCAGGATTGCCGCTGCCCGCTCGACGGCACGGCGCGCCCTCGTCAGGCGACGCTCGTCGACGGGCAGCTCTGTCCCCCCTCCGTCTATGGACTCCCTCAGGCGCTGGATCGCCAGGTCGGCAAGCTCCTCGGCTATCGACTCCAGGCGCCTCCGAATGTCGCCGAACTCTCCCGCCACAGGCCTACGTCTGGCCCGCTCCGCCAGCGACGATGTCGATCTCGCCGGCAGTGTGGCGCGCCCTCAGGGCCCGCTTGTCGAACTTCCCGACGCTGGTCTTGGGGATCTCGGCCAGGAAGGCCCAGTGCTCCGGTATCCACCACTTGGCAACCTTTCCCGCAAGGTGAGCGGCCAGCTCGCCCGGATCGGCGCTGGCTCCCTCGTTCAGGACGACACAGGCCAGGGGGCGCTCGCCCCAACGCTCGTCTGGGATCGCCACCACCGCGGCCTCGTAGACCCCCCCGTGAGCCATTAGCAGGTTCTCCAGGGCCACCGAGGAGATCCACTCCCCCCCCGACTTGACCAGATCCTTGATCCGATCGGTGATCTCGACGAACCCCCTCGAGTCCAGCGTGCCTACGTCGCCTGTGCGCAACCAGCCATCGTGGAAGCGCTCGGTGTCGTCCTCGCCGTAGTAGGAGCCGGTGATCCAGGGTCCGCGAACCTCGATCTCGCCCTGGGAGGTCCCGTCTCTAGGCAAGGGTTGCTGGCCGTCGGGACCCACGACTCGCAGCTCGACACCTGGCACGACCCGCCCACCCTTGCACTGGTCGTCGATCTCATGGTCAGGCAGCGTGCGCCGATCCGGCCACGAGACAGCGGCTATCGGGCTTGTCTCGGTCATCCCCCACCCCTGGAGCAGGGTCACGCCCCAGCGCTGTCTAACTTGCTCGATCATGGCCCGGGGCACGGCCGAGCCGCCAACCAGCACAGCCCGCAGGCAGGACAAGTCGGCCTCGGGGTGATCGGCGCAGTGGCGCAGGATGTCGTTGAAGAGGCTCGGCACGCCGGCCGCAAGCGTCACCCGGTGCTCCACAATCATGCTGACCAGCGGAGCAGCCTGGAGGAAGGGGCCCGGCATCACCAAGTCAGCGCCGGCGATCCACGCGGCGTAGGGCATCCCCCAGGCGTTGACATGGAACATCGGCACTATCGGGAGCAGCCTGTCCGCCTGGCTGACCCCGGCAACAGTCGCGGATGTCGAGGCCATCGCGTGGAGCCAGGTGGACCTGTGGCTGTAGAGGACCCCCTTGGGGCGGCCGGTGGTACCACTCGTGTAGCACATTGCCGCCGCTTCACGCTCGTCCAGGGCTGGCCACGGGTAGGGCTCCGCGCTCGCAGCTCCGATCAGGTCCTCGTAGCGGCTGACCGGCCCACCGAACGCCTCCTGGAGGCTCGTGGTGTCTCCCTCGCCGATGACCACCAGGTGCTCGACACTGCTGGCCTCGCCGATCACCCTGGCGAGCAGCGGAGCCACGATGGCGTCGAGCAGGATCACCCGGTCCTCGGCATGGTTGATGACGTAAGCGAGCTCCGGAGGAAACAGCCGCAGGTTGAGGGTGTGCAGCACAGCCCCCATGCAGGGCACAGCCAGGTACGCCTCCATGTGCTCCTGGTGGTTGAACGCGAACGTGGCCACGCGGTCGCCGGAGCCCATGCCCAGGGATTGCAATGCGTGGGCCAGGCGGTTGGCGCGCTCTCCGATCGTCTCGAACGTTGCCCGCCGGACTGGAGACCCCGGACCGGTGTAGGTGAGGACCTCGCTGTCGGCGTGGGCGAACAGGCCGTAACGGAATAGCCCGTTTATCGTAAGCGGGCCATCCTGCATGGTGCTCAACATTGGACACCCCTTTCGTCTGGGCCGTTGAACTGAGGGTAGCGCAGCTTGAGGCTTCCCGGCCGCCCGGCCCTCGGCCCTCCCCGCCGCCCGATTCGACTCGGCCCGGCCGCCCGATTCGCCCGGCCCTCGTCCCTCCCGGCCCTCGGCCTCACTCTGCTCCGCCCGAACTGTGTCAAGTTTGTATCCCTATGGCATACAAACTTGACACAGTTCACAGGTGAACGAGCCCGATTAGTGATATGTGATATTATCTCATGGTATGCCAACGGCTCCAGACTCGGGGTCTCGCGACTCCTGGGCCGGCAACTCGGCCTTGTCACGGCTGGCCAGGCCATCGGCCTCGGCATGACCAGGAACTCGATCCAGCACAAGCTCGAGGAGGGGAGCTGGCAACCCGTTGTCCGGGGCGTGTACCGCCTGGCCGGCACTCCTGTCACGTGGGACCAACGCGCCCTGGCAGCCTGCCTGGCCGTCGGGCCGGGCGCGGCAATCTCCCATGGCGCGGCTGCAGCGATCCACGGCCTCCCCGGGATGCGGCGGGATTGTGTAGAGCTTGTTCTGCCGCCCGGCACGCACCGCGGCACCTCGGCGCGACTCGGCGTCGTCCACCGACCGCGACAGCTATCGAAAGTAGACGTCTGCCGCGTGGGTCCCCTACCCGTGACCACTCCGGCCCGCACCGTCATCGACGAGGCTGGGCGACTGTCGGAGCACTGGATACGGCGCCTGGTGGACAACGTCCTGTGCCGCCGGCTTGTCTCACGGGAGCACCTGCTGCGAAGGGTGGGGGCGCTGACCGGCAGAGGGGAAGGCAGGCTCGCCGCTGCTGCGCCACGTGTTGGAGGCCTGGTCGCCGGGGAACGCAGCCGAATCGGATGCCGAGATGGAGGTCATCAGGTATCTGGCGGGATCCGGCCTGCCCGCCCCGCTGCGTCAGCACACAATCGTGTGTGCCAGCGGGGCGATAGTGAGGGTGGATATGGCCTGGCCGGAGGCAAGGCTGGCCGTCGAGCTTGACAGCGAGGCCTGGCACGACACGCCCCGTGCCTACCACCAGGACAAGGCTCGTTCCCTCCGCCTCGCGTCCGCAGGCTGGGAGGTGCTGGCGATCACCCCGCGGAACCTCAGGGAGGGCTCCGGCGCTGACCTGGTGGCGGCCATCCGCCGACGCCTGCCGAGCTCGGGTCCGCGGGTAGGCTGAAGGGCACACGGGAGCCTGGTGGGACCAGGCTGAGAGGGCGAGCTGTCGAGCTCCCGACCGTC
The DNA here is from genome assembly GCA_050744085.1 of Acidimicrobiales bacterium. Classification (GTDB taxonomy): domain Bacteria; phylum Actinomycetota; class Acidimicrobiia; order Acidimicrobiales; family JAJPHD01; genus JAVKSL01. The sequence goes on from JBOGGU010000119.1 coordinate 6,557, forward strand.
CGTACCTGATCCGGGCAATGCCGGCGCAGGGAGGCCAGTTGGCTCGACCCTTCCTTCCCGACGCGAACAAGGGGATCCATGGGCCCGACAACCAGCGCCACCGCCAGCGCGACAGCCAGCTCCACGACCCGCGACGATCACCGCAGTGCCGACGTGGTGGTGATCGGTGGGGGCGTGATCGGGCTGGCCTGCGCCTGGCGGGCCGCCAACCGGGGCCTTAGAGCCCTCGTCGTGGACCCCGCCCCAGGCAACGGAGCCAGCTGGGCCGCCGCAGGGATGCTGGCGCCGGTCACCGAGGCCCACTACGGCGAAGAGGCCCTGATCCGCCTCAACCTTGCGTCCGCTCGCGCCTGGCCGGGCTTCGCAGCGGAGCTGGGGGAAGCCGCCAGCGCCGAGGTGGGTTACCAGGCCTGCGGGACTCTGGCGGTGGCTCACGACTCAGGTGACATGGCCGCCCTGAAGGCGCTCTACGCATTCCAGCGCTCGCTCGGCCTGCCCAGCGAGATGGTCGGGCGGTCCAGGGCACGAGAGCTCGAGCCCCTGTTGTCGCCCGCTATCAGAGGTGGGCTGCTGGCTGCGGGTGACCACCAGGTCCACACCAGGGCCCTGGTCCAAGCCCTCCTCGTGGCCACCCGACGGTCGGGGGTCGACCTTCTCGCTGGCCCGGTGGCCGCCGTGACAACAAGCCATGACCGGGTAACCGGCGTGCGCTTCGCCGACGGCACCCAGCTCGCAGCCGGCCAGGTGCTGCTGGCGGCTGGGTGCTGGTCCGGACACATCGCTGGCGTACCTCCCGAGGCAGTGCCTCCTGTACGCCCGGTCAAGGGAGTGATCCTGCGACTGCGCGCGCAAGCGCCCCGACCGAGCGCTGAACCGCCCCGCCCGATCCTGAGCCGTAACCTCCGGGGCCTGGTCCGAGGCTCAAGCATCTACCTCGTACCTCGCGCGGATGGGACCGTGGTCGTTGGCGCCACTGTCGAGGAGCAGGGCTTCGACACGACCGTGAGGGCCGGGTCCGTGGCCGACCTCCTCCGCGATGCCCGCTGCCTGCTGCCGGCAGTGGACGAGCTTGCCCTGGTCGAGGCGCACGCCGGGCTTCGCCCCGGGTCCCCCGACAACGCCCCCCTCCTGGGCCAAACAGGGATGGATGGCCTGGTGATCGCCACCGGCCACTTCCGGAACGGCATCCTGCTGGCCCCCGTCACTGCCGACGCGATAGCCCAGTTGCTGGATGAGGGCACGACGCCCGAGCTGATCGCGCCCTTCTCGCCCCAGCGATGGCAACCAGCCGGGGCCACTGTCCGGTGAGCCGCCCCGACGATCCCCTCAGCGCCGGGGAGGACCGGCTCGACGTGTCGCTGAACGGAGAGACTCGTAGGATCCAAGCGGGCACCACGATCACGGCCCTGGTAGCCACGCTCAGGGGGATCGGCGACGAACCCGCAAGCGGAGTGGCGGTCGCCCTGAACGAAGAGGTGGTGCCCCGCAGCCTTTGGGCAAGCACCCGCCTCGCCGCTCACGACCGCGTCGAAGTCCTCGTCCCCACCCAGGGAGGCTGAGCGATGCCCGACCCCCGTGTGCCGACCGACCCGACAGCCCCCACTGCCCCCACCGCCCCGTACGCCCCCACTGCCCCCACTGCCCCCACCGCCCCCACTGCCCCCACCGCCCCCTACCCCCCGACCGCCCCTTGCAACCAGAATGGCCCCCTGGTCATCGCTGGCACGCCCGTCGCCTCCCGCCTCGTCATGGGTACCGGGGGAATGCCCAGCTTGGACGGCCTGCGCAAGGCCCTGGTTGCTTCAGGAACGGAGATCGCGACTGTCGCGATGCGCAGGGTCGACCGGAGCGCACCTGGCTCCATCCTGGACCTCCTCACCGGGCTCGGGATCATGGTGCTCCCCAACACAGCTGGCTGCTTCACCGCTCGCGATGCCATCCTCACGGCGAGGCTGGCACGGGAGGCCCTCGACACGGATTGGGTAAAGCTGGAGGTGATCGCAGACGACAGGACCCTCCTGCCCGACCCCATCGAGCTCCTCGCCGCGGCTGAGACCCTGGTTGCCGACGGGTTCGTGGTCCTAGCCTACACCAACGACGACCCCATAGTGGCCCGGCACCTCGAACAGGTCGGGTGCGCCGCGGTCATGCCGCTGGGCGCCCCGATCGGCACCGGCCTCGGGATCCTCAACCCCCACAACATCGCCCTCATCGCCGGGGCCGCCTCCGTGCCCGTAGTCCTCGATGCTGGCATCGGAACGGCGTCCGACGCGGCCCTCGCCATGGAGCTGGGCTGCGACGCGGTGCTGGTTGCCTCGGCAATCACCCGGGCCGGGCACCCCGCGGTGATGGCCCGAGCCGTGGCCGGGGCGGTGGAGGCCGGACGGTTGGCCTGGCTGGCTGGGCGAATCCCCAGGCGGGACCACGCCCGAGCCTCCTCCCCCGTCAACGGCACGGCTGACCTGTCCCCATCCACCGAGCCGTGAGCACCCCGCCTGTCGCCCTAACCATCGCCGGCTCGGACTCGGGGGGCGGGGCTGGTATCCAAGCCGACCTCCGCTGCTTCGCGGCCCTCGGGGTCCACGGCGCCTGTGCGGTGACCGCGGTTACCGCACAGGACACCGTCGGGGTCCAGGCCATCCACGAGGTGCCCCCTGACATCACCGACGCCCAGATCGCCGCCGTTCTCGAAGACCTGAAGCCGAGGGCGGTCAAGACCGGGATGCTCGCAAGCGTTGCAACCCTGGAGGTGGTGGCGGCGCGCGCGGCCACGCCGGGCTTCCCCCCTCTGGTCGTAGACCCGGTCCTCGTCTCGTCCAGCGGGCGGCGACTCGTCGAGGGGGAGGCCGAGCTGGCCTACTTGAGCTTGTTGTTTCCCCTCGCCACCGTGGTCACGCCCAACCTCGCCGAGGCGGCCATCCTGGTCGCCAGGCCCATCTCGACACCGGACGATATGGCCGAGGCCGCCCGCCAGATCCAGCGCAGAACTGGCGCGGCCGTGGTGGTGGTCAAGGGGGGCCACTTGGCCGGCCCCGAGGCCCTCGATGTGGTCTTCGACGGCCGATGCACCACCTGGCTGAGCGAGCCGCGTGTCGCCACTGCCAACCTGCACGGGACCGGGTGCACGTTCTCCGCGGCAATCACGGCCTACATGGCAAGCGGCCAGGCGCCGCCAGAGGCGATCACCCGAGCCAAGGCCTACGTGAGCGCTGCGATCCGGGGCGCCGCCCGCTGGTCCCTGGGATCGGGCCAGGGACCCCTCGACCACCTCGGATGGGGTCAGGCCAGGGCGGCCAGGCAACGGTAGAGGTCGGCGAAGATGGCGTCGCGGTCCACGTCGTAGGCCTCCCGCATGAGGTGGCGCCCGGGGTCCGCGACGGCCAGCCACTCCAGGGCCGACCCGAGCCGCGGTGTCGAGACCAGGGCGGTGGCGAGCCAGCGCGGCTCCACCAGCCAGGCCACCGCGATCAGGTCCCAGATCACCTTGGAGCGGCCAGGCTTGCTCCCGAGCATCGGCGAGCGCTCGGCGATCCCGTAGAGGTACTCCCCGAGCGGGCCCCGACCGGCAACGCTAGCGACCCGGCCCCGCTGGCTCACGTCGCCCGTCTCTACGTGAGCCCGGCGATGGCCAAGGTGGTGACGGCCGCGGCAGCGATCAGTGCTTTCGGGGCGCAGCTGGCCTGCATCAACGCAGCCAACCGGTTGTTGTTCGCACTGGGCCGAGAGCTGGGAGGAGGCCGTAGCGCCACCAACCTCCTGGTGCGCACCGACCGACGGTTCAGGTCCCCGGTGGGCGCGCTGGCGGTGACTGGCGTGGCCAGCCTGGCTGGCCTCATGGCGTTCTCCTTCGAGCACGATGCGACCAGGGCGCTCACCCTCATCGTGACCCTCGGCTCCTACCTGATCCTGGCCGCCTACCTGATGACACTGGTCGCTGCCGCAGTTTGGGTGTGGCGCCACGGTCGCAAGGTGATCCCCCTGGTGATCCTGGGGGTGGGGATCGTGGTGTTCCTGGGCATCATCTACTACACGTTCCACCCCTTCCCTGCGGCCCCGTTCAACGCCATCGTCTTCACAGCCGCGGGCTGCGTCGTGGCCGGGATCGCCTTTGCTGCTCTACCGGGGGTGCGGCGCCGGCTGGCCCGCTCCGAGCTGCTCGGCGCCGCCCGAAGCTCCTAATGGGGAGCGATCACCCTCGTTCAGCCAGATCTGGGCGAGACTGGTCACCGAGCCGCCGACGGGTGAGCACTATGAGCTCCAGGGCCTTGAGCCCTACTGCTAGATCGTGCACCGGTTGGTCGGTGAGGTCTCCTTGATGGCTGGTCCCCAGTGGCCACCTCCATGGGTGCATCGGTGTCCGCCAGCGTGGCGGTGATCAGCGCGATGAATGCCCAGGTTGCCGCCCTGGCGGTGGGACTCGAAGCGGGTTTTGATGAGCACCCGGACGCAGAGGTGGTCCGTTCCCA
>JBOGGU010000120.1:0-4772 GCA_050744085.1 Acidimicrobiales bacterium
AAGATAAGGGAGATGTGAGCATGAAGTTCCTCATGTCGTTAGCGGTCGCCGTGGGTGCGGCCTTGGTCATGCAGTCCTTGCCGGACATCGCCAGGTACCTCAAGATAAGGGAGATGTGAGCATGAAGCTCTTGTTCGTCGTAGTCCTCGCTGTCGTCGCCGCACTCGTGATGCAGTCGATGCCGGACATCACCAAGTACCTGAAGCTCAGGGAGATGTGAGGGCTTCGTCTCGAGTTGTTTTGGAATGTAGGTGCGGACGAGGGTAGGGAGGAGAGCCGTGTGTCTAGGCATACCGGGTGAAGTGGTCGAGATGTTGGATGCAAGCCGGCACTTGGCAAAGGTCAACGTCGCTGGCGTCCGGCGCAACATCAACGTGGGCCTGATCGACGACGACGGTGTGGTCCCGGGTGACTGGGTCCTGATCCATGTCGGCTTCGCCATGGCCAAGATCGACGAGACCGAGGCCGCCATGGCGTTGGAGTCCCTGCAGATGATGGGACAGGCCTACACCGACGAGGTGCAGGCCGTTATGGAGTCACAGATCGCATAACAGGCGACCATCGCCTGATTCAACAGGGCAGCCCTGGAACAGGGCTCGAACGGGAGGAAAGCAGACATGGGTACAGTCGTTGGCTTCTTGCTTGGCTACGTCTTCGGTACCAAGGCCGGCGGAGACGCAATTGGGGACCTCAAGGCCTCCGTGGCGATGATCTCCGGCTCCGGTGAGGTCCAAGGGCTCCTGGCCACCGGCATGGAGGCCGTCAAGGGCACCGTGGCGATGGTCAGCAATGCCGGCGAGCTGCAGGGCCTCATCGCCGGGGGCCTCAATGCCGCCAAGGGCCTGATCAGCTCGGGTGGTGGGCTCCTGGCCTCACGGCTCGCGGCGTAGCACACCAGCACTGGCTTAGCGAACGGGACGCCCCTCGGGACGCCGTTCACGAGCCTGCCGAAGGTAGGCTCGGACACAGGTTGCCACCGGTCCAGAAGGGCCGGTGGCGAGAGAGGGAGGACATTCATGCGATTCGTAGACGAGTACCGTGACCCGGCAGCCGCCAGGGCCCTGGTTGCCCACATCACCGAGCTGGCCGGCAACGACCAGTTCAAGTTCATGGAGGTCTGTGGGGGCCACACCCACACCATCTACCGTCACGGCATCGAACACGTCCTGCCGGCCTCGGTCGAGCTGGTACACGGCCCGGGTTGCCCCGTGTGCGTCATCCCGATGGGACGCATCGACGACGCGATAGCGGTGGCGGAGACGCCAGGAGTGATCTTCACGTCCTTCGGGGACATGATGCGGGTGCCCGGCTCCAACGGAAACCTGTTGGGCGCCAAGGCACGCGGCGCTGACGTGCGGTTCGTCTACTCCCCCCTGGACGCCCTCCGCCTGGCGATCGAGAACCCCGAGCGCGAGGTGGTCTTCTTCGCCGTGGGCTTCGAGACGACGGCGCCTTCGACGGCCGTCACGCTCATGCGCGCCCGCGAAGAGGGCGTGATGAACTTCTCCGTGTTCTCCAACCACGTCACCATCGTCCCGCCGATCAAGGCGATCCTGGAGTCCCCGGACCTCCGCCTGGACGGCTTCCTTGGCCCAGGGCACGTGTCCACCGTCGTCGGCCAGTACCCCTACCGGTTCGTCTCGGAGGTCTACCACAAGCCCCTCGTGACGGCAGGGTTCGAGCCCTTGGACATCCTGCAGGCCGTGGCCATGCTCCTCACCCAGATCCGCGAGGGCCGCTGCGTCGTGGAGAACCAGTACACCCGTTGCATCCGTGACGAGGGCAATCCCCGTGCGTTGGCGATCCTGGCCGAAGTGTTCGAGCTGCGCCCCCACTTCGAGTGGCGCGGCTTGGGCTTCATCTCCCAGAGCGCTCTCAAGCTCAACTCCACGTACGCACCCTGGGACGCCGAGCTGCGCTACCAGGTTCCCGGTGTGCGGGTGGCCGACCCCAAGGCCTGCCAGTGCGGTGAGGTCCTCAAGGGCGTCATCAAGCCCTGGGAGTGCAAGGTGTTCGGCACCGCCTGTACCCCCGAGACCCCGATAGGTACGTGCATGGTCTCTTCCGAGGGGGCGTGCGCTGCCTACTACAACTTCGGGCGCCTGCACCGTGAGGCGTCTCTCAGCGTCGCCAGCGTCCACCAACCGCTGGCGCGCGAGGTTGCGCTCAGCGCCGGAGGACGGACTTGATCGGGTGGCGTCGGATGTCCTCGGTCCTCAGCGCGTTGGCCGGGAGGCGGGTCCCGACCAGCCGCTGAGGCCAACTGCAACCAGGTCCCCCGAGCTGTCGTGATCAACGATTACATAGTCACGCCGTCTGACAGGGATGCTTTCGTACGCTGCCCACGTGCCTGGGGCTTCTCGTCCAAGACCCGCCAGGCCCTCGAGCCGGTGGTGCCTTCAGTTGCCTTCGACTTGGAGCGGGCGGTACGCGACGCCCTGGCTGTCTACTACTTCCCCGGCATGTGGACTTGGAACCGGGGCGTCGTCTCGCCGCTGGTCCTCCAGGGATTCGAGCGGTCGCTCCGAGGCCAGCGCAAGCGCTACTCGGAGGTGGCCGACCTGGGCTCGGACGACGAGGCGACGCTGGAGCGTTACCTCGAGGTCGGACGGGACCTCCTGTCCCGTTACATGGGATGGGCGCCCGAGTATGACCTGCTCTGGCCCCTGCGGGTGGAGACCGACTTCGACGTCCACATACCCGACGCCGAGCACCCCGGGCTCGAGCTGGCCACACCCGAAGGCCGGGCCATGCACTATCAGGGTCGGGTGGACATGCTCATGTCTGACTCCGACGACGCCCGCTGGATCGTGTGCCACCGCCTGACCGAGGATGCCTTCACCAGCGTCGATCTCCTCCGCCTGGACGAGGTCGGGTTGGGGTGCGCCTGGGGTTGGCAGAACGACAACCTGATACCGATCACCGGGGTGCTCTACAACGAGCTGCGCCTCCAGGGGGCGCCAGCCTTCCGGCGCGCGTTCGTCGCCCGCAGCAGCGAGGAGATGGCCGCATTCGGGGCACGCCTCTCCGCAACTGCCAAGGAGATGGTCGACCCGGAGGTCAGCCTGGCTCCCAGGCCGACGCCCGAGCACTGCTCGATCTGTGCGTTCAAGGGCCCGTGCCTGGCCCTCAACGAAGGCTCTGATCCCAGGTCCCTGCTGTCCAGCGATTACCGACAACGGCCGGAGGACGAGTGGGTGGAGGGAAGGCTGGGGTCGATGAGCTGGTCGATGAGCCGGGGCGCAGCACCCCCTCGTTTCGACAAGAGAGCGTGACATGACCGAGAGCCTGAACATGAACGAGAGGAGGAGCACATGACGCTCGACGAGCTCTATGCCGGGTTGGTGCAGGCCTGCCCCGCTCCAGGAGAGACGCTGTATGTGGCGAGGCGCGGGGAGGACTACCAGTGGAGCACCCTGACGCCCGGCGAGGAGGTGGTCGGCCCAACCCCCGGCGACGAGCTACCCGACGCGTGGCTGTACCACACCAGCCGCTGGCCGACCGACGGCGACCCGGCTCGGGAACGGGCGTACTTCGACGACCTGATTGCGGAGATGGACTCGATGACCGGTGGGCCCGACCGCTGCCGCTGGGACCTGGACGACCCCTACTACCACGGCCACTGACCGCGGCGGTCGGTCGAGTCCCGCCTCGTCAAAGCTTCCGTCTTGTACCTCAAGCGCCGGCTCGATAGCCCGAACGCATCCACCATCACGTCCATAGCATGAAGGACCTGACTCTTCTCGACGTGTTCTCCGGCTCTGCGTACTCTTGGGTCCGTGATGGCCTAATGCTCATCGGTGACAGTGCGCATACCCACTCGCCAATGGGCGCCCGGGGCATCAATCTCGCCTTGCAGGACGCCGCTCGCCTTCACCCGTACGTTGTCCATAGCCAAGTAGAAGTCCCCGCTGATGGACATGGAGGTCCTCGCTGGTGGCCAGTTAGAGTTAGCCACACCGTCCCGCTGGCGGGGACGTCGCCCATGGGCGAAAATTGGGCCTGGCCCCCCGCCGACGCCGAAGTTTTCATGGCCTTTGAGACCGTGAGTTGACCTGGCTCCGGGTCCCTCGTTGAGGGGAGGGATCCGTAGGGGGTTAGGGCCCGGTCCGAACTTCCCCGACCCTGGGGTTGCGGAAGGAGCGTGGCGGCCGTGTCTAGGCCTCACTCGAGCGGGTAGCCGTTCAGCACCAGCCAGCCCTCGACCGCCATCGAATAGTCCATCCGCTCGCCTGCTCCGTCCGATACGCAGGTATAGGCGTCGATGTCCGCGCCGGCCGAGCTGTTCTGGGCCTCGATGTCGCCGTCTACCGGCCTGCTGGGCGGGGAGGTGGCCATCGGGAAGCCATTGGGGTGCCTCACGCTGACCGAGTCGTCGGCCGGGTCGTAGTCGAAGGACCACCCACCCTCGTGGACCAAGGTATGGTGTCGGCGGCACAACAGGGCAAGGTTGGACAGGTCCGTCGGCCCGCCAGCGGTCCAGTGCCAGACGTGGTGAGCATCCACGATCTGGTTGCTACAGCCAGGGAAGCGACAACGGCCCTGGTCGCGGATCGACAGTGCCCGATGCAGGCGGAGCGGCACCGCCCGGGTGCGCCGTCCCACGTCCATGGGGGTCCCGTTGGGCCCGTGCGCCACCACCCTTACATGGCCGTCGCAGGCAAAGCGCCGCACCGCCTCCATGCCCAGGGCGGGGCCCTCTTGCCCGTGGCAGCGACCAGATGCCTCCGAGTCGTCCAACAGGGCGGCATCCACGTGGATGACCACCTCGT
>JBOGGU010000121.1:0-32310 GCA_050744085.1 Acidimicrobiales bacterium
GGCTGGGGCTGGCCCGGCTGGGGCTGGGGCGGCTGGGGCTGGGGCGGCTGGGGCTGGGGCGGCTGGGGCTGGGGCGGCTGGGGCTGGGGCGGCTGGGGCTGGGGCGGCTGGGAGAGGGGGCGGCCCGACGGGGATGGCCGGGGGCGGGGCAGGGTGAGCCTGTTCGAGGCCGGGCTGGACGAACGCCTAAGGCAGCGGGCTCCCCTGGCTACCCGGCTGCGACCGAAGAGCCTGGACGAGGTGGTGGGACAGGACCACCTGCTCGGCACCGGCGGGGCGTTGCGAGCCCTGGTAACAGCCCACCGGCTTACCTCGGTCATCTTGTGGGGACCGGCGGGGAGCGGGAAGACGACTATCGCCCGCCTCCTGGCTGCGGAGGTGAGAGCAGCCCTGGAGCCGATGAGCGCGGTCAGCGCCGGGGTCAAGGATGTCCGGGCGGCGGCCGAGCGGGCGCGCCGCCGGCTGGCAGAGTCCGGCGAGTCGACCATGCTGTTCCTCGACGAGGTTCACCGCTTCTCCAAGTCGCAACAGGACGCCCTCCTGCCGAGCATGGAGGACGGTGTCCTCACGCTGGTGGGTGCCACCACCGAGAACCCGTTCTTCGAGCTGAATGGGCCGCTGCTCAGCCGTTCCACGCTCTTCCGTCTCGAAGCGCTAGACCGCCCCGCTTTGCGCCGGCTCCTGGAGCGAGGGCTCAAGGCCGAAGGGGCCGAGATTGACGACGAGGCCGCGGACGTCCTGATCGACTCGGTTGACGGGGACGGGCGCGCCCTCCTGACCACGCTGGAGGTCTCCGTCGCGATTGCGGGGGAGCGACATCGGGTTGGCCTCGACGATGTCGCCGGGGCGCGGACCACCAGGGCGCTCACCTGGGGGCGCGATGACCACTACGACGTCATCAGCGCATTCATCAAGTCGATCCGGGGTAGTGACCCCGACGCCGGGCTGCACTGGCTCGCCCGGATGCTGGTGGCAGGGGAGGACCCCCGCTACATCGCCAGGCGGCTCGTCGTGCTGGCCAGCGAAGACATCGGAATGGCCGACCCGATGAGCCTCTTGGTTGCTACGGCCGCCGCGCAGGCCGTCGAGTACGTGGGCTTACCCGAGGCCCGGCTGAACCTGGCCCAGGCCGTGGTCCACCTGGCCACAGCCCCCAAGTCGAATCGCAGCGCTGTGGCCATATGGGCCGCGGAGGACGATGCTCGGTCTCGGCCGTGCGGCCCGGTACCGGCTCACCTTCGCGACGCCCACTATCGCGATGCGGCGAAGCTCGGTCACGGCGTCGGCTACCGCTACCCCCACGACGACCCACGTGGGTGGGTGGAGCAGGACTACCTGCCGGAAGTGCTGGCCGGGACGTGCTACTACGAGCCGAGCGACCACGGCAACGAGGCCGAGGTACCTAGACGGCTTCGTGGCACAAGGCAGCCCCCGGGCGATGGGTGACTCCGCCTCGTAGCGCCGGGCGTTGCGAACTGGGGTAGCTGAACCGCGTTATATGTGGTTCAACTACCCCAGTTCGTGCGGGCGGCGGTCCTGGGGGCTCAACCGACGCTGCGAAGCATCCGCTTTACCTCTGCAACGACCTCCGTGGGACGCCGGCAGATGTCCTGCCAGGTGTAGCGGAGGGGGGCCCAGCCCATTGCGACCAGCTCGTTCTGGCGGGCAAGGTCCGCCCGGAGGGCCTCTGGAGTGCCGTGGGTGTCGAAGCCGTCGACCTCCACCATGACGCGGGAGGGGGGCCACGAGAAATCCACCCTGTATCGCCGGCCTGGTCCCGTGGCCAGCTCCCGCACCGGGTCGGGCAAGCCACCTTGGCGCAGCACGGCTCGAGTTCGCCGCTCCAGGGCACTCGCCGGTATGCCCGGGTAGCCGCGCTCGGCAAGGAGTGCTCGAAGCATCGCAATACCCGCGGCACCCTGGCCTCCCCGCCGCTCGAGCTCGGCCAAGACGTGAGCCCCGGTCACCAAGCCCTTGCGGTGTCCTCGATCCAGCGCACCTTCCAGCAGGTCTGGGTCCTTGAGCTGGGCCAGGTCGATCACCGTGGCGACGGGCGAGGTGACCGGTATCCCGCGGAGCTTGGCTGAGCTGACACTACGACGGGTCTGGTGGACCACCACGCCGGGCAGGCTGCGCCGCTGGTCATGGGGAACTGTCAACTCCACGCGGGCCGCGGCAGGAGGGATCAGGCCCCACAGCCACCCGGCCGAACGATGCGAGGCCACAGCCCCCTCACCGGCAGCCAGGCAGGCCGCGCAAATCAAATGCTCGCGGCTCTGTGGCGTCCCTGGGAGGCAGTAGACGCCCGCTTGGACTGGGATCCATAGCCGTCTCTTTACCCGCCAATCCAGTTGCCGAGCGCTTACGCCACAGCCGCGCGCCTGTTCAATCGTGACCAGTCCATGCTGGGCGCGCATCACTGGAGCCACCAGGCTCTCCGGGGTTGTGTGGGGCGTCTCCATGCCCTATGATGTCATCCAGCTGTGACAAGCACAGTGTACAATGCCCACGCACGCTTCCCCCTTGTGCCAGCGGCCTTGTGCCAGCGGCCCGGCCGTGCTGGCCGTGCCGGCTACAGCGAGGAGTGAGTCAGTGGGGTTCGTGAACGTGGTTGTGCTCAGCGGCCGGCTCAGCAGGCCGGCCGAGAGTCGAGTGCTGCCCTCCGGCGATCGGCTGGTGGCTTTCGAGGTGACCGTTCCCAGGGAGGGTCAGCGAGCGGAGACAGTGCCGGTGGCATGGTTCGGCGCGCCCTTCCGGGCAGCCGAGATGGGCGTGGGGGACGAGGTCCTCGCCGTCGGCCGGGTCCGGCGGCGCTTCTGGCGGGGTGCCGGGAGTACGGCGACCCAGAGCAGGACAGAGGTGGTGGCCGACGCCGTGGTGCCCCTGAGCCAGGCGAAGAGGTGCAGGAACGCCCTGATCGCCGCGATGGGCCGAGCTGAGGAGGCAGTCGCATAGCTCCAGTGGGCTCCCTCCGCCGGCGCCCGCCCCGGCGGCGCCCGCCCGGCCAGTTCCCGGCCAGGCGCGGTTCGTGCGGACGCCCCACATGTTGGTAGGCTGGCAGAGGCAGCCCGAACCTGGGCGGGGCCCCGGCAGCTGAGTCGGAGGGCGACACAAAAGGAGAATAACCGTGGACATCGGAGCACTGCTCGGGGACGAGGCCGAGTCCCTCTTGGAGCACACCTGCAAGTCCATCCCCAAGGACGACCTGACCCTGCCGGGCCACGGGCACCTCGACGCGGTGATGCGCGACAGCGACCGTCCCGTCGCCGTGGTGCGCAACATGGCCCAGGTTTTCAACACCGGGCGCCTGGCCGGGACCGGCTACCTGTCCATCCTGCCGGTCGACCAGGGCATCGAGCACTCAGCTGCGGCCAGCTTCGCCAAGTACCCCGCCTACATGGACCCGGCCAGGCTGTGCGAGCTGGCCATCGAGGGCGGCTGCAGCGCCTTCGCCACGACCCTCGGCACCCTGGGAGTGGTCGCGAGGCGTTACGCGCACAAGATCCCATTCCTTCTGAAGCTCAACCACAACGAGCTGCTGACCTACCCCGGGCGAGCCGACCAGACCATGTTCGCCACCGCGCGCCAGGCGTTCGACCTCGGGGCCGTGGCGGTCGGGGCGACCGTGTACTGGGGTTCGGAGCAGAGCACCCGCCAGCTCCAGGAGGTCCGGCAGGCGTTTGCAGAGGCACACAGCTTGGGCATGTTCACGGTCTTGTGGTGCTACCTGCGCAACAACGCCTTCAAGCACGAAGGGGTGGACTACTCGCTGTCCGCGGACCTCACCGGCCAGGCCAACCACCTTGGCGTCACGATCGAGGCCGACATCATCAAGCAGAAGCTGCCCACCTGCAATGGTGGCTACACCGCCCTCAGCTACGGGCGGACCGACCCGCTCGTATACAGCGAGCTCACGACCGACAACCCGATCGACTTGACCCGCTGGCAGGTGGCCAACTGCTACATGGGCCGGATCGGGCTCATCAACTCCGGAGGCGAATCGGCTGGCGCGAGCGACCTCGCCCAAGCGGTGCGCACCGCGGTCATCAACAAGCGTGCTGGCGGCACCGGGCTCATCTCGGGCCGCAAGGCCTTCCAGCGCCCCACCGCCGAGGGCGTGGAGATCCTTCATGCCATCCAGGACGTCTACCTGGACCAGTCGGTCACCATCGCCTGACCCAGCTCCCTCAGGGCCAGGGACGCCTCAGAGCCAGGGACGCCTCAGGGCCCAGGGATGCCGAGCGACTCGAGGTACATCCCGAGCGGTGCGCCGAAGGTCGAGAACGCCCTGCCCAGGGCGCGACCAATCAGTCGACCTGGCCAGTTTGGCGGCAAGAGCTCGGATGGCAGGTCTGGGTCCGCTGCGGTGGCCTCGAAGAGCGGCAGGGTGGCAGCGGCGAAACCTCGGAGCGCGTCCACCCCGATTGGCGGTTCGTGCCCGGCGGTGGCGATAAGGGCTTGCGTTTGACACAGCAGTCCTCGGTATCGCGATGCCAGGTCGTCCAGGTTCCACAGCCTGGCGGCCAGATGGGCACTGTCTGATTCGGATAGCGCCAGCTGAGCTCGGTACAGCTGGCAGCCATTGGTCGGTGGGGACAAGACCGACATCAAGTCCTCCCAGCTGTCCGACGCCGACACCATGAGCCCGGGCCGGAGACTCGCGTATCCAAGGAGCTGGGCCGAGCGCCGGAGCCGGTCACGGAATGCCCTCTCGGTCTCGGGGACCTCGTAGACGATCGCGTCGAACCGTCCGTCCCCTGATGTCTTTGCCAGTGGTGTTGTGGTGGCCGCGGTTGCGGTGATCGGGGTCCTGGTGGTTGGGATGGTGGAGCGACTGACCAGGCCTTCTGTGCCCATCGGTGACCGCGCCGAACGCCGAGCCACACGCCGCGCCACACGCCGGTAAGGCCCCCGCCCGGCGCGATGGCCCCGGGTCACCGGGCGGTCAGCGGTTGGCCTGTGAGGACGGCGGCAACCCGCGTGGGTAGGTCTGGTCGGGGCCCAACCCTTCGCCCAAGCCTGCGCCAAGGTGGTGCAACCGTCCGGACGGCTACTCTGGTTGCCACCAGGGCGGGTCGCCTCCCATGCCGCAGGTAGCGGCGGCCCTCCAGGCGATATGCCCGGCAAAGGTGTGGGGGCAGCATCTCGGCGGTGGCCGCCGCCATGAAGGGCCACGCGACGTGCTCTGCTGGGGGCCCCAGCCGCCTCCACACCGCTGACAGCGGGGGCCGCATGACATCGGGCGCCATCGACCGGGCCTGCTCGCTCACCTCGAGGTCCCCCATCCTTGCCCCCATCCAAGCCTCGAAGCCGGCCAGGTCCCCTGGAAGCTCGTCCGGCCCGGCCCCTCCGCCCGGCGGCCCGGCCCGCGCGCCCGGCAGGCCCGCCCCGCCCGGCTGCCCGGCCCCTCCGCCCGGCTGCCCGGGGGGCTCGCCTGCACGGACGCGAGCGCCGAACGCCCGGCCCAGCGCCAGAGTCTCGACGTAGAAGGCGGCCCTCTCTGCCTCGGTGAGCTGGTGCAGCCAGAGGCGGTCGATCAGGAGGTAGCTGTCCACGATGGTGGCATGGACCCAGGTGGCGAGGCGGGGGTCGCCGGCAGAATAGGCACGGCCCTCGGGGCTCCTGCCCCTTACCGAGCTGTGGGTGCCAGCCAGGGCCTCCAGGGCGCGCTGTGAGGTCTCCGGGTCGGCGAAGCCGATGGTCCCGATCGCCGAGAGGGTCCGCAGGAGCCGGTTGAAGGGCGCCTGTTGGAAGTTGGAGTGATCTGCGACACCGGCGGCTACCAGCGGGTGGGCGAGCTGGAGCAGCAACGCCCTCGGGCCGCCGAGCAGGGTCAGCGGGTTGAGCATGAGGCGCGCCGCGACGCTGTCCGGGCCGAGCAACGCGTCGGGGTGCACGGTCCGCGGCGGCGGTCCGAGGGCGCCGAGGTCGGTCACAGCTCCTAGTGCTGCGCCGAGGAAAGGTCGTGTGTGTCGTCCAAATGCACTAAACTTGTTCAGTGTGATCAAGATCGATTCCTACGAGCGACACACACGGCCTTTCCGCTAAGCAGCACTATCGAAGCAGGCGGAACACCATGCCGGTACGCGGCTTGGGGGTGAAGAAGGTGCTCTTGGCTGGCAGGCGTCTGCGCTCCCTCCCCGCGCGCTCGATCACAGCAACGCTCGCCGGGCGGATGAGGATGCCCGCGTTGGCCCCCCCCTCCCGGACAGCTCGGACCACCTCGGCGGGGTCGTGGTGGTAGGACAGCTCGTGGCCTGCGATGCCCTCCAGGGCCAGGCCCAGCCGGCTCGAGTCCAGGTCGTCCTCCGCGGCGGCGACGACCTCTGGCCGGGCCCGCATATACCACGCCCCCTCGCCTGTCACCAGGGCCGGCCCCCCCGCCTCGGCGAGGAGCGCAGCCATCGAGCCACCTTGCGCAAACGCCCCGGAGAGCCCGGGAGCAGGCTGCATCTCGAAGCCCCTGGCCAGCGCCCCGACAAGGTCATAGCCCTCCGGGAGCCCAGTGAGGATCCGGTGGATCGGGCCAACCGCGAGCTGGTCTTCGGCGAGCTCCACCACCAGCGCCATGACCAGGTCGTAGTCGCCCGCTGCACCCCGAGCGGCAGCTCGCATCTCTTCACGGTAGGCGATGGAGGTCTCGTAGCGATGGTGCCCGTCGGCGAGCAGGACAGCAGCCGAGCCAACGACCGACGCAATCTTCCCAATCGCTGCCGGGTCGGTGATCGGCCAGCACTCATGGGTCACGCCATCGATGTCCAGCGCCACGGCATCGGGCTCCTCAGCAGGGAACGGTTCCCAGCAGGACGAGAGCCCGGCGGCGAGCGAGAGCCCCCATACCGGGGAGATGTTCGCCCTGCATGCCCGCAACAAGTCCAGACGGTCCCCCTTGGGCTTGGGCATGGTCTGCTCGTGCGGCAGTACCTGGCCATCCGCGGCGGGTGAGGCCTCGAGGGCCCCAATTACTCCTGAGGTGCGCCGGGACCTGCCCGCGTGGTCGGTGTAGCTCATGGCGTACAGGTAGAAGGCTGGATCGGCGTCGAGTCGAAGCACCCCGGCCTCCATCCACCCGGACAACAGTGCGGCTGCCGCGGAGTAGCGGTCCTTGCCGACCTCAGGCTCGGGAAGCTCCAGCCGCACGGCGTTCAGTGGGGATCGGCGCACGAGGGCCTCGCGACCCGCTGGGTCGATCACGTCGTAGGGGGGCGCGACCACATCGTCCAGCGAGGCACCGTGGCTGGCAAGGGCAGCGGGAGCGTAGCGCAGGCCGGCGAAGGGCTCGAAGCGGGGCATCCCACCTGCCTATCACAGCGCCTGGCCTGCAGCCCTGGCACGCAACCTGGCCGGCGGGCGGCCGGGCCGCCGGGCCGGCGGGCGAGCCTGCCTGGACGCGAGCGCGAACCTGCCAAGATGGGGCATGACTTGGATCCTGGACCTCGACGGGGTCGTGTGGCTGGCCGACCGTCCCATCCCTGGGGCCGCTGACGCTGTGGCCCAGCTCCGTGACCGGGGTGAGCAGGTGATCTTCGTCACCAACAACTCCTCCCGGGTCCTCGACGACTACCGAGACCAGCTGGCTCGGATGGGCATTCCCACCGAGCGGGACGAGCTGCTCACCTCTGCGCAGGCAGCGGCCTCCCTTCTCGAGCCAGGCTCCACCGCGCTGGTCTGTGCCGGTCCCGGAGTCGACGAGGCGCTGGCGGCCCGGGGGGTCAATACCGTCGCCGAGGGACGCGCTGACGCGGTGGTGGTGGGCTGGGATCGCAACTTCGACTACGAGCGCCTGACCGCTGCAATGTCGTGCGTCCTGGCCGGCGCCCGGCTGATCGGAACCAACGACGACGCAACCTACCCCACCGGAGCTGGCCCGATCCCGGGCGGGGGTTCCATCCTGGCCGCGGTCGCCTACGCCAGCGGAGCCACGCCTGTCGTAGCCGGCAAGCCACACGAGCCCTTGGTCGAGATGCTGGCAAAGCTTGCGAGCGACATCGAGGTGCTGGTGGGGGACCGCCCATCCACCGACGGCCGCCTCGCCCGCCGCCTGGGGGTCACCTTTGGCCTGGTCCTGAGCGGCGTGACCCGACCCGGTCACGGCGAGCTCGACCCTGCCCCTGACGTGGAGGCCGCCGACCTGGCCGCCCTGGTGAACGGCTGGCCGAAGCGCAGCGACTCCTCGGGCGCAAAGGCCCGGCTCCCCTGACCGGGCGACGCAGGCTGGACGTGGAGATGGTTGCCCGCCACCTCGCTCCGAGCCGGGAGCGCGCACGCTCTGCCATCGCCTCCGGCCAGGTAAGCGTCGCCGGTGCGCCGGCCACCAAGGCCAACCGGCTGGTGGCTCCGGCCGAGCCAATCTTCCTCGCCGGCCCCGGCCCCCGCTTCGTGAGCCGGGGCGGAGACAAGCTGGACGCCGCTTTGGCGCGCTTCGGTCTCGACGTTGGCGGGCGGCGCTGCCTGGACGCCGGGGCCTCGACAGGTGGCTTCACCGACTGCCTCCTACAAAGCGGGGCTGCCTCGGTGGTCGCGCTCGACGTGGGTCGGGGGCAGCTCCACGAACGGCTGCGGCGCGACCACCGGGTGATCAGCGTCGAGCGAACCAACCTGCGACTGGCGCACCTGGCCGACCTCGCGGGCGAACCGTTCGAGGTGGTGGTGGCCGACCTCTCCTTCATCTCCCTGCGCAGCGTGGCCCCCGTCCTCCTGGGAGAGCTGGCGGCCCCAGGGGCGGACGTGGTGGTGCTGGTCAAGCCGCAGTTCGAGGTGGGGAGCCTGGAAGGTGGTCGGGCCGAGGTGAGCCGCGGCCGCGGGGTGGTCAGGGACCCCCGCCTGTGGCTGGGCACGCTCGAGGGCGCGGTGGGGGCGTTCGCAGGGTGCGGAGCCGCAATGATGGGGGTGATGGCATCCCCGCTGACCGGAGCCCAGGGCAACGTGGAGTTCCTCCTTCACTGCCGCGCCCACAGCACCGGGCCCTTCCTCCTCGATCTGTCCAGGGCCGTCGCAGCGGGTTTGGCCCTTCGCGACGCGCCGTCTAGAGAGGAATAGAGAATTGGCGACCATCGCCTTTGTGGTCCACGACGGGCGCAAGGATGCCGGCGTGGCCGCCCGTGAAGCAGCGGCATGGCTCCGACTCAGGGGACACGAGGCACGGCTGCCCGGCACGAGCGGGGTCGAGGTCGCCGGTGCCGACCTGGTTGTCAGCCTCGGGGGGGACGGGACCATGCTGCGGGCGGTGGCGCTGGCCGGAGGGTCGGGCATACCCGTCCTGGGGGTGAACCTGGGTCACCTCGGCTACCTGACTGCGGTGGAGGCTGGGGGGCTCAGACAGGCTCTGGAGCAGTTCCTCGACGGCACCCATGTCCTCCAGGAGCGCATGACCCTGGATGTGTCGCTCCAACCAGCCGGAGAGACGGCCGGACCGTTCCCCCAGGCCATCGCCCTGAACGAGGCGGTGGTGGAGAAGCAGGCATCTGGGCACACTGTTCGCTTGGCGCTGAGCATCGGGGGTCGGCCCTTCATCACCTACACCGCGGACGGCCTGATCGTGGCGACGCCCACGGGATCGACCGCCTACAACCTGTCCTCCAGGGGCCCGATCGCCTCACCAAGCCTTCGCGCGATGATCGTCACACCAGTGTCGCCCCACATGCTCTTCGATCGCAGCCTGGTGCTCGACCCCGCTGACGAGGTGCGCATGGAGCTGGCGGATGGCAGGCCGGCCACCTTGTTCGTGGACGGCTTCGAGGTAGCCAACATGGTGCCGGGCGATGCGGTGGTGTGCCGGGCAAGCAAGGCACCTGTGCGTCTGGTCGGCTTCGAGCGGCACGACTTCCACGACATCCTGCGGGTCAAGTTCGGCCTGCCCGATCGCGCCGCGCCCTGAGCCTGAGGTCCTCGCCCATGCTGGTGGAGCTCTGCGTTCGGGATCTGGGCGTCATCGCCTCCGCAACGCTGGTGCTCGGGCCTGGCATGACCGCGCTGACGGGCGAGACCGGGACTGGCAAGACCCTCGTCGTGGAAGCTCTGGAGCTACTGGTGGGAGGAAGGGCCGACCCGGTGCTCGTACGTCCCGGAGCGACCGAGGCCCTGGTGGAGGGGCGCTTCGAGACCGACGACGCAGGGGAGGTGGTCCTGGCCCGTTCCGTGCCCGCCAGCGGACGCTCCCGAGCCTGGGTGAACGCTCGCATGGCGCCGGTGTCCACCCTCTCGGAGGCGGGAAGCCCGCTCGTGGAGCTGCACGGCCAGCACGCCCACCAGTCCCTGCTCGGCGCCTCAGCACAGCGAGCCGCCCTCGACGCGTTCTGTGGCGTGGAGGCCACGCCCCGGAGGCTGGCCCGCCAGGCCCTTCGCCAGACAACCGATGCCCTGTCAGCCCTCGGTGGCGACGCCGCTTCCAGGTCCAAGGAGATGGATCTGCTGCGCTACCAGATCGCCGAGCTGGCCCGAGCGGCAATGTCCGACCCTGACGAGGACGACAGCCTGGCCCTCGAGGAGGACCGGCTAGCGAGCGCCACGGCGCACCGCGAGGCAGCCCAGGCGGCGCACCGCCTCCTGAGCGGCGGGGGCTACGACGGGGGAGCGAGCGCCGCGGTGGGCGCGGCGCTGGCCGCCCTGGCTGGCCACCCCCCGCTGGCGGAGGTGGAGGCGAGGCTGCGGGGGGTGCAGGCGGACCTGGAGGACCTTGCCGGTGAGACCCGGCTCCTGGTGGAGGCCCTCGAGGACAACCCAGAGCGCCTGGCGCAAGTGAGGGCCCGGCGCCAGCTGCTCAGGGAGCTGCAGCGCAAGTATGGGGACACCCTGGCCGAGGTCATGGCCTTCGCCGGCGACGCCCGCCGCGCCTTGGCCGAGGCCGAGTCCCACGACGCAAGCGTGGCCGAGCTGGAGGCCGAGCTCGGCCGCCGCCAAACCCGCCTGGCCGAGGCCGAGGCCGACATGGGCCGCGCGCGCCGCGCTGGCGCACCCGGCTTTGCCGCCGAAGTGCAGGCCCACCTGCGAACGCTGGCAATGGCGGGCGCCCGCTTCGAGGTCCAGGTAGCTGGGGACGCTGGGGACGAGGTGAGCTTCGGGCTCGGCGCCAACCCGGGGGAGCCAACCCTTGGGCTGGCCAAGGTGGCCTCCGGTGGCGAGCTGGCGCGCACGATGCTTGCGGTTCGTCTCGTCCTTGCCAATTTGAGGGCCAGGTTGGGAGATGGGTCTGCGCCAGGTCCCACAGACGGGTCTGCACCAGGTCCCACCCTGGTGTTCGACGAGGTGGACGCTGGAGTGGGAGGAGAGGCCGCGCTCGCGGTCGGGCGGGCGCTGGCTGCGCTCGGGGCCGCTCATCAAGTGTTGGTGGTGACGCACCTCGCCCAGGTGGCCGCCTTCGCCGACCACCAGGTCTCGGTCGCCAAAGCCGAACGCGCCGGCCGCACGGTGGCCGAGCTGAGCGCGCTGGACCACGCTGGCCGGGTCGTGGAGCTCTCACGGATGCTCTCCGGACAACCCGACAGCGCCACTGCCCGAGGCCACGCTGCTGAGCTCTTGGACATGGCCGGACGAGAAAGGCGCCCGACCCCGTCGGAAGCCGGTCGCCCTGAGCGATAGTAGGGATGTGGGGACCGACACCGCTACAGCGCCAGACCCTGGTGCGGAGCTGCTGGATCTGTACGACCGCTCGCTTCCCCAGGTCTACGGCTACCTGCTCAGCCGTTGTGGGCGGGTGAGCCTGGCGGAGGACCTCACCTCCCAGACCTTCCTGGCGGCGGCCCACGCCGTCCGTCGCGGGGGCCCAACGACGCTCAGCGCCGCTTGGCTGATGACCGTGGCTCGCAACAAGATGGTCGACCACTGGCGACGCGAGGCCCGCGAGGAGCGGGGCATGACCCTGTTGGGCGGGCCCGAGCCCACCGACGACCCCTGGGACGGCCACCTGGACGCCCTCCGGGCGCGCGAGACGCTGGAGGCCCTGGGGGCACACCACCGTGCAGCCCTGACGCTTCGATACGTCGACAACCTGCCGGTGGCCGAGGTGGCCCAAGCCCTGGAGCGGAGCCTTCATGCCACCGAGCGTTGCTGGTCCGAGCCCGGGCGGCTTTCCGGCGCGAGTACCTCCGAGACGAGGCCCGTGACGATGCCTGATACCCACCCGCAGTCCTTCGAGGCCACCTTGGGCGAGGCGTTGCGCTCCCGCCCCGAGCCCGCCTACCCCGAGCGGCGCTTCGCCGCTCGCCTTCGGGCCCGTCTGGAGCGAGCCCTCACCCTCCCGAAAGGAGTCGACGTGACCATGACCACAATTGATCCTTCCGCCGTCATCGCCGAGCCGGCGACGATGGAGGTGACCCCCTACCTGGCGGTGACCGGCGCCCGCCGGGCTCTGGAGTGGTACGCGGATGTGTTCGGGGCCGTGGCGACCGGCGAGCCGATGGTCATGCCCGACGGGAGGATCGGCCACGCCCAGCTGAGCTTCGGGGGGGCGACAGTGATGCTCGCCGAGGAGTCTGCGGGGGTGGGCCACGTTGCCCCCCGACCGGGCGAGGGCAACTCCGTGACCATCCACTTGCAGGTGCCCGCAGTGGACAGCCTGTTGGACAGGGCCGTGTCACTGGGCGCGGTGCTGGACAGGGCGCCTTCGGACAACCCCTACGGGAGGACAGCAGTGGTGCACGACCCGTTCGGGCACCGCTGGATACTCGCGAGTCCCAAGCCCTGGAGCGCCCCTGCTCGCTACCCCGCCGGGACTCGCCACGGCGACATCGGCCACATCTCCCTCGAGGTCCCCGACGTCGAGAGGGCTGCATCCTTCTACAGCTCGGTGCTCGGCCGGGCCTATGCCCCAGGCCACAACTCCCAGGGCCGCCTGGTCCTCGACTCGATGCCCGACACCAGCCTCATGGGTGGCCAGCCTCGTGACGCTTGCGTCATCACCTGGCGGGTGGACAACATTGCCCTCGCCGTCGAGGTGGTCAGGCGCCGTGGGGGCAGCGCCACCGACCCCTTCACGCGCCCTTACGGCACGATGTCCGAATGCACAGACGACCAGGGCATGCGCTTCTACCTCTGGCAGCCGACCGACGAGGAGCGGGCCGCGGGCGACCGTTACCGAGCGCCCGCGGAGCGGGGACCGTCCCGGCGACCTCAGCTACATGAGCGTCTCGGTTCCCGACTCTGCGCGATTCCGCGCCTTCTTCGGTGAGATGCTGGGATGGAGCTTTGCTCCGGGTCACGGCGAGGACGGCTGGGAGCCAACGGAGCCGATGCCGAGGACCGGGGTCAGCGGGGGCCACGACACCGTTAGTACCGTGCCCATGTGGCAGGTCGACGATATCCAAGCCGCCCGCCAGCGAGCCCTCGACCTGGGAGGGACCGCCACCGCCGTCGAGCGCCAGCCCTACGGCCTGTCGTGCGAGTGCACCGACGGCCAGGGAAGCCGGTTCTACCTGCACCAGCCTTAAGGGCCTGACCCGCGATCGCTCAGCCCAGGCGGGTGGTCTGCGGCGTACCCCAGCGCCAGGAGATCAGGTCCTTCAGGTCGGCCGGGGTGGAGATGCCCACGTGAATCCCGGCCAGGTCGCGCTGGGCCGCCATGTCCCCTCCGAAGGCGGCCAGGCACAGCTCCGGTTCGGGATTGGCGAGCGCGAGGATCGCGCCAGCAACCCTCGACCCCGGCATCCCTGCCAGCAGGGTCAGCGACGGGTTGCCCACCCATATCGACCCGCCGAGCATCCCCGCCGTCAGGAGCAGCCGCGTGACGTCCCCGCTGGAGTCCTTGCAACCCGCGACAGGGAGCGCGCCCAGCTGGGAAACGGAGATCCCCGGCGGCGAGACCGACGGGTAGTGGTACGCCAGGGCCGGGGTGGGCCCAGCGGCCCTCACCACCTCGTCGTAGTAAGGCCGAGGGTCCGCACATCCGGGAGGGGAGAGAGCCAGGACCGCATCGGCCCCATGGGCGCAAGCTGACTTGGTGAGGGCCACTGCCTGGCGCGCGGATGGGGCGCCCGTGCCGACGATCACCGGGACCTCCGAGCCGGCGGGTACGGCCGCCCGGACTGCGTCAACGAGCGCCAGCCGCTCGTCTGGGTCCAGCGCAGCGGCCTCACCGGTGGTCCCCGCGACGAGCACCGCAGCAATGCCCGCATCCACGACCGCTGCGGCGTGCTCCGCAGTGGCCTTGGCCAACAAGCGGCCGCCCTCGTCGAAGAACGTCACCAAGGCGACACCCACGCCTCGGAACAGCGGCTCAGGTCCCACTGTGCCCGATCCTAGTGTGCCCGATCCTAGACGGAGCTGGTGCCGGGCACTAACGTCACCGCGATGGGGGAGGACGCTGCACACCAGCTGCTGGCGGTGAGCGCAGCTGGCCGTACAGGGGTCTGCGTGGGGGTGGACGTCGTGGAGGTGGGGCGATTTCGTCGGGTCATGGAGCGCCGAGGGGGCTTGGCCGCTCGTCTTTTCACGCCTGGCGAGCTCGCCTACGCCGCCCGCTTTGCCGACCCCGCCCCGCAGCTCGCTGCGCGCTTTGCGGCCAAGGAGGCGGCCATGAAAGCGCTTGGGGTCGGGTTGGGGGCTGTGAGCTTCCGCGAGGTGGAAGTCGCACGGGCCGAGTCTGGGGAGCCGGCCCTGGTCCTGTCCGCCCGCTCTGCCAAGCTGGCCCAGGAACGGGGCGTGGTTGCGTGGGCTCTGTCGCTCACCCACACTGCTCTGGTTGCCGCCGCAGTCGTCGTGGGGATCCCGGATCCGAGCCTGCGCAGGTGAGGCCGATCCTGAGCGTCGCCGAGATGAGGGAAGCAGATGCGGCGGCCCAGGCACAGGTGGGGATCGATGCGCTCGTGGAGCGCGCGGGCCTGACGCTTGCCCGTTCCGCGCGGCGGCAGATGGGCGGGACCTACGGCAGGCGCGTGGCTGTCGTGGCCGGACCGGGACACAACGGGGACGACGGCCGGGTGGCGGCCGCCTGGCTGGGGCGCTGGGGAGCGCGGGTGATGGTCCTGCCCGCGGCAGGCAGGGAGCAGCTTCCTCCACAGGTTCCCGACTGTGACCTGGTGATCGACGCCGCCTACGGGACAGGCTTCCGCGGCGAGTACCAAGCCCCCTGGGTGCCGAGGGGTGCCGGAGTGTTGTCCGTGGACATCCCCACCGGAGTGGATGGCGACACCGGAGGGGGGTGCGCGGGCGCGGTGGCTGCGCAAGCGACGGTTACATTTGGCGCACTGAAGCCTGGGCTGCTGATTGGTGACGGCCCCTCGCGCTCGGGCGTCATCGAGGTGGCCGACATAGGCCTGGACGTCAGCCGGGCCGCCGCCCACCTGGTCGAGGACCGCGATGTGGGCGACGTCTTGCCGGCCCGGCCACGCCAGGCCCACAAGTGGCAATCGGCCCTATACGTCGCCGCCGGGTCCCCCGGGATGCTCGGGTCGGCGTCGCTGTGCTCCACGGCGGCGATGCGGGCCGGGGCCGGGATGGTGCGCCTCGGCGTGCCGGGCGCCAGCCCATCGGACCTGCCGGTGAGCGAGGTGGTTGCGAGCGCGCTGCCCGAGCTGGGCTGGCAGGACCAGGTGCTCGAAGCCCTGCCCCGGTGCCATGGCCTGGTGGTCGGGCCGGGCCTGGGGACCTCCGATGTTACCGCCTCCGCGGTTCGCAAGCTGGTGGCGTCCGCCGCGGTGCCGACACTGCTGGATGCCGACGCCCTCAACGTCGTCGGCTCTGTGGAGGAGCTGGCCACCCTGGTCACGCAGCGCGTGGCGTCGGGCACAGTTGCCCCGGTGGTCGTCACACCGCATGACGGTGAGTACTCGCGCCTGGTGGGCCGGCCACCCGGGCCCGACCGATTCGCAGCTGCCCGCTCCCTGGCGGCGGGCTCCGGGGCGGTCGTGGTCCTGAAGGGTTCCACCACGATCGTTGCCGCCCCCGACGGCCGGGCGCTGGTCTCGACGGCAGGGTCGCCCCGGCTCGCAACGGCGGGCACGGGAGACGTCCTGTCGGGAGTGGTCGGGGCGTTTCTTGCCCAGGGGGTCGGCGCCCTCGAGGCGGCGGCCCTGGCGGCCCATGTGCACGGAAGGGCCGCTGGGCTGGGGATGGCCAGGGGCCTGGTCGCCGGGGACCTGTTGGAGCTGTTGGCGACGTACTTGTCGGGGCTCTCGGGGGAGGCTCCGTGACCGAGGGGAGGCCCGTGAGCGGGGGCGAGCGCCGTGACCGGGGCGAGCGCCGTGACCGGGGGTCGGCCCGTGGCTGAGGGTCGTGGCTGAGGGTCGTGGCTGAGGGTCGTGGCCCGCCGACCTGGGCAGAGGTCGACCTTCGGGCGCTGGCGCACAACGTGGCGGTGCTCTCCCAGCTCGTATCGCCGGCGCTGCTGTGCGCGGTGGTCAAGGCCGACGCCTACGGGCACGGGGCCGCTGCGGTGGCTCGGGCGGTGGTTGCAGAGGGTGTCCCCTGGCTGGCGGTTGCCTTCCCCGAGGAGGGCATCGAGCTGCGCCGGGCTGGCATCGACACGCCGATCCTGGTGCTCGTCGAGCCACCCCCCGAGGCAATGTCCGAGGTCCTGGCTGCTGGGCTGATCCCAACCCTCTACTCGGCCCAGGGGGTGGCATCTGCCATGGCCGCAGCGGCTTGGATCGGCAGGCGGGACTACCCGGTGCACCTCAAGGTGGACACGGGGATGCACCGGGTGGGGGCCCAAGGCGCCGAGGCGGTGGCGCTTGGCCTGGCCGTCAAGGCGAGCGGGTGGCTGCGCTTGGAGGGCCTGTGGACCCACCTGGCGGTGGCCGACGAGCCTTGGGACCCGCTGACCAAGGTGCAACTGGGCCGCTTCGAGGCAGCCAGGACATTGTTCGAGGACAACGGGCTGGTCCCCGAGCTGCTCCACGCGGCGAACTCGGCGGGAGCCATGCTCCATCCCCTTTCTCGCTACGACCTGGTCCGCTGCGGCCTGGCCCTGTACGGCTACTCGCCGGGCCTCGACTCGGCCATCGACTTGATGCCCGTGCTCTCCCTTCGCTCCCGGGTGGCGCTGGTGCGAGAGCTGGAGGCGGGCGAGGCTGTCTCCTACAGCCAGCGACGCCGCCTAGAGGGTCCTTCCTGCGTGGCGACCGTGCCCATCGGCTACGCGGACGGGGTACCCCGCCGGCTGTTCGACGCCGGGATGGAGGTCCTGATCGGGGGGCGGCGGCGCCCGCTGGCCGGGACGGTGACCATGGACCAGATCATGGTCGATTGCGGGCCGGAGGCGGACGTCTGCGTTGGCGACGAGGTGGTGCTGCTGGGCGCCCAGGGGGGAGAGCGGGTCACGGCGGAGGATTGGGCCGCGGCCCTGGGCACCATCAGCTGGGAGGTCCTTTGTGCCATCGGCCCCCGTGTCCCTCGGATAACGACGTGACCGCCGGTCGCTGACCCTCCCGATACTACAATCGTGGCATGACACGCATACGGATTAGCACCACGGTGGACGCCGACCTGTTGGCAAGTGCCCGGCGGCTGGATGCCGGTCCGACCGACGCCGCGCTGCTCGACCAGGCGCTCAGGGCGCTGCTCGCCCGTCACCGAAGAGCTGAGGTTGACGCCAGCTACCAGGCCTATGATCGGCACCCGCTCGACGAGCCCGATGCGTGGGGCGACCTGGAGTCCTTCCACCGCGGCGCGCAGCGCGCGAGGGCGTCGCAAACAGGGTGAGCACCCTTCCTGCCAGGGGAGAGCTGTGGTGGTGCGAGCTGGCAGACATCGGTCGTCGCCCGGTTGTGGTGCTGTCCCGGGATGCGGCCATCCCGAGGCTACGACGGGCCCTGGTCGCACCCTGCACTACAAACGTCAGGGGCCTTGCCTCCGAGGTGGTGCTGGAGCCGGGCGAGGATCCGGTCCTGCGCCGATCCGGGGTCAGCCTCGATTCGATCGAGAACGTCTCACTTGGTGCGTTGGTGGAACGGCTGGGGCGTCTCAGCGACGAGCGGGTGCGCCAGATCTGCGCTGCCCTGGCCGTGGCGGTCGACTGTGAAGCCTAGATAGTGCTGCTGAGCGGAAAAGCTGGCTTTGACGGTCTGAACTGGCCCCACCGTGATGGCTTGATTTGGCCCCACCCGGGACGTGTGTCGCTTATCGAGTCTTGGCGGCTCTGAACAGGATTGATGCCTTGGGGCGACACACGTGGCTCTTCCGCGGCGCAGCACTAGGCCGACAACTTGACAACCGTAGCTTGTTGCTATGCTGGTCAAGTAATGAACCAGTCAACCTCTCAGTCCCGCAGGCAGTGGGGAGTGGTCAGTGCTCGATGACGGGACACCGATCTTCACCCAGATCGCCGAGCGCCTGGCCGCGGAGATCGCTGAGGGCACCCTGGCCGAGGGCGAACAGGTGCCGTCGACAAACGAGCTGGCGGCCTACTACCGCATCAACCCGGCCACTGCGGCGAAGGGAATCAACGTGCTGATCGACGATGCGCTGGTGGAGAAGCGCCGCGGCATCGGGATGTTCGTGGCTGCCGGTGCCCGTGAGCGCTTGGTCGGCGCCCGTCGCAAGGCCTTTGCCGAGCGCTACGTCGAGCCAATGGTCGCCGAGGCAGTCCGGCTCGGCATCGACGACGACACCCTGCTCAGCATGATCCGTGAGACCAGTCAATCCAAAGGAGGCATCACGATATGACCCCGACCATCTCGGTCGCCGGCCTGAGCCGCCGGTACCGAGGCCAGGTCGCCCTCGACGACGTCAGCTTCGACATCGAGGGCCCGTCCATCACGGGGCTGCTGGGCCGCAACGGAGCGGGCAAGACCACGCTCCTGCGAATCCTCGCCGCCCAGGACTTCCCCTCGGCCGGGGCTGTCCCGGTCCTTGGGGCCAGCCCGTTCGAGGACGACGCCACCCTGCGCCGTATGGTGCTGGTGCGCGAGGACCAGCACTTCCCCGACTTCAGGGTGCGCCGCGCCCTACGGGTGTGCCCCTGGTTCTATCCCAACTGGAGCGCCGAGCTGGCCGAGACGCTGGTCGATGAGTTCGCGCTGCCCACCAACCGGGTCATAAAGAAGCTCTCTCGAGGGATGCGCTCTGCGCTGGGCATCGTCATCGGCCTCGCGGCTCGGGCCGAGGTGACCCTTTTCGACGAACCCTACGCCGGCCTGGACGCAGTCGCCCGGGAGCTGTTCTACGACCGGCTGCTCGCCGACTTCGCCGATCACCCCCGGACGGTGGTGCTGTCCACCCACCTGATCGACGAGGTCGCCAACCTGTTGGAGCGGGTGGTGATAATCGATCACGGCCGGATCGTGCTCGATGCGGCGGCGGACAAGGTCCGGGGCGGCGCGACGACTGTCAGCGGGTCGGTTGCCGCAGTGGAGGCATTCGTCGCCGGGCGCCGCACCTGGGACCGCCGGTCCATGGCCGCCCAGGAGACGGTGGTGATCGAAGGGGCCCTCGATGACGCCGACCGGGCCCAGGCCCGGCATTTGGGTGTCGGCTTGGCGCCTCTGACCTTGCAGCAACTGGTGGTCCCGCCGCGAGCCGCGCCGCCGAGGAGACGAAAGAGAGGACAAGCGCATGAGCACCTACATCAAGGTTGCCCGCTACCACATGGTGACGCGGCTCCTGTACGTGGCCCTCCCATGGGCGGTCCTGGCGTTCAGCTTCCTGGTGAACGTCGCTATCCGGGTTATGGTCGGGACCGGCCCGGGCGTCAGCTACACTGGCGGACTAGCCGCCTTCTACATCGAGGTTCTCGTATGCGGGGTGCTGAGCGTGGCCAAGTTCCTGCCGTTCGGGCTCAGCTTGGGAGTCAGCCGGCGCTCCTTCTACCTCGGGACCGGCCTGCTGGCCGTGGCACTGGGCATGGTGTACGGCTTGGGCCTGGCGATGCTGCAGGTGGTCGAGCGGGCCACCGGCGGGTGGGGGGTGAACATGGGCTTCTTCCGGGTGCCCTACTTCCTCGACGGGCCGTGGTACGTCACCTGGCTCACCTCATTTGTCGTCCTGACGCTGATGTTCGTCTACGGGATGTGGTATGGCCTGGTCTTCCGGCGATGGAACCTGGTTGGGTTGCTTTCGTTTGAGGCCGCCCAGGTCACCGTCCTGCTGGCCGGCTCACTGGTGGCAACAGAGGCGCAGGCCTGGGGGAGCATCGGCAATTTCTTCACCACCCTCAGCGCGCCGGGCCTGACCGGCGTGCTCGCCGTTCTCACAGCGGCGCTGCTCGTCGGCGGGCTCTCCACCATGCGCCGGGTTACGGTCTAGATACCCCACGGTAGTTGATCGCTCCCCATTAGCCCGATCTGCCGTTTGACCGCGGGGACGATCTCGTTGGACCATTTGGCTACAGCGGTGCCCGTGGGTAGGCCGTCGCGGTCGGCCAGCCGGGCGTGGCCGACCAGGGTTGCAGCGTCTCCGATCCCGGTCTCGAGACCGACGCCAAACAGCACCCGGTCTCGAGCTTTGTAGCCGTCCGAAGCGGTCAAGGTGTGCTCCTCACCGCTGGCGGGTGCTGTTCGTGGCTTCGCCTCCGTCACCGTCACCTCTTCGCCCCGATGGCCGGCTCGGCGATCTCTGTTGGCGGGGGAGTAAGGCCGAACATGGTGGTGAAGCGCTCGACCATCATGTGACGCCCTTTGAACTCGGCGACCGCTTCGGAACCTATGAGGCTGGCCTGGCCGTCGGCGCCGGGAAACTGGCCCGCTCCTCCCTCGGGTCCGATCGGCACCAAGATCGCCGCGCCCGCCGACTTGTACGCCGCCAGCTCGGTGCCTCCCCCGACCAGGGCGGTGATGTTGGCGACCACCGTCTCGGCCTGGCGTAGGGCGAAGCCGGCCATCTTGGCGTCAGCGGTCGACACGTCGCCAGGGCGAAGATGGTGTCCTGCCCGTCCACATGCAGGGTTGGCCCCACCTCGACGAACCCGTCGACTCGTCGAGCGGCCCCTAACGCCGGGGCCAGGTAGTCGCTGTTGGGCACCACCCCTTAGCAACGAAACCACACGTCAGCAGTCACCTCGACCCCCGACTCGGTGACCACGGTGAACGTTCCCTCCTGGCCTGGAAGGGTGGGCGGCGCCTGGCGCAGCGGGCTGCTGAGCAGCACGCGAACGCCGGCGTCGTCAAGCTGTCGGCGCAGCTCCGCTTGGAGCTCTGGCCAGGAACGGGCCGCCCAGCACGTCGGAGGCCACGTCCAGGAGGGTGATGGACTTGTGCGGCCACACATGATGGATCTCTCCGGCCAACTCGATGCCCACAGGGCCCGCACCCACCAAGAGGACCCGGTCGGCCCCTGCCACGACGCGATGGGTGGCTCGAACCTGGTCGTGAGCAGCTTCGGTGTCTACCCTGTCGGTCTTGGCCGGGAACGGATAGGCCGACCCCGATGCCAACACGATGTAGTCGGCGGCGATCTGTAGTCCTGACGCGGTCACCACCCGGCCTGGCTCGATCAGCGCCGCCCGGTCGCGCACCACGCGGCCGTGGGCCAGGAGCCGGTCATAGGGCAGGTAGATGCGCGGCAACCAGGACAGGTCCACCAGCGCCAGCAGGGAGGCAACGTTGCTCTCGCTGGTGACCTGGGCTGGGGCCTGGGCGTCGTCTACCGGGCTTACGTCGCAGGCACAGCCCAGGCCTTCGTCGACCTGCCCGGCGGCCCCCGCGGCTACCAGATCCTCTCAGCAGCAGCCCGAGGGTTCGTCCCCAGCCAGCTCCAACTAGCGCAACGCCTGGGCATCGACCGCACGGTCATGACCTACCTCCTCGACGACCTCGAGGCTGCCGGGCTGATCGAACGCCACCCCGACCCCGCCGATCGACGAGCCAGGCACATCGTCGCCACCGAGGCTGGCACCCGGTTGCTCGAGACTTTGAACCGCCGGCTGGAGACCGCCGAGGCGCACCTGCTCACCCCCCTCGACAGGCACGCCGAGGCCAAGTTTCGAGCCCACCTGCGACTCCTCGCCACCCGCATCGACGCCCTCGACCCGGCAGGCAGCCCATGCCAGCTGGTCGAGCAACTCGAAGTCGACATCCCGACACCGCGCCCCACGCGCCACTCAGCTCGATCCCGCACCGCATAGAACCTGACGACGTTCCGCGCCGCTGCGCCACTCCCACGGGCTGCGCCCCGTGGCCGCCGCCGCCGCCTCCCGAGGGTCTTTCGAGGAAGCCGCCGCGGCAATCGAACGTGCCACCGGCCATCACATGGGCAAACGCCAGGTGGAGAACCTCACCGCCCGGGCGGCCACCGACGTCGAGGAGTTCTACGCCACCACGACCCCCAGTACTTCTGCGACGGCGACAAGAAGCGCTTCCCTCGGCGTCCTGCAGGCTCGGTGACAGGTCTTGTGCGGTCATGATCAGATGGTCCTCCATGGGTCGTGGAGACCCGCGGATGCTGTCGGATTGACCGACCGATCTCTATCGCGAAGTCAGACGCAAACCAGTGCCGACATCCAGTGCGCGTAGGTGCTCAACAGGACTTTAGGCTGACGACCGAACAAGTCCATAGCCTCTGAACTGCACGTTGCTGGCTGGCACCCCCAACGGGATTCGAACCCGTGCTGCCGCCTTGAAAGGGCGGTGTCCTGGGCCGCTAGACGATGGGGGCCGGATCGCGAACGTCGGCCGAGTCTAGCTCTAGCGGCGCGCCTCCGGCCGCCGGGGGGCTCCTCTGCCCGGCCGCCGGAGGGACGCCCAAGAGGGCTCAGAACACCATGGCGTCACCGGTCTCCAAGAGGGTCTTGAGCCCGCTGAGCACCCAGGGCCAGCCTCCGCCGGCGCCCAGGTCCTCCATCTGGCCGGACATCAGGAGGGCCAGCTTCGGTGCGCCTTCGAGGTCGTGGACGATGGTCAGCTTGGTGACCCCGCCCTTGCCCTCGACGATCTCGTAGGTGAGCCGGGTGAATCCCTCGGCGGCCATCTCGGCGTCCATGACCATGCGCCAGGTCTGCACCAGGCGGTGAGGCGGGTCGCACTCGACGACCTCGCCGTCCACCGCGAGGTCCCCGACGCCCGCCGCCCGCATGCCTTCGCTGGTCCAGCCGCGGTAGGCGCCCCCCGGGCGCAGGTCGTACTCCGACCGCCCCCCGTAGCCGAAGCGCTCGGTCCATTCGGGCTGGGTGATGGCATCCCAGATCGCCTGGGCCGAAGCGCAGATGTAGACGCGGTACACCTGGGTGGCCACATTGGTCTTGTCGGTGTTCGTCCGCACTGTTGTCATGTCGTCTCTCCTTCCAGTCGGGTCTTCAGGTCTGCGAGCGCCGAAGCTCGGTGCTCGGTGTACTTGTCGATCCAGCGGTTGTGGATGAGCTGGATCGGCACAGGGTTGAGATGGTGCAGCTTCTCCCTCCCTGCGCGACGGGTCACGACCAGACCGGCATCCTCCAGGACCCGCAGGTGCTTCATCACCCCGAAGCGCGTCATCTCCAGCTCCGACTCCAGCTCGGTCAGGCTGCGTCCGTCCTGAGCGAAGAGGCGGTCGAGCAGGAGGCGACGCGTCGGGTCTGCAAGCGCCTTGAACACGCGGTCGTCGTCGATCACTGCCCTAAGCATATGTGACTATTTAGTCACGTGTCAAGCGCCGAGCAGCCACTCGACCCCGTCGGGCGTGTCGCGCACCTCGACACCCAGCTCGGCGAGGCGGTCCCGGACTGCATCCGCATCCTCGAAGCGGCGCGCCGTGCGCGCCGTGGCCCTCTGTTCCAACAGCGCATCGACAAAGGGGCCGAGCACCTCCCGGGGGTCCCGGGCCCCTACGTCCGCGAGGCGCCCGAGGGCCAGGACCATCGAGTGCAGCACGTCCCTGGCCCGATCCACCTCGTCGGACTGGAGGGTGTCGCGGGACCAGTCGACCAGCTCGTCGTCGAGAGCGAGGATCGCCCGCACTGCGCCGTCCGAGTCGCGGACGTCGAGCGCAGAGGCAAAGGTCGCCTGGCGCTCCCGCACGCTAGCCAGCAATGGAGACTCCGCCGCCGAACCGGTGGCACCCGCCCCGGTGGCTGGCGACCGGGTGGCACCCGCCCCGGTCGCGGCCGAACTGGTGGCGGCCGACGGCTCGGACCCGGCCAACCCACCGCCCGCCACCGACCCACCGCCCGCCACCGACCCGGCCGCCGCCACCAACCCGCCGTCCCCCGCTGACCCGGCACCCGCCGCCGGCCCACCGCGCTCGGCCAGTTCCTCTGCGACGCTCGCCAGCTCCGAGATCGGCACCACCGTGCCCGACTTGAACACCTCCGAGGCCCCGCCCGAGCGGACCGTCACCACACCCAGGCCGACCACCGAGGCCGACCCGGCGTCCAGGTCCAGCACCAAGCCGGTGTGCTCGTCCACCCCTAGCACGAAGACACCCTCCGCCAGCATCGACTCCATCCAAGCCAGGCGCCTCTCGCCCAGGTAGCAGTATCTCGTGTCGTGGTTCCCGCCCTCGGCGTTGTTGTAGTGGGGGATGACCGCGGCCCGCAGGCCCGCCAGCGCCAGCAGGTCCAGGCCCTCCAACCAGTGTACGGGCGAGCCGGCTTTGTAGATCTCGTAGACAGGCACGGTGGCCACCCCCAGCGTCAAAGCCGCAGCGCTGGCAAAGGTGACCGCTCCTCCGCCTTGGAGCTTCTGGGCCAGGAGGGATGGCAACGCCGAGGGCCCCCACACCTTTAGGGCGTATGTCGGGCTGCCCGGGCCGGCGAAGACGTACCGGGCGTCTCCGAGCGCCCCGACGAACGCCGCCCGCTCGTGGGGGCCACAATCCGCCGACCGCAGGCTGGCTGGCTCCAGGCTGACCCCGACGCTCTCGGAGAAATACGCCTGCGCCCGCGCCACGATGTCGTCTGCGTTCTCCTGAAAGCCAAAAGGCGTGTCCAGCACCACCGCCCGCACCGGGGCCGGACCCAGGCGGGAGAACAGCGACCGGTGAACCTTGACCATCGTGGGGCTGGTCTCGCCCGACCCCATGATGGTCAGCAACCGGGGCAGCGTTGCGGCGGCCTGGCTCAAGCGAAGAACCCGTCGGCCACCGCGCCAGCCAGGACCTTGGCCAGCTCGTCGGGGAACTGGGCGTGGACGTCGTGATCGGCGGGGGAGAACCACACCGCCCGGGCCACCGGGACCGCTGCCAGGGCAGCGTCCACCGCGGCCCTCTTGTCGGCGGTCCACGCAGAGCCCCCGTCGTCGGCGGGCATGAACAGGACGGGCACCGACAACCCGGCGTAGCGGGTCGATGGGCGGTGCTCGTACAGCGCCGCCAGGATCTGCATGTGGTGCTCGAAGGACAGCCAGGGCGCCACCGTGCCGTCTGGGCGCACCTCGAAGTTGGCCAGGGTGCCTTGGATCCCGCTCCCCGGCCAGCTCGGGTGCGCCGCCCGGACTGCCGCCTCGAAACGCCCCGCCGGCGTGCCCACCAGGCTCGGCGGCGCCATCACCGCAGCGCAGTCCTCCCAGGTGGCGAACCGCCCGGCCAGCTCGATGGTGCCGCCGTCCACGCAGCCCACCCCCCGAAGCAGGTCGGGTGCGCGGAACCCCAGTTCCAACGCCACGTTCGCCCCCCATGACTGGCCGACGACCACCGGGCGGGACCAACCCTCGCCGCTCCCGCCCAGCCCCGCGCGCAGCGCCCCCAGCACCGCCTCCAGATCGTCGCACACGGTTGTGAAGTCGTAGCCCACCTCTGGCTTGTCGGATCGCCCGTGGCCCCGCTGGTCCACCGCGGCGACTGCGTGCCCCAGCTCGGCCAGCCGCCCCGCCACCCCGTCCCACATCCGGGCGTTCGACGCCAGACCGTGAACCAGCAGGAACCCGACTCCGGCACCGTCCCAGGTGTCCAGGGCCACCTGCACCCCTCCGGACACAGGCACACGGTGGGTCCTCACCAAGTGCTCAACGCAGGCTCAGCGCGCCACATTCCTTTGAGGAATATGCCCAGTGCTCGCGCGCCGCCGCGCCCACTCCCGACCCGCGACCCGTCAGGAGGCCCGCGTCGCCTGCTCGCCAACCAGGTGCGCCATCACCTCGCTCACCTGGTCCCACCCGACCCGCAGGAGGAACTGGTTCACCCGGCCGTAGGACTTGGAGCCCAGGATGAAGAAGTTGGGCTCGGGGTTGCGGAGCACGTCGACTCCGTGGCTCACCTGGGCGAGGCAGTCGCGGCCCGCCGCCCCGAGCAGGGCGGCCGAGAGGTTGATCGGCGCCGCGGTGGCGTAGCACTCGTGCACCTGGAGCTGGCGGTACATGCCGGCGTCGCCGACATAGCCGGTGAGGGAGAGGACCTTGTCCACCTCGATCTCGTCGTAGGTCTCCAGGTCGTAGTCGACCAGGCCAACCCGCACCTTCCCGTTTGCCGGGGACAGCTCGGAGACCGCCGTCCCGAGTCGAACCTCGATGGCGGGTGAGGCTCCGGCGGTGAGGCTCCGCGCAGAGTCGACGAGGGCTGCCCGTCCCGGCAGGGGGTCGTCGGCCACCGCGCCCCAGCTCGGGTCGGAGGATCGCACCGACCAGACCACCTTCGTCCCCGGGGAACCCTCCGCGAGGGCCGCGAGTTCCCGGGCCGCGGTCTGGGCCGACGCACCGGCGCCCACCAGGAGCACAGTCTTGCCCGCCCATTCACCCACCTCGTCGTCGAGGTCTGGGAGGTGCCGGCGGATCTGGCCCCCGAGGGATCGCTCGCCGGCAGAGGGGATCCCGCCGTCGCCCAGCAGGTTGGGCTGGCTGTAGGTGCCGGTGCAGTCCAGCACGACTCCCGCCGATGCCACCTCGTCGGCCCCTGCGTGGGAGCAAAGGAGGCGGAATGGCCTGGCCCCGCGCTCCGCAGTGGCGATCTCCTCGTGCTTGAGGAGGCCCTTGCGCCCGACTGCATCCACCCGGGTGCGAAGCCGGATGTGGGGAGCCAGCTCGGGGAGCGCAGCGACAGGCTCCAAGAGGCGCTCGACCAGCTCGTCGCCGGTCGGGCACTCCTCGCCCGCCGGCACCTCCGCGCCAGCGGCCGCCAGGTGGCTGGCCATCCGGGGCGAGACATCCAGCGACCA
The DNA here is from genome assembly GCA_050744085.1 of Acidimicrobiales bacterium. Classification (GTDB taxonomy): domain Bacteria; phylum Actinomycetota; class Acidimicrobiia; order Acidimicrobiales; family JAJPHD01; genus JAVKSL01. The sequence continues at coordinate 26,927 of JBOGGU010000121.1, forward strand.
CGGGGTGAACAGCAAGACGTGGCCCCAAGCCCGCACGTGGGCCCCTACGCCCTCGCCCACCTCGTAGACGGTGAAGTCCAGCCCGGCGTCGGCCGCTGCCAGGGCGGCCTCCAATCCGACTGGTCCCGCTCCCAGGATTGCCAGGCCCGAGGTGTTGGCGCTCATCGTCTCTGTCTCCTTCGTGTGGGGGTTCCCAGCCTAATGTCGGAAAGGGCGGGTGAGTGGGGACGGCGGTGGGGCGAAAGGGGGGATATTCCTCCTAGCTGCACTAGCAAGGACGGGGGCTTCGCAGGCCCGCGGCCACCGCCAGGTCGTCGAGCACGCCGGCGAGGCTTGCCGAGGCAGCGGGGCCCCTGGACATCGTTGCCCGGCCCCTGATCACGTCGGCGAAGTGCTCCACCATGCCCAGGTAGGGGTCGGCGCCACCCGCCTCGATGCGCTCGGTGCTGCCGTCCCGGTGGCGCAACTTGATCCCCGTGTCGCCGGGACCAGGCGTGAAGGCCATGTGGATGTTGGCCGCCGCATTGGTGCCCACGACCTCCAGGTGCTGGCGCTCGGTGGCCTCGAAGGAGCACTCGATGGCGCCGGCCAGGCCCTCGCCCATGTCCAGCCACCCCGAGAAGGAGGCGTCGACGCCACTCGTCGTGAGCGTGGCGCTGGCGGCGAGGGACCGTGGCGGGCGGCCGGCCGCGGCCAGGATGGGGGCCAGGCAGTAGACGCCGAGGTCCAGGAGCGCCCCGCCCCCCATCTCGGGTCGCCAGCGGTGGTCGTCGGGGCTGGACAACACGCCGGTGAATGCGGCATGGGCGAAACGCAGCTCCCCGAGCCGACCCCCCGCGACCAGCGCAGCCATCGCCGCCGAGCGGGGGTGAAAGGGAGTCATGTACGCCTCCATGAGGACCACCCCTGCGGCCTCGCAGGCGCCGGCGATGAGCTCGGCCTCCGGTTGGCTGGTGGCGAGGGGCTTCTCGCAGAGCACGTGGCGGCCGGCCGCGGCGGCGGCGATCACCCAGGGCCGGTGGAGGCTGTTGGGGAGGGGGACGTACACGGCCTCCACGTCGGGGTCAGCCAAGACCTCCTCGTAGGTGGCCAGGGCGCGGGCCGCGCCGAAGCCGTCGTAGGTACCCGGCGCCTTCGAGAGGCTGGCGACGGCGACCAGCCGGGCGGTCGGGCTGGAGCGAAGGGCGGGGAGGACGGCAGCGCGCGCAACCGTGGAGGTGGCGCCCAGCACCCCCCAGCGGAGCGGGTCGGTGGCAGCCGGGTCGCTGGCAGCCGGGTCGCTGGCAGCCGGGAGGGTGGCGGTCGGGTCGGTGGCGGGAGGGTCAGGCGTCAAGGCGGGTCAGGCGTCGAGGCGGACAGGCTCGCCCCCGGATGCCGCCGAGGCGGTGGCGGCCTCGAGCACGGCGATCACCGGGCTCACCGACTCGGGGGTCACTGCCAGGGCCTCCCCGAGCAGGAGGTGGTCGGCAAGGTTGCGGTGGAAGGGGTGGGGGAGCGCCGGCAGCGGGGGCAGGCGGGTCTCGGTCAGCCCCCGGCCGGGCTCGTAGCGGGCCAGGGTCAGCTCGACCGGCGCCTCGGCGTGATGCGCCGCCTCGGCGATGTAGCCGCTCGCAGGCTCTATGCGCTCGGTGACCAGCTGGCGGTAGTGGCCGGCGAGGGTCCCGGAGGTCCCTTGCAGGTAGAGCTTGGGCTTGCGGATCGCCGCCACGTCGCTCTGGACGAAGACCGCCTCCCGGCCATCGGGCCAGGCCAGATGCACCCGGACCTGGTCGGCGTTGGTCACGTCGTGCCAGACCCTCTTGTGGGCGTGGGCGGTGACGACCACCGGCGGGCCGCCCATCAGCTGCACCGACCAGTCGAGGTAGTGCGAGCCCCAGTCGTAGGCCGCCCCCCCCGAGATCGACTCCTCGGAGTGCCAGGCCCGGCAGGGGTGCTCGAAGCTTCCCACGAAGGTCTCCATGGAGAACAGGTCGCCGAGCAGGCCGGCTTCGAGGACGGCCTTGGCCGCCCGGTAGTCGGGGTCCCAGCGCCGGTTCTGGTTCACGGTGAGGGTCAGGTGGTACTTGGTGGCCAGCGTCATGAGCGTCTCCGCCTCGGCGCTGGTGAGGCACATTGGTTTCTCCAGCGCCACGTGCCTTCCTGCTTCGAGGGCGGCGACGGCTATCGGGGCGTGGGAGATGGGGGGAGTGGCGACGATGACCACGGCCACCTCGTCGTCGCTGAGCATCTCCTCGACGCTCTGGTAGGCCCGGAGGCCGGGGAAGTCCGCCTCTGCCGCCTTTCGCCTCGACGGGTCTGAGTCGCACGCCGCCACCAGCTCCAAGCCGTCAGTGGCCGCGGACGCGAGGCCGTGGCGCTGGCCCATCCCGCCGTATGGCCCGTAGCCCACGATGCCGAGCCCGACCGGCCCCCGGCTCGCCCGGCTCGACCCGACGGCGGCCTTGGGGCATAGGAGGAGCCGGCGGAGCAATCTAGCCAGGTCCGGGTGGGCGAGGGCCTCTGTGGTCTGGCCGAGGGCTGAGATCGTGAGGCGCCCCGACCCGAAGGGCGTGTGCACGACGGCCGGCTCGTCGCGAAAGGCCGCGCTCACCGAGACAAGCACCTGGCCCTCGCTCGGGCGGGACAGCGGCGAGAAGCGGTCTGTGATCGCCATCTCGCGCGGGAGGCGGGAGGTGGCTGGGTGGTCGGGGGCGGCCACCGTTGCCATCCATTCCGCATCTCGGGCGCAGCCCTGGGGAGCGGGGAACGACAGGAGGGAGCCGCCCGTCGAGCACCAGCCATGCAGGGCGCCGAGGTCGCCGGGCCCATCGAGGATTATGGCGTGGTAGGACGCCAGGTCGGGCAGGCGCCCTGGAGTGCATAGGTCGAGCGCTGCCCCGTCGCACAGCGCCCGGAGCGCCGCCCAGCGGGCCTCCGTCACGCCCTCGGAGATCACCAGGACTCTTCGGCTGGCGTCTTGCTTGCTGGCGTCCTGGCTCATCCGCGCCCCATCGACCCAGTCTACGGCTGAACTGGGTGCGGCGGATGTGACTGCGGAGAACCTCGGCTCATTGTTCCTACTCGGCCCTGCTCGGCTCTACTCAGTGGCGGAAGTGGCGCTCGCCGGTGAGGACCATCGCCATGCCGTGCTCGTCGGCGGCTGCGATGATCTCGGCGTCGTTCACCGAGCCGCCTGGCTGGATCACGGCAGACACGCCGGCTCGGGCCACCACGTCCAGGCCGTCGCGGAACGGGAAGAAGGCGTCGCTTGCCGCGGCCCCTCCGACGCCCCGCCCCCCCGCCTTGGTCACCGCTATCTCGGCCGCGTCCACCCGGCTTTGCTGGCCAGCGCCGACCCCGACGGCCTTTCCGTGGTACACTATCACCACAGCGTTGGACACGGTTGCGGCGCACAGCTGCCAGGCGAACCCCAAGTCCACCAGCTGGGCCGCGGAGGGCGCCGCGTTCGTGACCACTCGCCAGGAGGTTTCGTCCATGTTCACCGAGTCCGGCCCCTGGGCCAGGTAGCCGGCGTCCACCCTGCGCAGGCTCAGCCCCGGTGGCCCGGGCGGGGAGCCCTTCACGATCCGGGTGCGCTTGCGGCGCGCAATCAGGGTATCGAGCGCCTCCGGCTCGTAGTAGGGAGCCACGATCACGTCGAACTGAGGGCCTTCGGCCAGCGCCGTCGCGACCTCGGCGGTGACCGGGGAGCGCAGGGCAACGATCCCGCCAAAGGCCGACACCGGGTCGCAAGCCACCGCCCGCCTGGCAGCAGCAGCCGGGTCGGAGTGCACCGCAGCGCCGCAGGGGTTGGCGTGCTTGACCACCACGACGGCGGGATCCTCGCCATCCAGGGTGTGGACCAGGCGCCATGCGGCGTCGGCGTCGAAGACATTGAGATAGGAGAGGGCGACCCCGCTGAGCTGGGTGGCGCCATCCCACCAGCCGGTTGCGCCTATTTCGCGGTAGCGGGCAGCGCCTTGGTGGGGGTTCTCGCCGTAGCGCAGCTCACCCACCCGCTCCAGGGCCAGGTGCAGGGTGGGCGGCAGGGCCCCGCTTGGACCTGCCCCGTCTGGGCCAGCCTCGGCAGCCGAGTCGAACCAAGCGACTATCGCCGCGTCGTACGCCGCGGTGTGGGCGAAGGCGGCCCGGGCCAGGCGCGCCCGGGTGGCGGGGGAGAGCGCGCCCGAGCTCCGCAGCTCGTCGAGGACCACCTGGTAGTCGGCCGGGTCTACCACTGCGCCGACGTGAGCGTGGTTCTTCGCTGCCGAGCGCAGCATGGTGGGGCCGCCGACGTCGATCGTCTCGATCCCGGGCCGCTCCCGGAACGGGTACAGGTTGCAAACGACCAAGTCGACCTGTTCGATGCCCTGAGCCTCGAGGGCGCTGCGGTGGGTGGGGTCGGAGCGGTCGGCCAGGATCCCGCCGTGAATCGCCGGGTGAAGGGTCTTGACCCGACCGCCGAGCATCTCCGGGGCACCGGTGACCTCCTCCACGCTGCGGTGCGCGATCCCGGCCTGGGCAAGGGCCCCGGCAGTGCCCCCACTCGCCACGAGCTCCCAGCCCAGCTCGGCTAGCCCGGCCGCCAGCTCCACCAACCCCTCCTTGTCGTAGACCGACAGCAGGGCGCGCATCAGGCCAGCTCGGAGGCAACGAGGCTTGCGAGGGTGGCAGGGTACAGCCGGCGCTCGACCTCCTTGATGCGCTCGTGGAGGGACTCGACTGTGTCGCCTGGCAGGATCGGCACCGCCTCCTGGGCCAGGATCGGGCCGGCGTCGACTTCCGGCGTGGCGATGTGCACGGTGCAACCACTCACCCTGACCCCCGCGGCGAGCGCTTCCTCGACCGCATGCCAGCCGCTGAACGCGGGCAGGAGCGCCGGATGGGTGTTGACCACCCGGCCCGGCCAGGCGTCGAAGATCGGCTTTTCGAGAACCGTGGCAAACCCCGCCATCGCCACCAGGTCTACCCGGTAAGCCCACAGGGCGTCCACGAGCGCCTCGGTATAGGCCAAGCGGTCGAAGCCTGGGCCCCAGCTGTCTCGGTGGAGGAGCTGGGTGGGCAGCCCGGCCTTGCGGGCGACGTTGCTTGCATCGCACGGACGGTCCACCACCACCACCGCGATGGGAAGCTCGGCTTCGACGAGAGCCTGCAGGATGGTCCCCCGGCCCGAAGCCAGCACCCCGATGCGCACGCCAGTGACCCTACCTGCTCGGGTTCCGGGTGGCACGCATCCCGGCGACATGGCACTAGATATCCCACGGTCGCAAATGTCAAACCGCGGCCGGAAGTTTTTCCACACGGTGCCCCCAAGCGATGGACTCGTCGTAGGAGGCGTGGTGGGCAAGACAGCCGTGCAAGATGCCGACCAGGCGGTTGCCGAGGACCCGCAGGGCGGCGTGGTG
>JBOGGU010000122.1:0-34107 GCA_050744085.1 Acidimicrobiales bacterium
CCCCCGCCGAGCACGCCCCCGCCGAGCCCGCCTCCGCCCCCCCCGCCGAGCACGCCCCCGCCGAGCCCGCCTCCGCCCCTCCCGCCGAGCCCGCCCCGACCGCCTCGGCGGAGCCGGGAGCGATCCCCATGGCCGAGGTGCGCTGGCGCCAGCGGGCGAAGGTTGCCGGGCGGGTCAAATCCGTGCAGGTGCAGCCGTGGGGGGACACGCCTCGCCTAACAGTGACCCTGGTGGACGACACTGGCGGGATCACCCTCATCTTCGGTAGGCGCCAGGTTGCGGGGGTCATCACCGGCGCGCGCCTGACCGCAGAGGGCATGGTCAGCCAAGTGAGCGGACACCTCGCCATCTTCAACCCGCAGGTGAGCCTGCTCGGCAGCGAATCCGCCCCCCCCGAAGGAGATGGCGACGGCGGATGAGCGCGGCGGCATCCAACTTGCATTTTGGCCAGACAAAAACTAGGTTTCTCCCCGTTCAAGACCAACTTGTCACCTACCCAGACCTGACGCGCTCCGAGCGCGAGATGCTCAAGGCGATCTACCGCCTGGCAGGCTCCGCTGGCGCCACCACCGACACGGGCGCCCACACCGGCGCCCTGGCTGGCGCGCTCGGGGTCAGCCCGGGCACGGCCACGGCCTCGGTCAAGCGCTTGGCGGACCGCGGCCTCGCAGTCCACCGGCCCTACCACGGGGTGGAGCTCTCGGCCACAGGGCGGCGCGCGGCAGTCGGCGCCATCCGCCGGCACCGCATCGTGGAGCGCTTCTTGTCCGACATGCTGGGCTATCCGTGGAACGAGGCGGATCGCCTGGCCCCGATCTTCGAGCACGACCTGCCAGCCGAGGTCGAGGACCGCCTGTTCGTGGCGCTCGACCGTCCTGCAACCTGCCCCCACGGCTTCCCGATCCCCGAGCCCGAGGAGGCCTACATCACCGAGCTGCCTCCCCTCTACGCCCTGGTGCCCGGCGACGTGGCCGTGGTCGCGGTCCCTGGCTCGCTCGCCCCCGAGATAGTCGCATTCCTCGACACCCTGGGCGTGCGCCCCGGCACCAAGGTCGAGGTCATCGAGAAGCACCCATTCGACGGCCCGCTGGTGCTGCGAGTGGAAGGTACCGAACGCGTCCTGGGCGAGCGCATCGCCCGCCAGATCTACGTGAAGAAGGAGCCGTGATGCCCCCATGACCGCCGTCCTTGCCACCCCCATCCTTGCCACGGAGGGCAACTACCAGGCATTCACCTTCGGAAACATCGAGCACGCCTGGCTGTACTTCGCCCTCGCCTGCGGGGTGGTCAGCCTGGCAACTGCATTCCTGCTGATGCGGGAGGTCCTGGCGTTCGACCAGGGGACCACCGTGATGCGCGAGATCGCGGCGGCCATCCAGGAGGGGGCGCAGGCCTTCCTCAAGCGCCAGTTCAAGGCGATCGGGCTGGTGATCATCCCGCTGGTCGTGCTGGTGGGCCTGACCGCCACCAAGGTGGTCGAGCCGAACGGCGTCATCGCCCTCAGCAGGCTGGACTCCTCGTTGTACCGCGCGGCGGCTTTCCTGGTCGGGGCAATCTTCTCCGGGCTCACCGGGTTCATCGGCATGAGCCTCTCGGTCAGGGGCAACGTGAGGACAGCCGCGGCTGCCAAGCTGAGCTCGATGCCCGGCGCCCTGCGGGTGGCCTTCCGGACCGGGGGCATCACCGGGCTGTTCGTCGTCGGCCTGGGCCTCATAGGCGCAGCGGGCATCACCCTCATCTTCCAGAACTCGGTGGTCGAGGTGCTGGTTGGATTCGGCTTCGGTTGCTCGCTCCTGGCCCTGTTCATGAGGGTCGGCGGCGGCATCTTCACCAAGGCCGCCGACGTGGGAGCCGACCTGGTGGGCAAGGTCGAAGCGGGCATCCCCGAGGACGACCCCCGCAACGCGGCAACCATCGCCGACAACGTCGGGGACAACGTGGGCGACTGTGCAGGCATGGCCGCCGACCTCTTCGAGTCCTACGAGATCACCATCATCGCCGCCCTGATCCTGGGCTACGCGGCATTCCAGTCGATCGGCCTCAACCCGGCCAAGGCCATCGTGTTCCCGCTGATCGTGGTGGCCTTCGGCATCCTGGCCTCGATCGTCGGCGTCTACTCGGTGAAAGGGCGAAAGGGCGACCGTACCGCCATGACCTCGATCAACCGGGGCTACCGGATCGCCGGGCTGGCCACGGTGGTGGCGGCGTTCATCGTCGCCGAGACCTACGTGGGCAACCTCAAGCCTTTCTGGGCAGTGCTGGTCGGCGTGGGCCTAGGCCAGGCGGCGAGCCTGCTCACCGAGCACTTCACCTCCACGGAGCGCCGACCCGTGCGGGAGATCGCCGAGTCGACCCGGACCGGGGCGGCGACAGCCGTGCTCTCGGGCCTGGCGGTGGGCCTGGAGTCCACCGTGTGGGCGGTGCTGTGCATCGTCGTGGCCATCGCGGTGGCGATCGCCATCGGGGGGGTGGGCAACATCGAGCTTAGCCTGTACCTGGTGGCCCTGGTCGGGATCGGCCTGCTCTCCACGACGGGCATGGTGGTGTCGGAGGATAGCTTCGGGCCGGTCTCGGACAACGCCGCGGGCATCGCCGAGATGGCCGGTGAGTTCGGGGGCGAGGCCGAGTCGATCATGGTCAAGCTGGACGCGGTGGGCAACACGACCAAGGCCATCACCAAGGGCGTGGCAATAGCCTCGGCGGTCATCGCCACGGTGGCCCTGTTCGCCAGCTTCGTGGAGACCATCGCCTCCCAGCTCAACTTGAAGAGCGTCGGGACCCAGCTGTTCAACCTGGCCAAGACCCAGATCAACGTGGCCAACCCCACGGTGTTCGTGGGCCTGCTCATCGGCGGGTCGGTGGCCTTCATGTTCTCCGGCCTGGCGATCCGGGCAGTGGGCCGCTCGGCCGGCACCGTGGTGGAGGAGGTCCGCCGCCAGTTCCGCGAGCACCCAGGGATCATGGACCGCACAGAGAAGCCCGAGTACGGCAAGGTCATCGGCATCTGCACCGCCGCCGCGCAGCGCGAGCTGGTGACCCCGGCGCTCCTCGCCATCCTGGTCCCGGTGATCGTCGGCTTTGGCATCAACGACTACGCGCTCGGCGCGATGCTCGCCGGGGCGATCCTCACCGGCCAGCTCATGGCGGTGTTCCTCTCCAACTCCGGCGGGGCGTGGGACAACGCCAAGAAGTTCATCGAGGACGGCAACGAGGGAGGAAAAGGCTCGGAGGCCCACAAGGCAGCGGTCATCGGCGACACTGTGGGCGACCCGTTCAAGGACACCGCCGGCCCGGCGCTCAACCCGCTGATGAAGGTGATGAACCTGGTCTCCCTTCTGATCCTGCCCCTCGTGATCACCCTTCACCTCCACACGGCCGCCCGCTACGCCATAGCGGCGATAGCCCTGGCAATCCTGCTCACCTCCATCGCCTACTCCAAGCGCTCCACCACCAGCTCGGAGGAGCCCCCCCCTGGCCAAGTGGCTGCCGCCCCACCGGCGATGGCGCTGGCCGGGGTGCCCTCGGCCGGGGTGCCCTCGGCCAGGGTGCCTTCGGCCGGCGATTCGGGCACGGGCAGGGGCCCCCGCGGCTGGTCCACCGAGGACCCCAGCCCGCCCCCGCCCGGGCGCCGGATCCCCCGGGGCTGGTCGGGCTCGTAGGCTGGCGCCAGCGCCGGCTGGGGGGTGGCTCATCACGATTGAGTGGGCACGGGTGCTAAGACAGAGGCGGCAATATTTTTAGAGAAGGCCTTCCGAGCACATGCCCAAGCCCCTGGTAATCGTGGAGTCCCCAGCCAAAGCCAGGACCATCGCGGGCTTCCTGGGGCCCGACTACGTGGTGGAGTCCTCGATTGGCGGCATCAGGGACCTGCCTCGCAACGCCGCTGACGTGCCGGCCGCGTACCGGGGCGAGGCCTGGGCGCGGCTCGGCGTGGATGTCGAGAACGGGTTCAAGCCGCTCTACGTGGTGATCTCGGAGAAGCGCTCCCAGGTGTCCAAGCTGAAGGCCCTGGTGCGCGACGCCAGCGAGGTCTACCTGGCCACCGACGAGGACCGGGAGGGCGAGTCGATCGCCTGGCACCTGCTGGAGGTGCTGTCCCCGAGGGTGCCGGTCAAGCGGATGGTGTTCCACGAGATAACTCGCTCGGCCATCGAGGCCGCGGTGTCGCAGTGCCGGGAGCTGGACCGGGGCCTGGTGGACGCCCAAGAGGCCCGGCGGATCCTGGACCGCCTCTACGGCTACGAGGTCTCCCCGGTCCTTTGGAAGAAGGTGATGCCTCGCCTGTCCGCAGGCCGGGTCCAGAGCGTGGCGACCCGCATGGTGGTGGAGCGGGAGCGGGAGCGGATGGCCTTCCGGGCAGGGTCGTGGTGGGACGTGACTGGGACCTTTCGGGCGACGGGCGGGAGCTTCGACGCCCGGCTGGTGAGCCTCGACGGCAGGCGCCTGGCAACCGGGAGGGACTTCACCGAGCTGGGCCGAGCCCGGGGGGATGTCGCCCTCTTGGACGAGGCCGCGGCCCGGGCGGTGGTCGAGCGCCTCTCGGGGGCGACGTTCGCGGTCGCCTCGGTCGAGTCCAAGCCCTACCGGCGCCAGCCGTACCCGCCTTTCATGACCTCGACCTTGCAGCAGGAGGCCGGGCGCAAGCTGCGCTGGACCTCTCACCGCACCATGCAGGTCGCGCAGCGGCTCTACGAGGCCGGCTGGATCACCTACATGCGCACCGACTCGACGGCGCTGTCCGACGCCGCGGTGTCCGCCGCACGGGAGCAGGCCCGAGCCCTGTACGGGGCCGATTACGTGCCCGAGCGGCCCAGGCGCTACGAGCGCAAGGTGAAGAACGCCCAGGAGGCCCACGAGGCGATCCGCCCGGCTGGCGACGCCTGGCGCACGCCCGAGCAGGCCGGCTCGCTCGGGGCCGACGAGCGCCGCCTCTACGACCTGGTCTGGAAGCGGACAGTGGCCTCCCAGATGGCCGACGCCCGTGGGACCTCCGCGCAGGTCCGGATCCTTGGGGAAATGCCACTCGGGGGGGCCGTGCCCCCGCGAGAACCCCCCCCTGCGGAATTGGGCACTGTTGCGCCGGGCGTCGGTGGGCCACTCGAGACCACCGACGGCGCGGCCACGACGCTGGGCACGGCCCTGGCCCGCGCTGCCCGACAAGCCGAGCTGGCGGCGAGCGGGAAGGTGATCACGTTCCCCGGGTTCCTCCGGGCGTACGTGGAGGGAGCCGACGACCCAGAGGCGGCTCTGGAGGACCGAGAGGTGCGCCTGCCCGCGCTGGCTGTCGGGGATCCGCTGGCGGCTGAGGCCCTGGAAGCGGAGGGGCACGAGACCCAGCCACCCCCCCGCTACACCGAGGCGTCGCTGATCAAGTCCCTGGAGGACCTGGGCGTCGGCCGCCCGTCCACCTACTCCTCGATCATCCAGACCATCCAGGACCGGGGCTACGTGTGGAAGAAGGGCTCCGCGCTGGTCCCGTCTTTCGTGGCCTTCGCAGTGGTGGGGCTCTTGGAGCGCTACTTCGCCGACCTGGTCGACTACGGGTTCACTGCCAGCATGGAGGACGACTTGGACGAGATAGCTGCGGGCGGGGAGGAGAGCGTGCCGTGGCTCAGCCGATTCTATTTCGGGGAAAGCCCGAGGGAGAACTACTTGAGCGGCGAAGCCGAAACCTCTTACCCCAACCCGGCCAAACCGCCCTCAGGCCGCTCAAGCAGTTCTTCCACGGACTTTCATGGCAGGCCGGGCCTGAAGGAGCTGGTGTCTGGGAACCTGGGGGAGATCGACGCCAGGGAGGTCAACTCGATCCCTTTGCCGGTGAGCGTCGACGGCGACGACGTCGTCGTTCGGGTGGGTCGCTACGGCCCCTACGTCCAGGCCGGGGAGCGCCGGGCGTCCGTGCCCGAGGACGTGGCGCCCGACGAGCTTGACCTGGAGCGGGTCCTGGCGCTGCTGGACGCGCCCTCGCAGGATCGGCGGCTCGGGTCCGACCCCTCGACGGGTTTGGCCGTGTTGCTGCGGGCCGGCCGGTTCGGGCCGTATGTGCAGCTGGGGGGGGAGTCGGATGGCGGCGGGACCGAGGTGGGCGCCGGGGGCGTTGGCGGGGGTGGCGGGGGTGGCGGGGGCGGCAGGGGCGTTGGCGTGAAGGCGCCCACTGCTTCCCTTCTCAAGACGATGGATCCCGAGGCGGTGACGCTGGAGGACGCCCTCCGGCTGCTCAGCCTGCCGCGGGCGTTGGGCGTGGACCCGGCCGACGGAGAGGAGGTCCAGGCGCTGAACGGGCGCTACGGGCCTTACGTGAAGAAGGGAAGCGACAGCCGGAGCCTGGCGTCGGAGGACCAGCTCTGGACGGTGACGCTGGAGGAGGCGCTGGCGCTGTTTGCCCAGCCCCGGACCGGCAGGGGTCGGGCAGCCGCAGCGCCGCCGCTGCGCGAGCTGGGCCCCGACCCGGTCTCGGGGTCGCCGATGGTGCTCCGGGAGGGCCGCTTCGGGCCGTATGTCACCGACGGGTCGGTGAATGCCTCCCTGCGCAGGGGTGACGCCGTGGAGACGCTGACGGTGGAGCGCGCAGCCGAGCTGCTGGCTGACAAGAGGGCGAAGGGGCCCACGCCCCCCCGGACCGGGGCTCGGCGGGGCAGCCCGGCGGCATCGCGAGCCGCCGGGTCCAAGAAGCCCGCCGGGACCCGGTCCAAGAAGCCCCCCGCCGCCGGGTCCAAGAAGCCCCCCGCCGCCGGGTCCAAGAAGCCCCCCGCCGCCGGGTCCAAGAAGCCCCCCGCCGCCGGGTCGAAGAAGCCCCCCGCCGCCGGGTCGAAGAAGCCCCCCGCGGCCCGGCCCAAGCCCCCGAAGCCCCCCCCCGCCGCCCCCAGCCCGACCGACGAATGAACAGTTGTCGTGGTCGGCTGGTCGCCCTGGAGGGCACAGACGGTTGCGGCAAGACCACCCAGGCCGGCATCCTGGCTGCTCGACTGGGGGCAGTGCTGACCCGGGAGCCGGGGGGGACCCCGCTGGGCGAGTGCCTCCGAAAGCTGCTCCTGAGCAGCGGCGGCCCGGCCGTGGGCCCCGCAGCCGAGGCACTCCTGATGCTGGCCAGCCGGGCACAGCACGTGGCGGACGTGGTGGCGCCCGCGCTCGAGGCTGGCAAATGGGTAGTCACCGACCGCTTCTCGGCCTCCACGCTGGCTTACCAGGGCTATGGCCGGGGCCTCGGCTTGGGTGAGCTGCGACTGCTGACCTCCTGGTCCAGCGGAGGCCTTTGGCCTGACTTGAACGTCCTCCTCGTTCGGGAAGGTGCGGGCTTGGGCTGCGCCGCCGACCACGCCCCCGACCGCATGGAGGCCGAAGGCTCGGGGTTCCAGGACCGGGTTGCCGCGGGGTTCCGTGAGCTGGCTGCGGCCGACCCGCCGAGGTGGGCGGTGGTGGATGGCGAGGGCACCGTCGAGGCGGTCGCCGCCCGGGTCGAGGCGGCGGTTGTGGATCGCCTTGGTCAGCTCCCGCCAGCGGGCTCCCCGGAGCCCGAACTGTGACAAGTTTGTATCCCTATGGCATACAAACTTGTCACAGTTCGCAGACCGGACGGCTCCAAGGTGCCTGAGCTGTATGCCGACGTGGTCGGCCAGGAGTCGGCGGTGGCCGAGCTCCGGGCGGCCACCCGCTCACCGGTCCATGCCTACCTGCTGGTGGGCCCGGCTGGGGTGGGCAAGCGTGCGCTGGCCCGGTCATTTGCTGCTGGCCTGGTCTGCCCGGACGGGGGGTGCGGCGAGTGCCGCCACTGCCTCCTGGCCCTCGGCGGGCGCCACCCCGACGTGATCGTCTTCGAGCGCACGGGAGCTTCCATCACGGTTGACCAGGCCCGGGAGGTGACCCGCCTCGCCTCTCGGACGCCGCTGGAGGCCCGGCGTCGCGTGCTGATCCTCGCTGACTTCCACCTCGTCGAGCGGGCTGCCCCGGCGCTCCTCAAGACCATAGAGGAGCCCCCGCCGACCACGGTGTTCGTGCTGCTCGCCGACCGGCTGGCGCCCGAGCTGGTGACCATCGCCAGCCGGTGCGTGACCATAGAGGTCGTCCCGCTCAGCCCGGCGCGCATGGCGTCCGTCCTCGAAGCCGAAGGAGCCGACGCCGGGACTGCGAAGCGGGTGGCGAGGGTCGCTGGGGGCCGGTTGGACCGGGCCAGGTTGCTGGCCTCCGACCCGGGGTTGGCAGGGCGCCAGGAAGCCTGGGCTGGCGTGCCAGGGCGCCTGGACGGCACTGGGGCCGCGGTCGCGATCCTGGTGGGGGAGCTGCTGGCTGGCGCCGAGGGCATTGCCGAGCCGCTCCGGGCACGCCAGGAGGCGGAGCTGAATCGGCTGGCCGACGAGGCGGCAGGCCGGGGCGAGCGAGGAGTGCCGGCGCGGGCCGCGGTCGAGGCTCGGCACCGCCGGGAGCAGCGGCGCCTGCGGGTCGACGAGCTGCGGGCCGGCCTCGCCGCCCTGGCCGGCGCCTACGCCTCGCGGCCCGATCCGGTCGTGGTAGCGCCCTCGCGGCCAGAGGTGCCCTGGCGCACGTCGCCCTCGTCCTCGCAGGCGCGCCTCGACGCGGTCGGGGCTATCGACCAGGCTGGCCGCGACCTCGACCGTAACCCCAACGAGGCGCTGTTGCTCCAGGCCCTGCTCCTCCGGCTCTCGTCGCTGGGGTCCTGAGGTCGCCCAAGCCTCACCCGGCCCCACGCTTTGCCAACTACCCTTCTCGCTGGTGAGCGCTGCGATGCCGGAACGGGTGCTGCCCTTGGTCGAGGAGACCGCCGAGCTGGCGACGCGCTTCGAAGCTGCGGGCAAGCAGCTCTACCTGGTCGGAGGCGTCGTTCGGGACGCCATCGTCGGGGCGCCGGGGACCTCGACAAACCCCTCGGCCGACCCCGCGGCTCACGACCTCGACCTGACCACCGACGCCCGTCCCGACGAGGTCGAGGCCCTCGTCGCTGGGTGGGCAGACGCCGTCTGGTTGCAGGGCAAGCGATTCGGGACAATCGGCGCCATCCACCGGGGCCGGCGATACGAGATCACCACTCACCGGGCCGAGTGCTACGACCCGGACTCCCGCAAGCCAGCGGTGGCCTACGCGGACGAGGTGGAGGCAGACCTTTCCCGGCGCGACTTCACGATCAACGCCATGGCCCTGCGCCTGCCCGACCTGGTGCTCTTCGACCCCTTCGACGGGTTGGCGGACCTCGCGGCTCGACGCCTCCGCACGCCGCTGACCCCTGAGGCATCCTTTACCGACGACCCGCTGCGGATGCTCCGAGCGGCGCGTTTCATCGCCCGCTTCACCTTCTTGCCCGACAGCAAGCTCACCGATGCGGTCCGCCGGCTCCACGGTCGCCTGTCGATCGTGTCCGCGGAGCGCATCCGCGACGAGCTTGACAAGCTGATGGTGGTGGCCGACCCGTCGCCCGGGCTGCATTTCTTGGTGGACACCGGGCTGGCGGAGGATTTCTTCCCCGAGCTGCCGGCGATGGCGCTGGAGCAGGACCCGATCCACCGCCACAAGGATGTGCTGGCCCACACCATTGCCGTGGTAGCCAAGACCAGCCCCGATCGCATCCTGCGCCTGGCGGCACTCTTCCACGACGTGGGCAAGCCCCGCACCCGAGCCTTCGGGCCGGAGGGGGTGTCGTTCCACCACCACGAGGTGGTCGGCGCCCGGATGACCCGCGAGCGCATGAGGGCCCTGCGCTACTCGACCGAGGACATCGCGCAGGTCTCGGAGCTGGTAGCCCTTCACCTGCGCTTCCACACCTACCAGCTCGGCTGGACCGATGCCGCGGTGCGGCGCTACGTGCGTGACGCCGGGGGATTGCTGGGCCGCCTGAACGAGCTGACCCGCTGTGACTGCACCACCCGCAACGCGGCAAGGGCGAAGGCCCTGGGCCGGCGGATGGACGAGCTGGAGCACCGCATCGCTGATCTGGCGGCGAAAGAGGAGCTGGCCGCCCTGCGCCCCGACCTCGACGGGGTCAGGGTCATGGAGATACTGGGGGTAAAGCCGGGCCCGGTGGTCGGACGGGCGCTGGCCTTCCTGCTGGAGCTGCGCATCGAGGAGGGCCCGCAGGGAGACGAGGATGCCACCCGCCGGCTGGCATCCTGGTGGGCCGACCAGCAGCACGACCCGGATCAAATGGACCGGTGACATGGCCCAGGCCCTCCGCCCCAGCAACCCGTGTACGGTAGTGGATGCCGCTTCGAACCGCCGGGAGGCGCGGTGCCATCAGCCTGCCTCATGCCGGTGACCCACCCGCAGGTGGACTCTCCGGCCGACCTACACCACGTTAGCTGGATCTTGACACGCTGGTCCCAAAGGAGTATGCTGTGCATACGCTACCTGCGGCCAGGCAAGTAAAGAGTGATCATGAGTTCAGGCACAGCTGAGCGGGCAACGGACGGGGTGTTTCGACGGGCCAGGCACTCTTGGCATGCTCGTCGGCGACTTTACTGGATGGCAAGAATTATGACGGCAGGTGTGGCTGGAGGGGCGTCCCTCCTTTTCCCTGCCTTCGCAGCCTCTGGGGCAACGTCTCCCGATGCTCCGCCGCTAAATCCATATAACCTTCTTAACGCACCTTGGCCGGCGAGTGCGATAACCCCTATGAGCGAGCAGACGATCGTCTGCGGTGGCGGCCATGTGAATGGTCAATCGGCATCGATGACGCTGTGCGTCACTGCGCGCTATTCCCTGCCGACTTTGGACTTTCACGTGACCTCGCCGGGGTCATCGAAGGTGCAGGCGGACGCCGTTGAGTCGGCCGCGCAAAGTTTCAGCTGTAAGGTTAATGTTGCTGTCACGTACAAGGTCGTGGAGATCGACGGTGTCCCTATCCTGGTAAATAGCCTTACGCTGAATGCGCTGTTCACTCAGTGCACGACGGGTTCAGATGAGCTGGAATGTGTCGGAGTACTCGCTTCCACCGATAACGGACTGATGGTTCCAGAGGAGACTATCGGCGTGAGCAAGGGTTCGGACGGATTCTGTACGACTCTTACCGATCCGGAAACAACCTCGAACGTCGGCGCTGAACTCGAGGGTGCTGGTGGCATTGAAAACCTCGCTACAGGTGCCGAGGGAGAAGTCGGACCCAAGACATTTATTCTGACCGTTATTCCACCTGAAGAATAGAGGGCGGCAGTGCCGGAGATCACGTGAAAGAGGAAAGAAGGGAACGGATCATTTTATTCGATGGGGAGGTGGCCCTGTCGCCCCAGGATGGAACGCGATCGGACTCGCTGCTAGACCGAGTGTCTCGGCTGTTCGCACGGAACGAACCGAATCAAAGTTTGAGGCCGAGGCCCGAGGTAACGTCCGCTCAAGAGGGGTAGGGGGGAGGAGCCAATGCGCGCCGTAGCGAGTCGCGGTTCCCTGAGTTCCAGCTACGTCGCGGCGGCCAACGCAACTGACGTCAAGATCGTCCGGGCCAGTCCGGCGCTACCGAGGAAGACGATCACCGAGGCCGACGCCATACGGGTGGCCCTGGCGCAGCTCCCGGTTGGCTCGGTGGTGGATGCTGCTGAACTGGTCGGCTTGACCTACACCCAATTCCCCGTCCCTCGGTTGGCGTGGGCCGTCGCTGTCGACCCAGCCGGTAGCCATGCGTCGGCGGGTGGAGGACCGGGGATCCCTGCCCCGCCAGCGTACAACTTCGAGGTGGACTTCGTGGACGCGACCACGGCCATCGACTCGAGTGCAAGGGACCAGCCCGAGGCTGCCGTCCCTCCCGATGATCGGGGTCGGGTAATGGGAGGGTTCGAATCAGAATGGGCGTGGCCTGACCAACCTCAAGGCTCTATGCCGGCCAGGCGGCACTGGGCCTCGACGGTGTGGGCGTAGACATTGTCGACCCCGAGCTCGGCGGCGCACCACTGCTGGGCCAGGGCGCCGCACTGGTGCATGAGCGAGCCGCCGGTGGACACCGCGGCCACCACGTTGACGCAGCCGTCGCGCGAGGGTGCGTAGGCGTTCGGGCGCAGCGCTGCCCACGCGCCCGCGAACACCAGGGCGCTCGCCAACACCAGGCCCACCAGCGCGACCGCTATGCGGGAGCGACGGGGGAGTGGCTCTGCGGGCCACGGGAGGCTTCCTGCCATCGGGCATACCCCAAGGTGCGATCCGCCACCGGAGGCCGCCTGCAGCCCTACGCAGGCCGCAGGGCGGTCTCCGGCATTGGCGGATCGAACCGGTCCAGCGCTGCTGAGCAGCACTGGACTAGAGGGCCTCCTCCCCTCTCTCGCCCGTGCGAATGCGGATGACCTCGGCGAGGTCGGCCAACCAAAGTTTGCCGTCACCGATCTTGCCGGTTCGAGCGGCAGTGGTAAGCGTCTCCACCAGGGCCGGGGCCTCGGCGTCGCCCACCACTATCTCCAAGCGGAGCTTGGGGACCAGGTCGACTTGGTACTCAGCCCCGCGGTAGACCTCGGTGTGCCCTCGCTGGCGCCCGTAGCCCTGGACCTCGGTGACCGTGAGGCCTTGGACGCCAGCCTTCTGGAGAGCGTCTTTCACCTCGTCGAACTTGAAGGGCTTGATCACTGCGACGATGAGCTTCACGACTCACCTCCCAGAGGGGCTCCGACTCGTTCGATGCCCGTGGAGGTCGGGTAGGCCTCCTCGCCGTGAGCGGCGAGGTCACCGATCTCCAGCATCTCGTCGGGCATGCGCAGGGGTATGAACAGCCCGATCAGCTTGAGCAGGACAAAGGTGACGATCGAGTCCCAGACGATGATGGTCAGCGCGGCTCCCGCCTGGGCAATCAGCTGCTTGGGGTGGCCGTACAGGGCGCCGGTGACCGACGAGGCAGCCGATCCCTTGGCGGCGCCAGCCGGGTACTCGACGATGTTCGGGTCGGCGAATATCCCCACCAGCAGGCCGCCTGTCAGCCCTGCGACGCCATGGGTATGCACCACCCCCATGGCGTCGTCGACCTTCTGGAACAGGCGGGTCTGGCTCAGCTTGTTGAACGAGAACCACACCACTGTCGAGCCGATCGCGGACATGGCAAGGGCCCCGACCCCGTTCACGAAGCCCGCGGCAGGGGTGATCACCACCAGGCCCACGATGAGGCCGTTCACCGCACCCAGGAATGTCGGCTTGCGCTCCTTGCTGGCGAAGGTGTCCCACAGGATCCAGGTGAGGCACGAACCTGCGGCACACAGGTTGGTGTTGAGGACGGCGGTAGAGGCGTCAGCCCCGGCGAAGTAAGGGTCACCACCGTTGAAGCCGTTCCAGCCGAGCCAGAGTATGCCAGCTCCGATCGCCACCATCATCAGGTTGTGCGGCAAGAAGCGTTGCCGGTCTCGAGCCAGGCGAGGCCCGATCACCGCGGCCGCCACGAACCCCGAGGTCCCGGCTGCCAGGTGGATGACGTAGCCGCCCGAGAAATCCACGGCTCCTCGCTGGGCCCACCAGCCGCCGCCCCAGACCAAGAAGGCGTTGACGGTGTAGGCAAAGGTCGTCCACAGGGGCACGAAGATCGCCCAGACCTTGAAGTTGATGCGGCCGAGCACGCTGCCCAGGAACAGCAGGGGGGTGATCGCAGCGAACACGAACTGGAAGTAGATCAAGCTCGACTGGGCGAATCGGAAGTTGGGCTGGAGGCCCGGTCCCACCAGGTTGGGGATGTTGGCCTGAGCCTGCTCGCCGAGGCTGCCGAGCACGTTCCCGGGGTGGCCTATGGCCTGGCCGAGTGCGCCCGGGCCGATGTGAACGGGTGTACCGAAGCCCATGTCGAAGCCCCACAGGACCCACACGATGAGCACCGCGGAGAAGCCGGTGAAAGCCATGAGCATGGTGTTCACCGCCCACTTGCGCGGGACCAGGCCGCCATAGAGGACCGCTATGCCGGGCAGGCTCATCAGCCCGACCAGCGTTCCGGCCGTCAGCTGCCAGGAATTGTCTCCTGCGTTCAGCCAACTTGGATAGGGAATCAATGAGGCGATCAACTCGAAGGTGCTCCTCTCGCGTCTGTGTCTCCGGCAATCTGGGTTCCCAGTGATCTGGGTTCCTCGAGGGACCTGGGGCCCTCGGATGACATACACTGGAGCACTCTCGTTTCCAGGCCGTTGCCCGTTTGTTACCGCTGCGTGAACTCGTGAGGTTTCTTCCGAGCCCAGCCCTGGCGGAGTAACACAGAGTTCACAAATCAGAAACAGCCCGGACCAAATAGTGGCCTACGGTCGGGCGCCATGAACGTCCTCTCCCTCAAGTTGGACCCCACTTCACGTGGCATGGGATTCGGTGCGGCCACCATTGCGGCCTTCTCGTTCTTGGTCCTCTGGGTGCCCAACCTGCATCACAGCTCCGGCCATGCCACGGGCGGGACCTACCTGGCCATAGGCTTGGTGCTGGCGGCAGCCATCCTCGTCGCGACGCTGAGCGGCCGCCTCTTTGCCCTGACTGCTGCGATGGTCTTCACTGCGGTGGGCCCGTGGGGCCCGGAACGACTGTTCCAGATCCTCTTTGCCCTGGCTGCGGCCTGGTTGGTGCTCAAGCTGGTCCTGAGCGCCAGGCGCGCCGGGGCCGATAGCGCCTGAGGCGGGCTGGCGCCGGTGCTGCGCTCAGCGGCGCTGGTCGTGAGCGGGCACGGCGGGTTGGCGCCGCCGAGCCAATTTCTCCTAGATGCCTTCCTTGCGAGCCTTGATTACCAGGGTGTGGGGGACCATCAGGAACGCATCTCTCCAGTGTGCGCTGCGCGGCCCCCCGGTGGACGGCTCGGGCTCGAGTATCGCCTCCACCCGGTAGCCGGACCGCAGGAGGTCGCCGTACAGCTCCGGGACCGAGTGGCGGTACTCGGTGAACGCGGCCCCGTCGCGCTCGTAGTCGATCGGGGAGTGGTCGAACCATGAGCGGACGATGTCCATCGTGGAGTCGTCGATGATCGCGTACGCGGGATGGGGGAGGCTGAACACCAACGGCGCGCCGACCTTCAGGACCCGGTGCGCCTGGCGAAAGACCCGGCGCAGGTCCTCCACGAACCCGAACGCGTGGGCCGAGAACACCACGTCTATGGTGTCGGCCCGCAGGAAGGCCAGGTCCGCGATGTCTCCCTGGCGCAGCTCGACTTTCACGTGCTCGCGCTCGGCCAGCCTGCGCGCGTAGGCGATTTGACGAGCCGAGAAGTCGATGCCTATGGCAGTGGCGCCCGATTTGGCGAAGGCGATGGAGCATTGGGCGCCACCGCAACCCAGCTCGAGGACGCGCTTGCCCCGCATGTCCGCCCCGAGCAGGTGCAACTCTGCCTCGGAGCCGATGTCCGGGCCGTAATGGGCGACGTCGCAGGACAGCTGTGATGACGCCTGGTACTGGGCGGAGTGCTGGTCCCAGGCGGCGAGGTTGTCGTTGGGCACGGGGCTATCATGCCTGATCCGAGCCGGCCGCGCGGCGCTAGTGGCCCGCAGGCGCCCCTGCGGAGGCAGGGGAAGTGAAGGCCGGGCCGGCATCGACGCCGGCCGCGAACTCCTCGACCATGCGGTGTGCGACGTCGTCGTGGTACTGGACGGGAGGCGACTTCATGAAGTAGGCGGACGGGCCTATCAGCGGGCCACCGATGCCTCGGTCGAGGGCGATCCTGGCGCAGCGAATGGCGTCGATGATCACCCCAGCCGAGTTCGGCGAGTCCCACACCTCGAGCTTCAGCTCCACGTTGAGCGGTACGTCGCCGAAGTTGCGACCCTCCAGGCGGATGTAGGCCCACTTGCGGTCGTCCAGCCACGGGACGTGGTCCGACGGGCCGATGTGGACGTCGTGAGCCGAGATGCCGTGCTCGATCTGGCTGGTGACCGACTGGGTCTTGGAGACCCGCTTGGACTCGAGGCGGGAGCGCTCCAGCATGTTCTTGAAGTCCATGTTGCCGCCCACGTTGAGCTGGTAGGTGCGGTCCAGCGCCATCCCCCGGTCCTCGAATAGCCGGGCCAGGATGCGGTGCACGATCGTGGCACCCACCTGGCTCTTGATGTCGTCACCCACGATCGGCACTCCGGCGGCCCGGAAGCGCTCGGCCCATGCTGGGTCGCTGGCGATGAACACCGGGATCGCGTTCACGAATGCCACCCCTGCCTCCAGGCAGGCTGTGGCGTAGTGGCGCTGGGCGGCTTCGGAGCCGACCGGGAGGTAGGCGACCAGCACCTCGGCGCCGGAGGTGGCCAGGGCGGCGGCGACATCCACCGGCTCGGCAGGTGACTCTTGGATCGACTCACGGTAATACTGGCCGAGGCCGTCGAGGGTGGGCGCCCGCTGCACTGTGACGCCGAGGTTGGCGAGCGAGGCGAAGCGGATCGTGTTGTTCGGGGGGACGAACACTGCCTTACCCAGGTCCAGGCCCACCTTTGCCGCGTCCACGTCGAAAGCCGCCACCACCTCCACGTCGCCCACGTGGTAGCCGCCCAGCACGACATGCATGAGGCCGGGGACCGCGTCGTTCGGATCGGCCCCCCGGTAGTACTCGATGCCCTGGACAAGGGCGCTTGCGCAGTTGCCCACGCCCGCGACGGCTACCCGGATCTTGCTCATGTGGTGGCTACCTTTCGGGTGGTGGGCTCGTCGGCGTCGATGGCTGTCGCCAGCAATTGGGTGCCCAGTGATGGAGTGGTTGGGGATGGCGTTGTCTGGGGTGGGTTGCTCCGGGCCTTCTCGGCCTCTATGAGCCGGTCGAGCCAGCTGATGTCGCCTTCGAGGGACTCGACGCCGTGCTCGGCAAGGGCCGCGCGCCACGTGTCGGCGACGATGGTCGGCACCGCGCGTGTACGGGCGCGGCGCTGGATCAGCACAGCCCGGCGGCGTTCGAGGAGCCGGAGGCGTGCGTCGGGGGAGAGGTGCCTGGCGAAAGCCAGTCGGAGCGCGAAGCACCTGTCGTCCTCCGACTCCCCGGTGCTGTCGTCACCAGCAAGGAGGCGCTTGAACATGGCTGCCCCGGACTCGGTGATCGCGTACACCCTCCGCTGGCGCGTCGCCCTGGTTCCCGTCGCCCTGGCTCCCGTCGCCCTGGCTCCCGTAGCGAGGCTCCCGCGTGTCCTGGTGGTGGCCCGAGCTGTGCGGAACGCAGCGCGCTCGCCTGCGAGCGACCCGGTCATGGGGATTCGCCAGGGTGCATCGGCCCCCGGTGCCGAGCCCTCAGCTGAGCCACCCCCCGCCCCCGCCGAGCCCCCCGCCCCAGAGCCGCCTGCCGAGGGGCCCAGGACCACCACGGCGCCGCTCGCCTCCAGTCGGGCCAGAGCGGGGTACAGCGAGCCGAACGAGACGCTGGCCAAGAAGCCCAGCGTCTCGCCCAAGCGCTTCCTCAGCTCGTAGCCGTGAAGCGCCTGCTCCTCTAGCAACCCAAGTATTGCAAGCTCCAGCAACGTTACTCCCAAACGATGTATCGAACCGATATATCGAGAGTGTATCAGGTGGCGCCCTCGAGGCCCACTTCGCCGTTTGCCGGCTATGCGGATAGCCTTGGGGTCGTGAGCTTCGATCCAGCATCAGCACCGGGGAGCAGCCAAGGCTGCCTGCCGGGCCAGATCGATTACCGCCTGGCTCGCAACGCAGTTGTCCGGGAGTTCCAAGCGGGGCGTCTTTCGAGGCTCGACATTTGTGATGCCCACCCCGAGCTCCTACGCGTGGCTCGTCACCTTGGTGAGGCGACCCATGAGGACTGCCCGATCTGCGGGGACAGCGTGGTGGTGCACGTGTCGTACGTGTTCGGCCCACGCCTGCCCCCCGGTGGCAGGTGCGTCACCTCGCCCGCCGAGATTGTCAAGCTGTCGAGGGGGGTCGCTCAGATCGCCTGCTACGTGGTCGAGGTTTGCCCGGCCTGCTCGTGGAACCACCTGGCCCGTATGCGGGTGCTCGGGGGTCGCCCCCGCACCTGAGGCCTGGCGGACGCGACGTCGCTGCACGGAGCGCCCGGCGCTTTGGCGGATTACGCTGGGAGGGGCCGCCGGCAGCCGCGTGGCGCTGGACGGTAGGAGGCAGCGTCGTGTCCGTCCCTCGGCCCGTTTCGGGCCTGACCATTCCGCAGATCCGGTCACGCAAGGGTGGCGAGCCCCTGGTCATGGTTACCGCCTACGACGCGCCAAGCGCCGCGATGGCCGAGGCGGGCGGCGTGGACCTCATCTTGGTGGGTGACACAGTGGCGATGGTGGTTCTGGGCCACGAGGACACCTTGAGCCTCACCGTCGCCGAGATGGCTCATCACGTTGCGGCTGTGCGCCGAGCCCGTCCGCGTTGTCCGGTGGTAGCCGATATGCCCTGGATGAGCTACCACCTGAGCCCACGCGACACGGTCGTCAACGCCGCGGTGCTCGTCAGGGCAGGGGCGCAGGCGGTCAAGCTGGAGGGCGGTAGGCGGCGTATCTCGATGATCGAGGCGCTGCTCGGAGCCGAGGTCCAGGTGATGGGGCACCTGGGCCTCACACCGCAGTCGATTCACCGCATGGGCGGGTTCCGGGTCCAGGCAACCGAGCCCGCCCTGGCGGAGGCGCTCGTGGGCGACGCTGTGGCGTTGGCGGAGGCGGGATGTTTCGCGCTGGTCCTCGAAGGTGTGCCCGACGGTGTCGCCGCGGTGGTGACCGACGCCGTGCCCATACCGACGATCGGCATCGGCGCTGGCCCGCACTGCGACGGACAGGTGCTGGTTCTCCACGACCTCCTTGGCCTGGGCCCGGAGCGCCCGCCCGGCGGCCCGCGCTTCGTCCGCCGCTACGCGAACCTGGCCAGCGATGGCTCCGCTGCCCTCGCGCAGTGGGCAACCGACGTGCGCTCCAGGGACTATCCCTCCCAGTCGGAGAGCTACAGGTCTGGGGAGGCGTTGACCAAGTGGGCGGCCGGCCGGAGGCCCACGCCGACCGCAGTGGGGCGCCTCACGCTGGCGCCTGAGACGCGCCAAGATTGAGCCATGCCCTCGGCGACCCCCGCCACCGCACCCACCAAACGAGGCTCGCCGACCCCCGAGACCGATGCCGCACCCGACCGGCCGTGGGTGGTGATCGTGTGGAACGACCCGATCAACCTGATGTCCTACGTCACGTTCGTATTCCAAAAGCTGTTCGGGTACAGCCGGGCGCATGCGACCAAGCTGATGCTGGATGTGCACCAGCGAGGCCGGGCAGTGGTCTCGAGCGGCCCCCGGGAGCGTGCCGAGCTCGACGTGATGCGCCTTCACGAGCACGGGCTGTGGGCCACCATGGAGCACGACGTATGATCCGCTCCCGCCTGCGCCGAGGCAGGGACGGCAGCTGGCAGCTCCGCCTCCCCGCCGCCGAGCGTGACCTCTTGCGTTCGTTGCCGTCCCAGGTCCGCCAGCTCATCGCGGTCGGTGACGACGCCACCAGGCGCCTCTTTCCGCCCGCGTATGCCGACGACCCGGTGGGCGAGGCGGAGTACCGCCAGATGGTGGGCAACTCCATCCTCGCCTCCCACACCGAGGCCCTCCGCATAATGGAGTCCACCGTCGATGCCGAGGTGCTGGACGACACCGAGCTCAACGCCTGGCTGGGCGCGCTCAACGACCTCCGCCTGGTCATCGGGACACGCCTCGACGTCGACGAGGGCTTCGCGCCCCTGCCGCCTGGTGACCCCCTCGCCCCGGCAATGGCCACGTACTCCTACCTGAGCGCGCTACAGGAGCAGGTCGTGATCGCGTTGACGTCGGCTCTCGAAGGCCCTTCTTCGAAATAGTGCCCGGTGGTGCCGCGCACCCGCGCCCGCTCACGATCCCACGGGGTACCAGTAGGCCCCCACAGTGCCCGGCCCGGTGTGGGCTCCCACGCTGGGGCCGATTCGGTAGCGCAGGAGGTCCCCGACCTCGGTGGCCCCACGCAGGCGCTCCGCGAGGGCCTGAGCGAGGCGCTCGGTGCCCGGGTCGGCCGTGCCGATCGCGACCCGCCTGAGCTGGCCCCCGGGCTCGCGGATGCGCGCAGCCATGGCATCGACTGCGCTCGTCAGGTCGTCCACCCGATCCACCTCCGCCATCTTCCCACCGGCCATGGAGAATATGGGGACCCCCGGGCCGGGGGCGACCCCTTTGTCCAGCCGTCCTCCCCGGCGCGCCGGCTCCAGGGCCCCGAGCACGAACACGGTCCTCGTGATCCTGCCCACCCGGACAGCCGCCTGGGCTGCCTCGTCGACATCCGAACCGGAGGCGAGCGCCTTTGCGGCCTCCCAGAGGGCGCACGTGACCCCGAAGGATGCGGTGCCCGAGTCGACCACCCGTACCGGCACCGACGGCCCGGCCGCAGCCAGCCGGGCGGCCTGCAGCGTCGAGGAGACGTCCGCGCTGACGTGGATGGACAGGATCTCGGTGGCGCCCCGTACGACGAGTGCTTCGTAGGCAGCAGCGAACTGGCCGGGGGAGGGGGCAGCTGTGGTGATGCTCGTGGTCCCTGACTCCACGCGGGCCCAGAAATCATCGACGCCGAGGTCCACCCCCTCCAGCAGGGGCTCCCCGTCGATGGTGACGGTGAGGGGGACCACCTCGACGCCGAGGCGCTCCGCCAGCTCGGGGGGGATTTGGGAGTTGGAGTCGGTGCAGAGGCCAATCACTAGGCCGTGCTGGGCTGCGGCGACTCGGCAGGGACCAGGTTGCGCTGCCAGGCGTCACCGGGGGTGGTCCTGCGGGCCGCAAGGAATCGGTACCAGATCAGCGCGCTGGTCGCCGCGGCCGATACTGGAAGGCCCGGGCCCGGCGGCGGCCCCCACAGGTTGGGCCAGCCTCTGCGCCACCACAGCACCCCGCTCGCCACCCACAGCACCGACGAGATGACGGTGCCGGTGAAGGCCTGGTGCCGCCACCTCGGCTTGGCGGCGACCAGGGCGACCGTCAGGTCGAGCGGGAAGTAGGCGGGGAAGGTAGCCAGGCACTGCCCGGTGCTCGCGGCGACTCCCTTGCCTCCCCTGAAGCCGTTCGCCACGGGGAAGCAGTGCCCCACGACGGCAGACGTCCCTGCGACATGAGCACCGTTGGGGCCCGCCAGGGCGCGCCCCGCCGTGCATGCCAGGGCGGCCTTGGCGATATCGGCCACCAGGATCGCCCAGCCCCAGCCCTTGCCCAGCACGTCCATGGCGTTCACCGCTCCGGGGTTGCCCGACCCGGCCTTGCGCAGGTCGGCGCCGCTCCCCGGCCGTGCGGCAACAGTCGCCAGGTCAGCCGAGGGGAACCCGCCCAGCGCGTACCCGAGTGCCGCGGCCCCAATCACCCGGCCAGCTCGCACCGTCCGATCCTAATGCTGCGCCGGCGTGGCAGCAATGGTCCGGCCTACTCCGGCCGGGCACAGATGCAGAAGGGGTTGCCACCAGGGTCGGTGAGCACTCGCCAGCGCTCGCCCCCTGGCTGGAGATCGGGAACGTTGGCGCCGAGCTCGCGGCAAGCCGCTTCGGCACTGGCAAGGTCGTCGACGTAGAGGTCAAGGTGGAATCGCTTGGGAGAGCTGGAGTCGGGCCACGCCGGCGGGGCATATCCCTCCACCCGCCCGAAGCCAATGGCGGTGCTCCCGTTGCGGATCATGGCGTAGGCGTTCCTTGCTGTGGGTCACCTCCCAACCCAGGACCTGGCTATAGAAGGCTGCGACGGCGCTCGGCGCCCCGCAGTCCAGGTTCAGCATCGCCAAGCGCAATCGGGCTCGCGGTCATCGTCATCAGGGTTCCTCCTTTTGGTCAGAGCCGGCGCCCTCGTCATCGCGCCCCGCCGGCGGGCTTTGTCGAACTGGCCCGAGCACTTCGGCGACGCTGACCTCGACACCGGGGA
Source organism: Acidimicrobiales bacterium (assembly GCA_050744085.1). Classification (GTDB taxonomy): domain Bacteria; phylum Actinomycetota; class Acidimicrobiia; order Acidimicrobiales; family JAJPHD01; genus JAVKSL01. The sequence continues at coordinate 21,737 of JBOGGU010000122.1, forward strand.
GCGACTCCACCTCCAGGACCTCGCCCGGCTGGGCCCGGTGCACCGACCGGTACCCGTCGGGCCCGGGGTCGACGTGCACCACGACCTCCCCGGCGTTCAGGCCCACCACCCAGCAGGCCGGGATGCCCGCACGGGCGTAGCGCGGAGTCTTGAACCCGATGTCCCAGTTGAGGGTGGTGTCGGCGACCTCGACCAGGAGGTAGACGTCCTTGGCCAGCGGATTGACGCCGTCATAGTCGTCCATCGCGGGGTCGAGCACCGCCAGGTCTGGTTGCGGCTCGGAGTAGTCGTCCAGCTGGACTGGGTTCTGCACCGACACCACAGCCCGGCCCCCAACCGCCATCACCAGCAGCCTGTTGAGCCGGTTCACGCACACAAAGTGGGGGTGGCCGATGGCCGCCATCTGGAACACCTCCCCGTCGATCAGCTCCACCCGGGAGTCCTCGTCGAACAACCCGGCCTCTCCCATGAGGTGCCACTCCTTGACGCTGAATGCGTACCGGCGGGGGGCCTGGTCGAGCACATCGCTCAGCTTAGAGCCGGGCTGTGTCGAGCTGCGACCGCCGGCCCGCCAGCCGGGCATATGCTGCGGGAGTGCCAGCCGGCCACCTGCTTGCCTACCTCCCCAGCCCCCCGACCAACGGGATCAGCATCGGGCCGGTTCGCCTCCATGTATATGGCCTGTTGATAGCCGTGGGTGTCGTTGCAGCGGCTTGGCTCACCCAACGCCGGTGGCAGGCACGGGGCGGCGCACCGGGGGCGATCTCCAAGCTCGCCCTGTGGGGCGTGCCAGCGGGCCTCGTGGGCGCACGCCTCTACAGCGTGGCAACGAGCTGGCAGGCCGACACCGGTGGCCACTGGTATCGGATCTTCGAGATCTGGCAGGGGGGCCTTGGGATCTGGGGAGGTGTGGCGGCAGGAGTGGTTTTCGGGTTGATTGCCGCGCGTCGCTACGACCTGGACTGGCGGGCGGCCCTCGACTGCGCCGCTCCTGCCCTGGTGCTGGCTCAGGCCATCGGCCGGTGGGGCAACTACTTCAACCAGGAGCTGTACGGGGCTCCGAGCCGGCTGCCGTGGGCAGTCAAGATCGCCCATCCGGTGCACTGCAGCTCGGTGACGGCGTGTGTCGCCTACCCGGCGGGGGTCACCACGTTCCAGCCCACCTTCCTATACGAGTCGCTCTGGGACCTGGCGTGTGTCGGGTTGATCATCCTGATCGAGCGGCGCCTGCCGATCCGCAAGGGCTACCTGTTCTTCGTGTACGCGGCCCTGTACACCGCGGGCCGGTTCTTCACCGAGTACCTCCGGGTCGACGAGGCCCACCGTTACCTGGGGCTTCGCCTCAACGACTGGGTCAGCATCGGTGTGTTCGTCGTCTCCGTGGGGATCCTCCTCGTCCGCTCCCGTGGGGCGCCCGGACAGCAGCGCTCACTCTCCCCCGTCAACTCGCCCGTCCCTGTTGGGGTGCCGCCGGGCGCAGGAACGGTTCCGGAGGGGGCCTAGCCCACCGCTTCGGGCACCGGCTTGGGAGACATCTTGACCGGGGACACCGGGGCCTCCTTGCACATGTCGTGACACGCCTTCTCCAGCGTGCAGCACAGCGAGCAGATGGTCCCGCCGTGGTAAGGGCACTGGGCCATGTCCGGCAGCTCCCAGTCCTGGGCGCAGACCGAGCACGTCATCGTAACCGGCTCGCCGTCAGGTGCGGCCGGCAGCTCCATCAGCGCGTCGGGCCTGGCGATGTAGTACTTGCCCTTGGTCGCAATGGCCAGCACGGGCGAGAGGACGAAGGCGATGGCTATGGCCAGGAACGGCGAGAAGGCGGCCAACGTAGCGCCGAAGACGTTGAAGAAGGCGATTATGGAGACCACGGATGCCACCATCATCGAGCCGAAGCCCACCGGGTTGACCTGGTAGAGGTGTGCCCGCTTGAACTCGATGTACGAGGGGCTCAGCCCAAGGGGTTTGTTCACCACCAGGTCGGCGACCAGTGCGCCGATCCAGGCGATGGCGACGTTGGAGTAGAAGCCGAGGACTGTGTTCAAGAAGCCGAACACACCCGCCTCCATCAGGATCAGGGCGATCCCGACATTGAAGAAGATCCACACCACCCTGCCAGGGTGGGAGTGGAAAACCCGGGAGAAGAAGTTCGACCACGACAACGAGCCTGAGTACGCATTGGTCACGTTGATCTTCACCTGGGAGAGCAGGACGTAGAGGGTGGCCAGCACCAGGGCCCCGCCTGGGACGATGACCTTGAAACCCCCCAGCAGCATCTGGATTGGCTGGTCAGCCAAGACGGAGCCGACCTTGCTGAAGACGTAGAAGGCCAGGAAGCCGCCGAGTAGCTGCTTGAATGCCCCCAGCACCACCCAGCCTGGTCCGGTGGACATCACGGTGAACCACCACATGCGGCGGTTGGCCCGAGTCTTGGGCGGCATGAAGCGCAGGTAATCGACCTGCTCACCGATCTGTGCGATGAGCGACAGCGCCACGCCTGCGCCCAGGCCGAAGCCGATCAGGGTGAACTTTGCCCCTGTCTTGGCCGTCCCGCCGAAGTGCGACCACTGAGCCAGGGCGTGGGGGTGGACTGCGAGCACGGCGATGATGGGCATGACCAGCAGCACAAGCCATATCGGCTGGGTCCAGACCTGGAGCTTGGACAGCAGGGTCATGCCGTAGACCACGAGCGGAATGATCACCAGGGCACGATCAAGTAGCCAACTGGCAGTGGGATCCCGAGCGAGAGCTGTAGGGCCTGAGCCATTATCGAGCCCTCGAGGGAGAAGAAGATGAAGGTGAAGCTGGCGTAGATGATCGAGGTGATGGTCGAGCCGAGGTATCCGAATCCCGCACCTCGGGTGAGCAGGTCCATGTCGATGGAGTACTTCGCGGCGTAGTAGGCGATGGGGATGCCGGTCAGGAAGATGACCGCGGCGGCTGCAAAGATCGCCCATATGCCGCTGGTAAAGCCGTGGGTGATGAACACCGAGCCGCCGATTGAGTAGTCAGCCAGGTAGGCGATCCCGCCCATGGCCGAGCTGCCGACCACGTAGGAGCTCCACTTGCGATACGACCTTGGCGCGTAGCGCAGCGAGTAGTCCTCCTTGGTCTCGCTCTGGACCAGGGCGGCGAAGCGGCGATGAGCTCCCTGGCGGGACTGGGCGCCAGCCTCGGTGGTCGTGGCTGACGGTGTCGGTGCGACTATGGGCATCCTCTCGCCCTCCTTTTGGCGGGTAGTGCTCAGGCCGATGTTGCGCCCGACGGTACGGCAGGGTTGTGTCCCCGTCGTTGCCACAGCGTGAAGGGCGTGTGACCCGCCCTCGGAGTGGCGCCGCTTCACGGACACGTAACGCTGCAGACCACCAGACGACACCTCGGTCCTGCAAGATCCCTGCATGGAACAAGACCACGATCTGAGGCGCCTGAATGCCCGAGGTGATCTTCCCCGTCGACCCCGAGAAGTCCCGGTTCGACCAGGCGCTGTATCCCCACAACCGGTGGCACCCGGAGATCCCGGCCGTGGCGTCGGTGCGACCTGGGGCCACCTTCAGGGTGGAATGCCTGGACTGGACCGACGGGCAGGTCGAGGACGACGACGACGCGTCCGATGTTGCCGACATCGACCTGTCGGTGGTCCACGTGCTGTCTGGGCCTATCCGAGTCGAAGGGGCCGAGCCGGGCGACCTGCTGGTGGTCGACATCTTGGATCTGGGGCCGTTCCCGGGTCATTCGTGGGGCTTCACGGGGATCTTCGCCCGCAGCAACGGGGGGGGCTTCCTCACCGAGGAGTTCCCTGACGCGGCCAAGGCCATCTGGGACCTAAGCGGCATCTGGGCCAGCTCCAGACAAGTGCCCGGGGTGCGCTTTCCTGGCCTTGCGCACCCCGGCCTCATCGGATGTGCCCCATCCCAAAGGCTGCTGGACACCTGGAACGCCCGGGAGGCGGCCTTGGTTGCCCAAGCCCCGCAACGGGTACCCCCGCTGGCGAACCTGCCGGAGCCACGCAATGCCATCCTCGGCTCGCTGGGTCCGGCCGCTGGCGCGTTCAAGCGGGTGGCGGCCGAGGCAGCGCGGACGGTGCCGCCGCGCGAGCACGGGGGGAATGTCGATATCAAGAACCTGTCGAAGGGCTCGCGGGTCTATTTCCCCGTGTATGTGCGGGGGGCCAACCTCTCGGTCGGGGACCTTCACTTCTCCCAGGGGGACGGGGAGATCTCGTTCTGTGGGGCGATCGAGATGGCTGGCTGGATAGACCTTCATGTGGACCTGATAAAGGGCGGGATGGCCACCTACTCGATCGTGGACAACCCGGTCTTCCAGACGGGCCCGGTCGAGCCGAGGTTCTCGCGCTACCTGATATTCGAGGGGATCAGCGTGGACCGGGACGGGACCCAGCTCTACCTGGACGCCCACGTCGCCTACCGCAATGCCTGCATCAACGCGGTCCGCTACCTGCAAGGCTGCGGCTACAGCGGGGAGCAGGCGTACCTTCTCATCTCGGCGGCGCCGTGCGAGGGCAGGGTCTCGGGGATCGTGGACATCCCCAACGCCTGCTGCACGCTGGCGCTGCCAACCGAGATCTTCGCCACCTCGATCCTGCCGGGGGAGCGGACCTAGCGATCGAGGGGTGGGCGCGGTCAGGTCGCGGCCGGGTCCCCCAATAGGCTGGCCCCCGGTCATGGTGGTCACGGATCGGGCTCGCATGGTGTGCCAGGTCACTGGGGACCTCCATGATGCTGGCGGCGGAGGCACCAGCCCCTGGGACGTATACGGGACCGACCTCGGCCACGTCTTCGAGCACCAGGGCCGGTACTGGATGGTGTTCGGGGACACTTTCGGCCCCGACAAGGGCCACTGGCGCAGCAACGCCATTGCGGAGGTCTCCATCGGCGCAGACTCTGTGCGGGTCGTCGACATGCTGTCCGACCGGCGGGGGAGCGCACGCGAGCTCCTGGGTTCCCGTAAGGGGCCCGGTGAGGTGACCGTCATCCCGACCGGCGCGGTCTCGACCGGATCGGCGATGGTGTTGCACTACATGTCGGTGCGGGAGTGGGCGGGCCCGGTGGGTTGCACCGCCAACTACTCCGGGCTGGCGCACTCGAACGACGGCGGGACTCACTGGTCGCGTCCGCGGCGTTCGCGCTGGCCGGGGGACTCTAACTTCGTGCAGGTCGCATTCGTGCTCGAGGGGGGCGTCGATCAGCGCGGCCCGGGTGGGGCCGATGCTCAGATGCTGCACGTCTACGGGATACCGGTGGGCCGGATGGGTGGCGGCGCGTTGGCGCGTGTCCCTCGGGACCGAGCGTACGAGGTCAGCGCATGGGAGTACTGGGACGGGGGACGGTGGGTGGGGGACCATCGGGCCGCCAAGGTGGTCCTCGACGGGCCGGTAGGCGAATTGTCGGTTGCCTGGAGCCCGCATCTGGGGCGCTGGATCACGATGTACCTGGACGAGCGCCGTCGGGCGGTGGTGCTCCGGGAGGCGGACGACCTGCGCGGCCCCTGGGGAACCGCCCAGGTCGTGGTCAGCGCCGACGAGCAGCCCAGCCTCTACGCACCCTACTTACTGCCCGTTGGCAACGAGAGCAGCATCGTGCGATTCATGCTGTCGCGCTTCGACATCTACAATGTGTTCCTGTTCGAGCTCGCCCTAGGCTAGCGGCCCCGCTGTCTTATCGTGGGGGCCGGATCAGATCCGGGAGTTCGCAGCGGTGCCCTCAGAGGAATGGGCACCGCTGCCTACCGGCCGGTCAGGGCCCGGCGGTGTCGAACAGGCTCGGCTGGCCCGTTGGCGCAGGCGGGGGGCGAGGCCCGCTCGGTGGCGGAGGCCCGGTTGGTGGGCTCCATCGCCAGTGCCCGGGGCCTCCGTCGAGCACGAAGCCGTGGTGGGTCTTGAGCAAGTGGTGGTGATGGCAGACGCGGGCCAGGTTGGACAGGCACGTCGGACCGCGGTCCTCCACGGCCAGCGCCCAGTGGTCGATCTCCAGGTTGTAAGCCACATCACAGCCCGGCACCACACATGTCCGGTCCCGCTCCAGCAGGGCGGTGCGGACGTGGGCAGGGATGGTTCGCCCGTAGTGGCACACGCTGGCTATGTCGACGCCGTCGGTGACCAAGATGGCCAGCCAGGCGTCTCCGAGCAGCGCCCGAGCGGTTGCCACCGGGACGGGGCCCGCCCCGGGGATCTCACATACCTCGTCACCTTCGACATAGCCCCGACGGAGCGCAGCTGCGTCCACCCGCACGCTTACCTGGGCCGGGGGGATCGCCGAGCTGGGCTCGGGACCGGGCTTAGGATCGGGCTCGGGCGTGGTGGTGTCGGTGAGCCCCGCACCGGGGCCGGGTGAGCCAGGCCCGCATACCAGTGCCACTAGCGCATCGGCGGCATGGGCCCCATGGGGCTCGTTGCGCCCCTCTGCCCGCGCTTGGTCGCCGAGCCGCCGGGCCATGGCGGCAATGCGTCTGGCCACTCGGGCGCCGTCGTCGGGGGTGAGGCGGGCATCCAGGTGGAAGGCCCCGTCGGGATCGCTCCAGTGACGCAAATAGCGCCCCCGGCGTATGGCCTCATAACGATCCGACTCCGAAGCCGCGCTGGCTCCAGCTGCCCTGGCCTGAGCGGCGCGCTGGCGAAAGGCGCCGACCGAGTCTGACTTGGCGGATCGGACCATCTCGTGCTCGGCGGCCGGGTTCGCCGCCACCGCGTCGGCCACCTGGGCCACACGCTTGGAGGACAGCTCACCGGCGCGCATGGCTTCCTCCAGCAGGGGCATCTTGTCTGCCGCCTTGGCACTCGATAGGGCCTGGATGGCGTCACCCACGCTGTCGCCGGTGCGAGCAGCCAGCCAGGCCGCAGGGCTGTGATGCCCCTCGGCGCGATGCACCCTGGCCTCGGTGGCCCGCCGGGCGCACAGGGCCTTGCCGGTTGCACACAGTCGCTCGCCCTTGGCGAAGGTGTCCACCATCTTGGCCGCATCTGGGCCCGACAGCGTCCCAGGCTCGAAGTCGGCCAGCACACACTCCAGTGCCGCCACCGCTTCGAGCACCCCATCAACCATAACTACCAGTGTACTCAGAGGGTGTATCACCGAATTTGGAGGTCCGTGAGGAGTTGGGGTGGGTGCCTAGGTCGCTAGCTAGCTCAGCTGCACTGGTGAGGAGCTGGCGAAGGCCCGTTGCGGTCGAGGCAAGTGCGCTCACCAGCAGGCCTGGCCCAGCGAGGGCCATGACCCTTACCCGGCCTGCCGGATCGGGCACGGGTGGCGGGCGAGGCGAGGTCCACGCCAGGGTGGGTTCGACGATCAGGAGGGACCCGACCGCATGGGCGTCACCGGCGATTGCCGGCCCGTCGCAGCCGGGAGCGGAGGCGCCCAGGTCCAGGGACTGTCGCAGGAGCGGTTGCCCGTCGAGGTCGACTCGCAGGCTGGACGCCCACGACCCGGGCGCTTCGCCGTGCCGGCCCAGGATCAGCTCCTCCCGCCAGATCAGCGTGCAGCCGCGGCCCAGGCGCACCTCGGCGTCGACGAGGTGGCGACAGCCCTCGCCCGCCACACCCGGCTCTGGAAGCCATCGCAGCGATGCCCCATCCGCGAGGTCGACCGAGATCGCCAGGTGGGAGCACTCGCTTCGACGTGGGCCCGGGCGGGCAATCGTCGCTGCCACCGAGCGGACGGTGAGAGCAACCCCGGGGCGGACGCGCAGGTCGAGTGAAACCTGGTCTCCCCCGAGCGGGCCAGCAGCGCTACCCACCAGGTAGAGGGCCTCCGGCGTTGGCTGGAGAAGCAGGGGAGCGGCGGAGCGCAGCCCGACGTACGTGGGGGCCCCGCCGGGACCGAGGTCGATCACGGCGCTGGTGGAGGAGATCACGCTGGCGCTGTGCTCATCGTGGACCCGATGGCTTGGTCAACGAGCGGTGGCCCATTGACGGACCCAACTCGTGACCTCGGTCCCTCCGTCGCGAGCCGCCAGGCAGGTGAAAATCGTGGGCATCGAGCCGCGCCGGGCCTGTGCATCGGTTGTCATCACCTCCAGGTCGGCTCCCACCATTGCGGCGAGGTCGACCTTGTTGACGACCAGCAGGTCTGCCATGGTGATGCCCGGTCCCCCCTTGCGGGGCACCTTGTCGCCCCCGGCAACGTCGATGACGAATATCTGGGCGTCCACCAGGCCGGAGCTGAAGGTTGCGGTCAATGTCTCCCCCGCTCTCGATGACCACCAGGTCCAGGCCCTCGACGGCCTGCTCCAACGACTCGACGGCCTCCAGGTTGGCCGAGATGTCGTCCCGGATGGCGGTATGGGGGCAGCAGCCGGTCTCGACCGCCCGGATCCGTTCGTCGTCCAGGACCCCGGCTCGGCGCAGGAAGTCGGCATCCTCGGTCGTGTAGATGTCATTGGTGACCACGCCGATGCTGAGCTCGCCCGACAGCTGGACGCAGATCGCGGCGACAAGGGCGGTCTTGCCCGAGCCGACCGGGCCGCCTATTCCCAGGCGTCGAGGGCGGCCGGGTGGCCCTTGAGGCCGGGCGGTCTCAGGCCGGGCGGTCTCAGGCCGGGCCGTCTCAGGCCGGGCGGTCTCAGGCCGGGCCGTCTCAGGCCGGGCCGTCTCAGGCCGGGCCGTCTCAGGCCAAGCCGTCTCAGGCCGGGCCGTCTCAGGCCAAGCCGTCTCAGGCCGGGCCGTCTCAGGCCAAGCCGTCTCAGGCCGGGCGGTCTCAGGAGGCAAAGAGGCGCCCCTCACGATCGGCATGGGCCTCGGCCAGGTGGCACAGGAGCGGACCTGCCGGGGCGGGTAGACGGGCCATCCACCCGGACCCCACCAGGGTGGCGCCAGAACTTGGGACGCAGGCGGCCGCCTCGGCCGATATGCGGTCGAGGAGCGGAGCAAGCTCGGCGAGCATCGCGGCCACGGCGATCGGGTCCAGGCCAAGCAGGCGCACGGCGGCCCCGGCTGGGCCGGCGACGGCCTCGTGAGCTGCGCACGCGGCGGCGTCGGCGGGCGTGAGGCCGGCCTCCGCCGCCGCCGTCCCGAGGACCACTGCGTGGTGGGGCTGGTTCACTGCCCCAGCCAGTGCGTCGAGGAGCGGGCCTGGCCACGCGGCCCTTGCGACTCGGAGGAGCTGGCGGCCGCGCTGGCGAGAGGTCCGGCGCTGGGCCGAAGAGCTCATGCGGGCGTCGGCTTCGGCATCGAGGGCCCGCAGTTCGTCGAGCCGGTCGCCGACTGCGCTCGTGCGCTCGCTCCCTGCTACCGCGTCGTCGCTTGAAGTTGGTCCACCCTGGACCATCGAGCAGGCAGCGGCAGCCAAACCGGCGGAGAGCAGGCCGGCCGTCCTCGCCGTCCCGACCAAGAAGGCCCTCAGGCTGGCCATATCGCTCACCAAGCCCACCTTCGCCGCCTCCTCGACCCCGCCAGAATGGGCGTGGCTGCCGTTGGGGAACCGGCCGTCGGCCAGCAGCAGCGCCGCCACCGGCAGAGCACGCCCCATCAAGGTACGAAGCCCATCAGAACAGGAAGTATCGCTGTGCCATGGGCAGCACCTCGGCCGGCGCCGCCTCGACAACCGCGCCGTCGATGCACACGCTGAAGCTCTCCGGGTCGACCCGGATGTCCGGCAGCGCATCGTTCTCGAGCAGGTCCGCCTTGGTGCGTCGCCTCACATCCGCCACCGCCACGAGCCGGCGGCGCAGCTCCAAACGCTCCGCCAAGCCGTCGTCGAGGGCGGCGGGCGAGACGAAGGCGAGGGCTGTTGGCTGCGGCGGCAGGCGGCGATGCGCCCCACATCGGCCTGGGGAGTAGTGGCTCGGGAGTGGGGATCGAGGCGTTGGCGTCGCCAATCGCCGCCCACGCTGCCATGCCCCCTTTGAGCACCACGTGCGGCCGTACCCCGAAGAATCCGGGCTCCCACAGCACCAGGTCGGCAAGCTTCCCCACCTCCACCGACCCGACCTCGGCTTCGAGGCCGTGGGCCACTGCGGGGCAGATGGTGTACTTGGCCACGTAGCGGCGGGCCCGGAGGTTGTCCGCGTGCCCGTCGCCGGGCAGGGCGCCCCTGCGGGCCTTCATCACGTGAGCGGTCTGCCAGGTTCGTATCACCACCTCGCCGATGCGCCCCATGGCCTGGGAGTCCGAGCCGATCATGGATATCGCCCCGATGTCATGGAGGATGTCCTCCGCGGCGATCGTGGAAGGGCGGATCCGGCTCTCGGCAAAGGCCAGGTCCTCTGGCACAGCCGGGTTGAGGTGATGGCAGACCATCAGCATGTCGAGGTGCTCGTCGATGGTGTTGACCGTGTGGGGACGGGTGGGGTTGGTCGAAGAAGGGAGCACGTTTGCCTGGCCAGCCACCACGATGATGTCGGGGGCGTGGCCGCCGCCGGCCCCTTCGGTGTGGTAGGCGTGGATGGCGCGACCCCCGATGGCAGCCAGGGTGTCCTCGACGAACCCCGCCTCGTTGAGGGTGTCGGAGTGCAGCGCCACCTGGACCCCGGCAGCATCGGCGACGCTCAGGCAGGCGTCGAAGGCCGCGGGGGTCGAGCCCCAGTCCTCGTGGAGCTTGAACCCCGAGGCCCCGCCGCGGAGCTGTTCCCACAGAGCCTCGGGAGACACGGTGTTGCCTTTGCCGAGCAGGGCCACGTTGACCGGCAGGCCGTCCAGGGCCTCCAACATCCGGGCGCACGCCCAGCGACCGGGAGTGACTGTGGTGGCCCGGGTCCCCTCGGTCGGGCCGGTGCCCCCGCCGACGAGCGTGGTGATCCCGGCCCCCAGGGCTTCGGGGACCAGCTGGGGGCAGACCAGGTGCACGTGGCAGTCCACGCCCCCTGCGGTGAGGATCATCTTGTTGCCCGCCAGGATGTCGGTCGAGGGGCCGATCACCAGGGCAGGGTCGACGCCGTCCATGATGTCGGGGTTGCCCGCCCGCCCGATCCCGACGATGCGGCCGTCAAGGATGCCCACGTCCGCCTTGACCACCCCCCAGTGGTCGAGGATCACCGCCCCGGTGATCACCAGGTCCGGCGCACCCTCGGCCCGGGTAGCCCGCGACTGGCCCATCGACTCCCGGATCACCTTGCCACCACCGAAGACCGCCTCGTCGCCCCCGGCGCAGTGGTCCTCGGTGACCTCGACCAACAGGTCGGTGTCGGCCAGGCGGATCCGGTCCCCGGTGGTCGGGCCGTAGAGGGCGGCGTAGCGGGAGCGGGGGAGCTCAGACACCGGGCGTGCCTGGCTCGGGCGCGCCTGGCTCGGGCGTGCCTGGCTCGGGCGTGCCTGGCTCGGGCGCGCCTGGCTCGGGCGCGCCTGGCTCGGGCGCGCCTGGCTCGGGCGCGCCTCGGTTGGGTGGGCGCGGGTCGAGGGGACCACCGACCATATTCCGAAGGCCTGGGACTACGCGGGCGCCGGCCAGGGGGACCAGGTGGACCTGGGTCTCGATGCCGGGCTCGAAGCGCACCGACGTTCCCGCGGGAACGTCCAGGCGCAGGCCCCACGCCGCCGCTCGGTCGAGCTCGAGGCCCGGGTTGGCCTCGGCGAAGTGGTAGTGGGAGCCGACCTGGATCGGGCGGTCGGCCAGGTTGCGGACGGCCAGGGTGGTGACCGGCCGGCCAGCGTTGAGATGGACCGCGCCGTCGCCGAGGAGGAGCTCGCCGGGGATCATGGGATCGGGCTGTGGAGGGTCACCAGCTTGGTCCCGTCGGGGAAGGTGGCCTCCACTTGGACCACCCCGACGAGCTCGGGAATACCCTCCATCACGTCCTCGCGGCGCAGTACCTGGCGCCCCGCCTCCATGAGGTCGGACACCGAGCGGCCGTCCCTGGCCCCTTCCAGCACGAACGAGCTGAGGATCGCCACCGACTCGGGGTGGTTGAGGAGCAGCCCCCTGGCCTGGCGCTCGCGGGCCAGGTTGGCGGCGACATGGATCAGCAGTCGTTCGGACTCGTGGGGCGAGATGCGCATTTGGCCGTGACCTTATTGGGTGCGAGCGGGTGCCGGCGGGTGGCCGCCCGCTGATGCCAGCGACTCGGTGAGCGCCGGCCAGACCTGCGGGTCGTGGCCTGGGACCAACGTCAGCCCGCCTTCCGCAGCGATGCGCTTGAGGCGCCGGATGTGCTCGACTGTGTCGGCTGGGTCGCAGCCGATCACGCCGCCGATCGCCAGCTCTTGGGTGATGTTCTCCGTGAGGTCGGCCGCGTCGAAAGCGAACACGAAGCCGCCCTCACCTATCGTTGCGTCGTAGCGAACAACGAAGCTCTGGTGCCGTTCCGAAATCTGTCTCATCTGTCACTTTGGACGAGAACAGGCTTCGGAGCCACTCGTTGCCGGGTGGCGGTGACGGTCCTATCCGGCCGGGATCGGCTGGTGCCGTCTTGACGGTTCGTCGAGG
>JBOGGU010000123.1:0-4564 GCA_050744085.1 Acidimicrobiales bacterium
CTGCGGCATGGACTCGTGGAGAGCCGGATGCGGTGGAAGCCGCAAGTCCGGTTCGGGGGACGGGCCGGGGAGACGGACCTGTCGAGAGGCAGACACCGCGTCCCGGTCCGATCCCACGTGCGCCACGAGGCGCCATGTACCCGGAGGCGGGTGAGAGACCCACCTCACCGGGCTGTCGCAGCAGCTCGGTGAAGCTGAGGGCAGCCTTACCGAGGAAGCGCTCGGAAGGGCGGCAAGCAGCCCTGACAACGACGGGACGGATCGGCACTACCAGACGGTCCGGGTCCGGCAAGCGAGACAGAGAGGCGTAACGAGAGTGAACCAGTGGTTGAACCCCCTCAAGCGTGGAACCAGCTCCAATCTGGTGGATATGGGCTGGGCAGCGGTGCGCGCCAACCTGATTGACGGGAAGGCAACTCCGACGTCGGTGGGTAACGCCGACCAGGAGGCCACGGTGAAAGCCTGCGGCGTAGCCGTGGCAAGGCCGCAGGGGCATAGCTGGGCGCCGATCCTGTCAACCGGGACATGGTGAACGTGGGAACCATCTCTGGGCCGCCCTCCCCTTCGCACCGCCAGTGCGTAGGCGGGCAGGTCCGCTGTCGGCTGATGACCCAGGGATGGGGCGGAGGGTCCGTAGTAGTCCGGCGACGGGAAAGCCGTCCACATGGCGAAGGGACCCAGCGAGTCCGTAGTGGAGGTACTGGCACGCTAGGAGGTCGCCGATGAACATCGACGCACCATGGCCGACGCTTGCAGAAGCTGAGGCCCGGGTACTGGGAATCCAGACCAAGCTGCACCAATGGGCGACCGACAGCCCCAATCGTCGGTTCTGTGACCTGTTCAACCTCGTGTGCGATCCCGCCTTCCTTACCGTGGCGTGGGCTCGTGTGCGGGGCAATCGGGGCGCACGTTCGGCCGGAGTCGATGGCGTGAAACCCCGCGACATCCTCTTCGGGACGGACACGATCCTGCCAGTGCTGCGAGACAACCTCAAGGTAGGCAGGTTCGAGCCGTTGCCGGTGCGGGAACGGATGATCCCGAAAGCGTCGGGCAAGGTCCGCCGCCTCGGCATCCCAACCGCTTTGGACCGCTGCGTGCAAGCCAGCCTAAAGCTGGTCCTCGAACCGATCTTCGAGGCGGACTTCAAGCCGTGCTCCTACGGCTTCCGTCCTCGTCGCCGGGCGCAGGACGCCATAGCTGAGATTCACCTGTTTGCCAGTCAGGGTTACACCTGGGTGCTTGAAGGTGACATCAAGGCCTGCTTCGACGAGATCTCACATACCGGCCTCATGGACCGGGTGCGGGATCGGATCGGGGACAAGCGCGTCCTGGGTCTGGTGAAGGCATTCCTCAAAGCAGGCGTCCTTTTCCGAGGACGGGGTGACGAGGGATACCAAGACCGGCACGCCCCAAGGTGGCTTATGTACAGCTGTACATAAGCCACCTTATGGACAGCGCTGGGTTATGTGCAGCGTTGACCCATCAGCCCTGGTGAGGACGGGGACCGGGGCCGAGCGCTGCACATAACGCCAGGGCCTTCAGAGCGCGGCGAGCCAGTCGAGCAGTCCGGCGTCCTGGTTCCATTCGGGCAGGTCGCCAGAGACGATGTCGACGTAGGCGGCTTCGAGGGCCCTGCGCTTGGCTTCGGTGGAGGCACGGGCGTAGATCTCGGTCGTGGACAGGTCGACATGGCCGAGGATGTCGCGGATGTAGGGCAGCGGAACGCCCGCGTCGTAGAGGTGCATAGCCCGGCTATGGCGCAGCACGTGAGGACTGAGCTCGGCCTTCGTGAGCACTGGATCGCCAGTCATGGCCTGGTACTTGGCGATGATCCAGGCGATCCCGCCGCGGCTGAGCTTGTGACCGTGCTGGTTGACGAACACCGCGTCATCGTCGTGACCGGGTCGATCAAGATGCTGTTCGGCGAGGTAGGCGTCGAGCAGTGCCGCCGTGTTGTCGCCGAGGGGGACGTGACGGGTCTTGTTGGCCTTTCCGGTCAAGGCCGCCATGGCCGGGGCCTCGAGTCGGACGTCGCGGACGGTGAGGTCGGCGAGCTCCTGCACCCTTGCTGCGGTGTCGTAGAGGGTGGCGAGCAAGGTCGCGTCACGCCGCGCCCGCCGGGTGGACCGGTCGGGTTCACCGAGCAGGAGACGGGTCTGGCAGACGCTCAGGTGGTTCACGCCCGGTTGGGACTGTCTCTTCGCGGGGATGGCAAGAATGTCCTGGCAGCAGGCCATCCGAACAGGGTCTTCCGATTGCATCCACCGGAAGAACGAGGCGATCGCGGCGAGACGCTGGTTCCGCGTCGACACGCTGTTGTGCCTGACGTCTTCGAGCCAGTCCAAGAACCCGACAATTGCCCGAGCGTCGATGAGCTCGAGGGTGAGCTTTTCGGGCGGGATGGAGCGGTCGTCGCGAAAGAACACGATGAGCAGCTTGAAGGTGTCGCGATACGACGCCACCGTGTTCGGCGAGCAGCCGCGAAGCCCGGCCAGGTAGGCGGTGAGGAAACGCCCCAGGAACAGCGCGAAGTCACTCGCCATCGCGCGACCCTCCGCGAAGCGGTGGGACGACCTCGCCGATGGCGCGTCGAACCTGAGCGGTGATGTGAGGGTAAGACTCGGCGGTCAGCCTGAGGTAGTAGGCCGTGTCGTCAGGGGAGGCGTGGCCCATGTAGGCCTGCAGGACCGGCAACAACGCGCCGACGTCCTCACCGCGCGCGAACCACGCACGTAGGTTGTTGACCGCCGCGGTGTGGCGGAGATCATGCACACGGGGGCCGTGGCCCCTGCCCCCATGGGAGATGCGGGCCTGCCAAAAGAAGCGACGGAAGTTCTTGTCGAGGTTCCCGAGGGAGAGCGGGGCACCGGGGCTGCCGGGGAAGAACCACTCCCCATCGGTGCGCCCGGCGACCTGAGCGTGGTAGTCGCCAAGGCGTTGACGAAGCGGCTCGCTGACGGGCACCTGGCGGTCTTTGCCGCCCTTCGCGTCCCGGATCTGCAGGACACCGGAGTCGAGGTCGACGTCGTCGACGGCAAGCAGGCGGGCTTCTGAGGCACGCAGGCCGCAGGCATAGATGGTGCGGAACAGCACCGGCATGACGAGGTGGCGGAACGGGACCGCCGAGCAGTAATGACAGCGGTCGGTCTGGGCAAACAAGGCCGCCAGCTCGGTGTCGGTGTAGATGTGCGGGACGTAACGGGCGGGCCTCGGAAGCACACCGGGGGGCAGGACGTAGGCGGGCACGCCGCGGCGGGAAAGCCAGCGGGAGAGCTCGCGCAAGGGCGCCGCCAGCCGAGCATTCCCCAGGATACCGCCGAGCAGCTCCCCGTGCTCCCGCCCGAGACCTACAGCCAGCGGACGCCCTGGGACCAGGACAAATGGTTGGACGACTGGGTGTTGGACCGGGTGTTGGAGCTGACCTACACGGCCTGGGACCTGGAGCGATTCGCCCTTGACCTGGGATACGACGGGCCGCCGTTTCGCTGGGACGACCAGCGCCGGGCGCTTCGCGAGCCGAGCTGGACGCCTGCTACTTCCACCTCTACGGCATCGAGCGCGACGACGTGGGCTACATCTGCGACACCTTCCCCATCGTCAAAGCGCAAGGACATAGCGGCCCACGGCGAGTTCCGCACGCAGAGGCTCATTCTTCAGATCTACGACGCCATGTCCAAGGCCATCGAGAGCACCGAGCCCTACACCACGGTCCTCGACCCATCTCCCTCGGACCCATCAGTGGCCCATCCTGACACGAACCGGGCGACAGCCGCACGGTAGCATTTGCGTGCGGCCGGGTCTCCGTGCTGGACGGCGACGTCGCCGCCATGACACGAGCGGTCGGCTATACCTGGGCCTCGGATCTACCTCAGAACGTCGCCATCGAGTCGATCGCCTCATAGATTGCATCCAGCTCCCAGGTGCTGTACGGGGTGTCGACGGTGTCGCCAGCCCCAAAGGATGTCCATGTGACCTCGCCGTCCTGCCAGCGAGCGATCTCGATCCGGCGGATGTCTGGCTCCACCAGCGCGTACGCCTGGATGGAGCGCAGCGTCTGGTAGCCGCGCAGCTTCTCTCGTCGATCGGTCCCCCGCGTGCTGGGCGAGAGCACCTCGACGACGAAGCTCGCATCGGTCTCGTAGAGATCCGCTCCTGAGGGTCCGCACACCACCAGAAGGTCCGGATAGTAGAGGTCGCCGGCGGGAACCTTGAGCCTGCGGCCTTCGGTGAAAGGACGGCAACCCGCAGCGTAGGCCGCAGGAGCCACCAAGGAGAACAAGTAGGCAACCATGAGGCCGTGACGTTCGGTGCCCCCGCTCATGGCATAGATGCGTCCGCCCACCAGCTCGTGTCTGGCAGGCTGGCCCTCCTCCCATTGAAGGTAAGCCGGGAGGCCCATCACGTCCAATGGGTTGGCGTAGCTCACGCCTCCAGGCTACAACACCGACAACGCCGGGTTGTCGATGGCTGGGCCGACAGCCCAACGAGCAGTAGAGGGCCGGCCGGCCGGGCCCAAAGCGCTGAGGTACTGGCGCGTCGCAACCGGGCGCAGCGCAGGCGATGC
>JBOGGU010000124.1:0-7007 GCA_050744085.1 Acidimicrobiales bacterium
CCCCCGCCCCCGCCGCGCCGCCCGCGCCCGCCTCGGCCGCCCCGGCCGCCCCCGCGCCCGACCTGCGGACTGCCTGACTGCCGTGTTGCGAGTCGTCCTGCCTAAAGGGTCCCTGGAGCGCGCCACCCTCGAGCTGTTCGATGCGGCCGACCTGGCCGTGGTTCGCAGCTCCACCGTCGACTACCGGGCCACGGTGGACGACCCCCGCATCGCGGAGGTGAGGATCCTGCGGCCCCAGGAGATCCCCCGCTACGTGGAGGACGGGCTGTTCGACCTCGGCATCACCGGGAGGGACTGGATTGCCGAGACCGGCGCGGAGGTGGTCTCCCTGGGTGAGCTGGCCTACTCCAAGGCGACGTCCAACCCGATCCGGGTGGTGCTTGCCGTGGCCGAGGGCTCTCCCGTCACCACGGTGGCCGACCTGGCTTGCCTCGGCGCACGCCCCAGGGTGTCGACGGAGTACCCCGAGCTCACCGGGAAGTTCTTGTCGGCAAACGGAGTGGACGCAGACATCCGCCTGTCGTACGGAGCCACCGAGGCCAAGATCCCCGACATCGCCGACGCCGTCGTGGAGATCACCGAGACCGGCCGGGCCCTGCACGCTGCGGGCCTGCGGATCCTCGACACCGTCCTGGTCTCGCGCACCGAGCTGGTCGCCAACGTCGACTCGGCCGCCGACCCCGACCGCTTCGCAGCGATGTGCCAGCTCCGGACGCTGCTCCAAGGGGCACTCGAGGCCAGGGACAAGGTGCTGGTCAAGCTCAACGTGTCGGCGGCCGACTTCGACGCCGTCCTGGGCGTCCTGCCCTCGGCCCGCACGCCGACGGTGTCCCAGCTATCGGGCGAGGACGGCTACGCCATGGAGGCGGTGGTGCCGAAGTCCCAGATCAACACCCTCATCCCCGCGCTCAAGGACGCCGGGGCCACCGACATCTTGGAGCTGGCCCTGTCCAAGATCGTGCACTAGCTAGATGATCCATCGGGGCCGGGTGGCAGGGTTCGACTTCGAAAGGGGCCTCGGCACCGTCGTGGACGCCAGCGGTGCCCCGACCCCCTTCCACTGCACCGCCGTGGCCGACGGCACGCGCTCGATCGAGGTGGGAACAGAGGTTTTCTACGAAATTGAGCCCGGTCCTGGCGCCCGTCTGTGGGCCACGAACGTCACTGCGTTGCCCCCGCTTGCGCATCGCGGTCCCCTTCGCTGAGCTGCACGAAGAAGAGCCGGAGCTGGGTGAGCTGGTCCCGTAGCTGAGCCTCGTAGGGCCCAAGCCGGCCTGCCAGGGCGTCCAGCAGCCCGGCCAGGCCGTCGAGGCAGACGCTGGCCTGGGCCAGCCGGGGGGGCTCGATGGACAGGTGGAACGCGGCCAGCTCGTAGAGGCCGACTGCGTGGTTGGCCACCTGCATCTCGATAGGGGTGGCCAGGAGCTGGTCTCGTATGATGGCCATCTCGGCCTCGCTGAGTTCTGCGTCCTCCGCATCAGCCGCAGCCGAGGTGGGCTCGCCACGCCCTGGCACCGGAGCCGAGGGCCCAGACGGGGGGGGTGGTTGTACGCGGTGCTCGCCGCCGGGGGTCCATAGTGTGCTCACGACCTGCTAGCCTAGGCGACACAATCGAAGAGGGAAGCGGGGCCTCCTCACTGGGATACCCCCACCTGACCGCCTCGCAGCACGGAGGCGAGCTTGGGTCACCGGTCGGCGCCGCTCCCGCCCATGACAGGAGTGATGCCGCATAGCCACCGCGTCCAGCACCAACGAGCCCAGGATCAACGAGCGCATCCGGGCGCGAGAGGTCCGACTGGTAGGCCCCCAGGGCGCCCAGCTGGGCATCAAGCCGCTGCCCGAGGCCCTTCAGGTTGCGCGCGAGATGGACTTGGACCTGGTCGAGGTGGCGCCGCAGGCTTCTCCGCCGGTGTGCCGGATCATGGACTACGGAAAGTTCAAGTTCGACGCCGCCCAGCGAGCCAAGGAGTCGAGGCGCAAGACCACCAACATCGCGGTCAAGGAGATGAAGTACCGGCCCAAGATCGGCGCTGCGGACTTCGACACCAAGACACGCCAGGTCACCCGATTCCTGACAGAGGGCCACAAGGTAAAGATCACGATCATGTTCCGAGGCCGGGAGGTGTACCACCAGGAGCTGGGCAAGGCGATCCTCGACCGGATAGCCGAGCAGATGGACGGCAACGCCAAGGTCGAGGCGGTCCCCCGCCTGGACGGGCGCAACATGACCATGGTGCTGGCCCCCGACCGCCGAGCCCAGCAGGTTTCGCGCGATGGCCACAAGCGCGACGAGCAAAAGCGCGACGAGCAAAAGCGCGATCGGGAGGCGCAAGCCCCGCCGAGCGAGGCGGCGCTCAACGGAGCGGCGCCAGCGCCCGTTACCGACGAACCCGCCACCGAGGAGGGGGCGAACGATGCCGAAGATGAAGACTGACAAGGGCGCAGCCAAGCGCTTCAAGGTGACGGGCACCGGACGCATCCGGCGCCGCAAGGCGTTCCGTTCCCACTTGCTCGAGAAGAAGCCCAGCACCCGCACTCGCCGGCTGGGCCGCGAGACGGACCTGTCCAAGGGCGACCGACGCCAGGCCAGGCGCCTGCTCGGCATCTAGCCCCTCGCACCGAGAAGCGAAAAGGAGTCCCTCATGGCAAGGGTAAAGCGATCAGTTCACGGAAAGAAGCACCGCCGGGCGGTGCTGGAGGCAGCACAGGGCTATTACGGGAACAAGAGCCGTAGCTACAAGGCTGCCAACGAGCAGGTCATGCACTCGATGCAGTACGCGTACCGGGACCGTCGGGCGCGCAAGGGCGACTTTCGCCAGCTGTGGATCACCAGGATCAACGCGGCTGCGCGGGTCCACGGGATGAGCTACAGTCGATTCATCGCGGGCCTGCGGGTCGCCGAGGTGGCTGTGGACCGCAAGATCCTGGCCGACATAGCGGTGCGCGACCCGGTCGCCTTCGCCGAGCTGGTCAGGGTCGCCGGTGGCACACCCCTGGCAACGGCGGCCACGAGCGAGCCCGCAGTGACGCCGGAGCCCGAGACCGCTGAGGCGACCGAGGCGCTGGACGCCACTGTCGAGGAGGTGGCCGACGTCATCGAGGAGGCAGTCGCCGAGGTCCACTCCGAGGGCCCGGACCCGAGCCCGCCCGACCCGAGCCCGGCCGGCGACCAGGTGGAAGAGGGCAAGGTCGTGGAGGGCAAGGTGGAGGAGGGCAAGGCACCGGCGAGCGGCACCGCCACCTGAGGGTGGCGCCAGCGCTGGGGTGGCGCCACGGAAGGGTCCAGCGCCTCCGCCGGCTCGTGCGCAGCCGGAGCTTCCGCCAGGAGGAGAGGGCCTTTGTGGTCGAGGGTGCCAAGCTCATCTCGGTGGCTCTCGACGCCGGCGTCAGCCTCGAGGGGGTATATGCGGCGCCGGCGGCGTGGTCGGAAGTGGGCACTGAGGCTGTGCTGCGCAGAGCAAATTACTCAGGGGTCAGGATGCACGACCTCGCTCTCGGGGTGATGGAGAGGGTGGCAGACACGATCACCCCCCAGCCCCTGCTCGCCGTCGCACCGTTCTGCGACTCGCCCCTGGACTCGCTGTCCGAGGCGACCCTGGTGGTGGTCTGCGTCGGGGTGCGCGACCCGGGCAACGCAGGCACCGTCCTGCGCAGCGCCGAGGCGGCAGGGGCCGACGGGGTAGTCTTGTGCGACGGCTCGGTCGACGTTTACAACCCCAAGACGGTGAGGGCGTCAGCCGGTGCAGTGTTCCACCTGAGGCTCGTGACCGGAGGCGAGGCGCTCGACGTGCTGGATGCAATCAGGAGCTGGGGGATCAGGTGCCTGGCCGCGGTGGCCAGCGGGGGAAGGCCGCACACCGAGGCCAACCTGGCCGTGCCCCTGGCTTTGGTTCTCGGTAACGAAGCTTGCGGCCTGGCCCCGGATCTGGACTCGGTCATCGACGAGAGGGTGACGGTCCCGATGAAGGGGCGGGCCGAATCGCTGAACGTCGGGATGGCCGCCGCCCTGCTCTGCTTCGAGGCCGTCCGCCAGCGCGAGGTGGGGGCAGGCCGTTGAGTGTCGGGGCCGATCCGGATCTGCTCGACCTGCTGCCTGACGCCGTCTTCGTGCTCGACGCCGAGCGGGTGGTCCTGGCTGCGAACGCCGCCGCCGCTGGCCTGACCGGGCACCCGGTGTGCGACCTGGTCGGCGCGGACTGCGCCGCCCTGCTGCACCCGAGAGGCGAGGACGGCCGGGCGCTGTGGGCGTCTGGGTGGCACCGCTCGTCTGCCCTGCGCTCGGTGCGCTTGATCCCCGAGCAGCAGGTCAAGCTGCGCCGGGCCGACGGGCGGGACGTCGCGACGCTGGTCACCGGGGCGTACCAGCGTGACGCCGCAAACCGGCTCACCGGCGTCACCGTGGTGGCCCGGGACGCCCACCGGCGGATGCACCGCCTGGCCACCGGCATCGAGATCGTCTCGACGGTGAGCCACGAGCTGCGGTCGCCGCTCACGTCGGTGAAGGGCTATACCAGCCTGTTGCTCAACCGCTGGGACCGCCTCAGCTCGGAGCAGGCCAAGATGATGCTGGAGCAGGTGAACCACGACGCCGACCGGGTGACCCGGCTCATCACCGAGCTGCTGGACATCAGCCGGCTGGAGTCGGGGCGGTTGGTCCTGCGGCGCCAGCCCGTCGACTTGGCCGAGCTGGCTGAGAGCGTGCTCGACAAGGTCCGGATGGAGTACGCCGAGTTGGAGGCCAGCGTGGAGTTCCCGCGCCCGTTCCCGCTGGCTTGGGCCGACCCGGACAAGGTGGTGCAGGTGCTTACCAACCTGGTCGAGAACGCCTGCAAGTACGGCTCGCTCTCCGGGCTGGAGGTGCTGGGCGAGGCCGACGGGCCCGAGGTTGCCGTGGCGGTGCGCGACGCCGGGGAGGGGATCAAGCCGGAGGACCTGGCGCAGGTGTTCGACAAGTTCTTCCGCCGGGCGGAGGGGCGTCCCACCGGCTCGGGCCTCGGCCTATGGATAAGCCGGGGCCTGGTGGAGGCTCACGGCGGCCGGCTGGGTGTGAGCAACCTGCCTGGGAGGGGGGCGGAATTTCGCTTCACGCTGCCGGTGATGGACCGAGCCCGTTGATCCCGTTGATCCCGTCCCTTGCGGTGGGTTCGTGTCGAACTGGGGTAGTTGAACCACATATAACGCGGTTCAACTACCCCAGTTCGGCGGTTGGCGGTCGCTGGAGGTGAGTCTCGCTGAGTTGGGGGTAGCAGAGTCGGAGGCGACAGCGTCGTTGGCTCGGGCTGTGACCTTGGATGCGCTGGATGCGCTGGAGGCCGAGGTCCTAGGCAAGCGCTCGGTGCTTGCGCTGGCCCAGCGCGAGCTTGGTCGGTTGACGCCGGAGGAGCGCCCTGCGGCCGGCGCCGCCCTCAACGCCGTGCGTGCCCGCCTGTCGGCCGCATTCGAGGAACGCCGCTCCGGCCTTGGCGCCGCCGAGCTCGCTGACCGCATGGAGGCCGACCGCCTCGATTTGACCTCCGTCCTGCCGGCCTCGCTACCCGGGCACCACCACCTGGTCACCCAAGCCCGGGACACCTTGGAGGACACCTTCGTGGGCATGGGTTTCACCGTGGCGGAGGGGCCAGAGGTAGAGACCGACTGGAACAACTTCCAGGCGCTCAACTACCCGCCGGCCCACCCGGCCAGGGCCTCCCAGGACAGCTTCTACCTGCGCCTCGGTGAGCCGGAGTCTGTCCTGTTGCGCACCCACACCTCGCCAATGCAGGTGAGGGTCATGCAATCCCAGCCGCTGCCCATCTACGTGGTGGTCCCTGGACGGGTGTACCGCCGTGAGACTGCCGACGCCCGCCACCGCCCCGAGTTCCACCAGATCGAGGCCCTCGTCGTGGACCGGGGGATTACCTTCGGCGACATGGCGGGGACCATCGAGGCCTTCATCGGGGCGTACTTCGGGCCGTCGGTTCGTTCGCGCCTGCGCCCCGGTTCTTTCCCCTTCACCGAGCCCTCAGCCGAGCTGGAGGTGACCTGCACGATCTGCGGGGGGGAGGGGTGCCGGACCTGCTCGGAGACCGGCTGGGTCGAGCTGGGGGGATGCGGCATGGTCGACCCCGCGGTGTTCGCCAACTGCGGCATCGACTCCGAGGAGTGGTCGGGGTTTGCCTTCGGCTTCGGGATCGACCGGCTGGTGCAGATGCGCCACGGGCTGGCGGACATGCGGGTGCTGCAGGAGAACGACATCAGATTCCTGACCCAGCTCTGAGGCGGGCGGGTCCATGCGGGTGTTGCTGAGCTGGATGTGCGAGTTTGCGCCTTTCGAGGCCCGGGCGGGCGACCCTGAGTCGGTTGCCGAGCTCGGAAGGGCCCTGGACGACCTGGGAATGGTGGTCGAGGGCGTGGAGTCTGTGCCGGCAGGCATGGAGGGAGTCGTGGTGAGCCGTGTGGTGGAGATCGCGGCGATACCGGGGGCTGATCGCATCCGCCGCGTGGTGGTGGACGCGGGGCGGGTCGGCTCGGTGGAGGTGGTCTGCGGGGCGATGAACTTCGAGGTGGGGGACCTGGTTCCGCTGGCCACCGTCGGCGCTGTCCTGCCTGGGGGGATGGAGGTGGGCAAGCGGCGGATGCGCGGGGTGGACTCGTACGGGATGCTCTGCTCGGGCGCCGAGCTGGGCCTGTCGGAGGATTCGGACGGCTTGTTGGTGATGGGCCGGGGTTTGGTGGGCGCCGAGCCGGGCACCCCGCTCGGTGCCGCCCTGGGCATCGAGGACGAGGTGGTCTACGACCTGGCCATCGAGACCAACCGGCCGGACGCCATGTGCATCGCTGGGGTGGCCAGGGACCTGGCGGCCCGCTTGGGCCTGGAGTTCGCGATCCCGGAGCCGGCGATGCCCTTGCCAGGGGACGAGGCTGGTTCCTCTCCCTGGTTCGCCGCCCCCGAGCCCTCCGGGGCCGCGGGCGTGGAAGCGGCGGCGGCGCACGGCGACCCGGCGGGGGACGCGGCGGCGCCGCACGGC